>NZ_JBBVMF010000004.1:0-332559 GCF_038150125.1 Rhodohalobacter sp. 8-1 | reverse complement strand
CGAGTGGAGACGTTAGGCTCTCCCAAGTTCCCGTGGAAACCTCATGCATGTTTGCCCTGCTCTCAGACCCCGGTCGTTATGCAAGTAACTCACCTTATCGACGCCACTGCATTGCTGCTCCCACTTACCAAAACAGTGAAAGCTCCGACAACCATAAACATTTCGGGGCTCAATCACACAGCTTTCATACTCCCTGTCTACGCTTCGTGCCAGCCTCTCAGCTGACTACGCAAGACTCGGTTCCGGCTGCTGGTTAGGCTTTACCAGACAGGATTGGTTACCTGTAGGCTTCCTACGAAAGATTTCCTAGTTTCAAAGAACACTATTCCCACTTTCACGGGTTTAGCTTGGCGCAATTTGGTTCGTTTTGCATCAAGGCAAAATGAACAGGGAGTCCAATACGGATGATAAATCTATTTATTTATCCACATGATGTCAGGTCGGAATCAGAGAAATATTCTTTAAAGTTAGTGACATTATCTCGGATAGGGATTTTAGAGGCCTACAAAATCTATCATCTACAACTTAGAAATGAAGCCGGGCATCACTAAATCCCATCTCGAGAGGGGACAGACGCACAAAACGGCGCAAAGCGTCAGTTTCGGATGTCAGGGGGGCTGAACCTGACTTCGACGTCGACTCATGGCATATCTGCACGCTCATTGCTATATATAGCTAAAGCTAAAGTATCATACGAAAGTTTGTAATTCGTTCAGGTTTTGAAACCACGAGACATTCCATGTCTCTCTATCCCAATTTTTTCACTGAACTGACATTAAAGCGTATCCATTCTATTTTGTATATTCCATTGACCTTTTAAATTCTCGATAATCATACATTTACTTCATGAATCCAAAAGACATTTCCGAGCAGGCCAAAACCATCGAACATGAGCACCATCTGCCGATTTACCGGCGATATCCCATTACGCTTGAAAAAGGTAAAGGCGCCCTTGTCTGGGACTATGAAGGCAACGAATATCTCGACATGCTTGCAGGCATTGCCGTGAACAATACCGGCCATTGCCATCCAAATGTGGTGAAAGCGATTCAGGAACAGGCTGAAAAACTGATTCACCCCTCGAACTTTTTCTACACTAAACCACAAAGTGACCTGGCCAAACTACTAAGTGACTTATCAGGATTGGAACGTGTCTTTTTCTGCAACAGCGGCGTGGAGGCTCTGGAAGCCGCGCTGAAAATCGCGCGTAAATACGGAAACAATCATAACAAGAAAGGTGACATCATTGCAGTTGAGCGCGGATTTCACGGACGATCCCTGGCAGCTATAGCTCTTGGAAAACCTAAATATCAGAAAGGATTTGCACCTATTCCACCCGGTTTCAAAACAATTCCCTTCAACGACATTGAAGCGCTTGAAGCAGAAATAAATGATGAGACGATTGCATTTGCCTGCGAACCGATTCAGGGCGAAGGCGGCATTCATGAGGTTAGTGGTGACTATCTCCGACGAGCCCGCGAACTATGTGACAAACACAATGCACTTCTTTTCTTTGATGAAGTTCAGTGCGGAAACGGCAGGACCGGTAAATATTTCGGGTTTGAACATCACGGAGTCAAACCCGATATGATTGCCACGGCGAAAGGTCTTGGCGGCGGGTTTCCAATTGGTGCCGTGATGGCTAACGAAAAAGCCGCACAAGCGCTTGACTACGGTGATCATGGCACTACCTATGGCGGAAATCCACTGGCTTGTGCCGCCAGTTTAGCCGCGGTGAGAACCATCCTCGATGAGGATCTGATGACGCAGGCTACAGAGAAAGGTGCGTATCTCATCAAACAAGTGAAAGAGAAAACTAAAGGCACAGACTACATCAAAGAGATCCGGGGTAAAGGATTAATGATTGGCATTGAACTAAACTTTCCAGGAAAACCAGTAGTGATGGATATGCTTGATCTGTTTGTGATTGCAAATGTTACGATGGATACCACGATTCGCCTGGTGCCACCTCTGGTTATTACCTACAAGCAGATAGACAGGTTTGTAAATGTGTTTGTAGATGTGCTGGAGAAGCATGCTTAAAATGATTTCCTAACTTCAATCGAAAACTCACTCAATATTGTATATGAAACAAATTATACTCTTCCTGCTTCTAATGGTAACCATTATCAGCTGTAACTCTGGTACCGAAACAGATGACAGTTCGATGAACCAAAATACTGAATCAGAGATGGCGGAGCAACTTCGCCACATTGTCCTTTTCAAATTTACAGATTCGTCCACTTCTGAAGATATCCGGCAAATTGAAGAGGCGTTTGCGGCACTGCCCTCAAAAATTGATGTGATTAAAGATTTTGAGTGGGGAACCAACAACAGCCCGGAAGGTCTCGACAAAGGATTTACCCACTCTTTTCTCGTGACGTTTGATAGTGAAGAAGACCGGGATATATACCTTCCTCACCCTGCTCACCAAGAGTTTGTGGACCTTGTGGGGCCACATGTAAACGATGTACTGGTTATGGATTATTGGGCCAGGTGAGTTCATTAACGGCCTTATTTACAGTATTTTTGATAGTATAATGAGACTTGGAAGGACCTTCCTCGTCTGACGACTTTGGTAACAATCAAACCCAGGCCACACTACCCTCAGTCGTCTGACGAGTTTCGAGTTCTAAATCCTCAACTGGTTTCAAATCCTATCAACTCGACAGTCGAAAAATCCAATCAACAGTCGAGGGAATATCCTCGTCTGACGACTCCGGGAAAAACCGAATTCAGGCCACAAAACTCTCAGTCGTCTGACGAGTAGCCGGTTCCAATATCCAATCATTTTTGAGTCCCACAAACTCGACAGTCGAAAAAGGCAATCGACAGTCGAGGGATTATCGCTTCTTGCTCCCGGTCGCATTCATGGTGTACCGAAACACATGATCACTTCCGGTGATGTAGAGATCGCTTGCATCTTCTCCGCCCCATCCAACGTTTGTAATTTGCTCATCAAATTCTATCAAATGGAGCTGGTTGCCGTTTTCATCAAAAATAATTACACCTTGCGGACCAGTTGTATATACATTTCCAGCTTGATCGGTTTCCAAGCCGTCTGCAGCGCCCGCACCAGTGCCCATCGCACCTACATTGGCAAATTCCTGAGGTGAACTTGCGATACCACTCTCGTCAACATCAAATGCCATAATGGTTCCGGTACCTGAATCACTCACGTATAGTGTAGACTCATCAGCTGAAAAGTCAATTCCGTTAGGGTACTCAAACTCATCATATAAAACAGAGAGCTCACCATCGGGTGAAATCATATACACACCACTGAAATCGAGTTCGCGGTCCTCATCACTCACACCAAACGGCGGATCGGTAAAATAAATAGTTCCGTTGGAATGCACAGCCAGATCATTTGGGCTGTTGAGCCGCTGACCGTTATAGCTGTCCACGATAACTTCAAGGTCTCCGTCATTTGTCAACCGCGATACACGCCCAGCATGCTGAGCAAGCAGAATAGAACCGTCAACATCCGCCTCAATCCCATTTGAATTCCCACTAGGTTCAAGGTAAACATCTAAGCCTTCCATTTCCGACCACCGGTACACACGATTTGCGGGAATATCGCTGAAGAGCAAGTAGCCATCCGGGTGCCAGTATGGGCCTTCCGTAAATTCTAATGGCCCGGCTATTATTTCCGGTTCTTCACCTTCAATAAGAACGCTTCCTGAAGTTAAATCGGTTTGATCTTCTGTTTGTGTTTCAGAATCTGACTGGCATCCTGAAGAGAAAGAGATTACCATCAGTATGAGGATGGAGATATATAATAATCGCATAAGCTAAAAGGTTTGTTATCAATTATTTGGCTGATCCAATGTAGCGCGAAGAAAGGAGAGATGACAATGAAATTTAGATCGCACAATTGGCAAACAAAAAAAAGGTTCCCGGTTATAAACCGAAAACCTTATAAATGTTTTTACTGACTCTTTCCTCAGGCAAAGACATCCTTTATTTTAGAGAAAAATCCTTTCTCTCTATCCTGTGCACTCTCAGGATCAAAATGATCATTTCCCCTGAGGGCTTCAATATGACGGCGCTCACCATCAGACAGATCCTTAGGAACATACATATTTACTTTGATAAACTGATCGCCCCGGCCGCTGTTATTTAAGCCCTGGATGCCCCGGTCTTTCATGCGCAAAAGCTTTCCGGGCTGTGTACCGGGCTCAACTTTAACTTTGGCTTTACCCTTCAAAGTCGGAACCTCAACGTCAGTTCCCAGAACGGCATCCGGAATGCTTAGAAGCAGGTCGTAATATATATCGTTTCCGTCGCGATCGAAATGTTCGTGCTCTTTCTCTTCAATCAACACAATCAAATCGCCGGGTTCTCCGCCCCTGACTCCTGCATTTCCCTGTCGCCTGAGCGTGATGTAATTCCCGTTAGACACGCCGGAGGGAATATTCATTTTCACTTTCTCTTCACCCCGCTTACGGCCTTCGCCATGGCATGATGAACATTTGTTTTTAATGATGCGTCCTTCTCCCCTGCAGTTGGGACATGGCTGCACATTCACAAACTGACCAAACATGGTCTTGGATACCTGCCGTACTTCTCCCATGCCGTTACATGTGCTGCATGTTTCGAAATCCGATTCTGTTTCGGCGCCTGTACCATTACATTCGCCGCACTTACGATACTTCTTAACTTTAAGTGTTTTTTCAGTGCCTTCCGCAATCTCTTCAAGCGTAAGTTCCACGCTTAATTTCATGTCGGCGCCGGGCTGTCCGTTGCTGGAACGTCTGCGGCTGCGGCCGCGGCCACCTCCACCGAATGGATCACCGCCGCCAAAAATGTCGCCACCGAAGATGTCGCTGAACCGGCTGAAAATATCTTCGAAGTCGGCATTTCCGTAATCAGCACCGCCACCAAATCCGCCGCCATTCATTCCTGAGTGGCCAAATTGATCGTATCGCTGACGCTTCTGCGTATCCCTGAGTACTTCGTAAGCTTCTGAGGCTTCTTTAAACTTTTTTTCGGCTTCTTCATCCCCCTTATTTCTGTCGGGGTGGTACTTCATCGCCAGTTTTCGATAAGCTTTCTTTAGCTCATCATCTGAAGCACTTTTACTTACACCTAAAACTTCGTAATAATCGCGTTTTGACATGAATAAACTTTATTCGCTTACAATTACTTTTGCGTGACGGATTGTTTTGTCGCCTATTCTGTATCCGTTTTCCAGAATTTGAAGAACTGTTCCGCTTTCGATGGATTCATCCTCTGGTTTTTGACGCAGCATTGCATCATGCAAATCTACATCAAATGGAACTCCTTCTTCATCAATTCGCTCAACACCATATTTCTGGAGCACATCATCGAACTTCTTGGCGACCATCCTGATGCCATCAAGATATGTGGGCTCGGCATCAGCTTCTTCCATCGCTTTAAGCGTCCGAAGGAGATCATCATTCACCGGCAGGAACGATTCTACAGCAGCACGCCGGGCATTTTCAAATGTTTGTATACGTTCACGCTCAAGACGTTTTCGCATGTTTTCCATTTCTGCAGCCTTGCGGAGCTGAGCCTCTTTCACATTTTCAACTTCTTCTCGCAGGTTTTCTATCTCTTCTTCCTGCTTACGAATGAGCTGCATCTGTTCCTGGATGAGCTCGGTATCCTTTGTTTCATTTTTCTCTGCCGACAGTTCCTGTTCTTCTACTGTCTGGTTCTCATCATTCTTATTCATAAAAAAATCACGTTTAAAAATATTCTTCATTTATATAAGCTAGCAGGCAAATAACATGCCAGACACCAGTAAACGATCTAATGGTGACAATGTTTCTTTTGTGTCTGCTATTACTGATCGCCTTCAAAGAAAAATTCGATCATATTACCGTCAGGATCTGAAGCAAATACAAAGCGGCCTTTTTTGCGATTAGCCGGGCCACTCAAAATCGTTACTTCATTATCCCGCAGGTAACGGGCCATTTCATCCACTTTTTCTGGTGATTCCAGGTAAAACCCGATATGATCAACTCTGAAATCGCGTGAGTTTGGGTCGTAGCTTGTTTCCGCCTCTACAATGACAAGCGTATCTTCTTTTCCGATTTTATAGACTGCCATGCTTTGGCCCATTTTCCGAACTAGTTCAAATCCGAGAATGTCACCGTAAAATTCTTCAGACCGTTCTATTTCATTGACCCGGATGGTCATGTGGTTAATTCCTGAGGGATTGAAATCCATAGTAAAATTTATTTGTTGGTTTTCTGATTTTCAGATAATAAACTACGAGTTTTGAGATTATATTTTAGTAATTAATTTTTCAGCTCAAAAACACATGCAGTGTCCAAACTTTATATCGTAGCTACACCTATCGGTAACCTTGCTGATTTCTCTCCTCGTGCCGCCGAAACACTGAAATCAGTGGATCAAATCGGCTGCGAAGATACCCGAACCTCGACAGTTTTATTACAGAGATATGAAATAGATAAGCCGCTCTTTTCGTTTCATCAGCATAATGAGCATCACAAAGTAAAACATTTGATGAATCTACTTGATGGCGGATCTGATATTGCTCTTATCAGTGATGCCGGTATGCCTGGTATCTCTGATCCTGGATTTTTGGCTGTTAGGGCAGCGCATCAAAATGGCCATACCGTTTGCGCAATACCTGGCCCTGATGCCGCCACCACAGCGCTTGCTGCGAGCGGCCTGCCAAGTGACCGGTATGTTTACGAAGGATTTCTCCCGCCAAAAAAAGGCCGTGAAACACGAATCAAAGCTATCGCGGAGTCTGATACAACGTCTGTCATTTACGTAAGCCCTCATAAACTCGTGCGTTTTTTAAAGCGTCTGTCTTCATTTACAGAACCCGACCGGTGGATTTGCATAGCCCGTGAACTCACTAAAAAATTTGAAGAAGTACAACGCGGCCATATTTCCGATCTTCTCGACGACTGGCAAAACAGGCCGTCGGTGAAAGGAGAATTTGTCGTGATTGTTTCAGGCAAAACCTATTCAGAATAAATGAAACAGCCCGATTTCTGGAACTCCCCATGGTTACAATCTGTCATGGCGGCCAGTTTACTCTGGCTGTCGTTTCCGCCGTATAATCTCGGTATACTTCAAATACCGGCATTTATACTGCTGCTCAGACTTTCTGTCATTAGCGTGTCAGTTCGCCAGATGATTTATTACGCCTATCCTTCATTTGTTCTCTGGAACCTGCTAACCACCTACTGGCTGATGATGGCGAGCGTGTCGGCCGGAGCCGCCGCTATACTTGCCAATGCCGCACTCATGCTGATTCCTCTTGGGCTGATCCGGCGGCTTACCCTGAGTGAGATGAACCCAATTGGCTCATCATTTTTTGCGGCTAACGTATGGGTCAGCTACGAATTTCTGCATCATCAATGGGATCTCGCCTGGCCATGGCTTACACTGGGCAACGCATGGGCAAACCTGACAGGTGTGATTCAGTACATCTCGGTAACAGGTGTTTGGGGAGTAAGTTTCTGGATTGTATTTACAGCGGCGCTCTGCTACCACGCTATCGTAACTGCCTCGAAACCGGTTTTAAAAAGTGCCGCGCTTATATTTTTCGCTTTCCCGATATTCTCTGTTTTAGCAATGATTAACATTCACCAGCCAAGTGACCGGCCGTTTAATGTGACTGTTGTTCAGCCTAATTCAAACTCTTATGAAAACTATGGAGGCCACCCCTCGCTCGATCATCTGCTAACGCATCTGCTTGAGCTGTCCGATTCGGCCCGTACCGATTCCACACAGCTTCTTCTATGGCCCGAAAATGCTCTTGATGCGGCGCTCACGCTATCAAGCCCACAGGTCAGCCGGGTGCGCGACAGCCTCAGTGTATGGAATACAGAACTTATTACCGGCAGCGGCTATCTAAAATATTACAGCGACGAAGACGCCCCTGCCGTTACTCGTGGCATACATTCCGGACAAGCCTATAATTTTTTCAATGCAGCGTTTCATATACAACCCAACCAGCCCATTCAGATTTATGAAAAAGGGCGGCTTGTTCCAGTTGTAGAACGATTTCCATTTGTTGAATTTTTTAACAGGATTGATCTGTTCAACTTTGTTGACTGGGGTGCTATAAACAGTTACGGACTGGGACGAGAAGCAACCGTTTTCCAGGTTGATGGCAGCCATACCCCGGCACTAATCTGCTACGATTCCGTCTTTCCAGGATGGGTAAACCAGTTTGTAAATAACGATGCGGATTTTCTCACCATCATTACAAATGATGGTTGGTGGGGAGATTCTAACGGCCACGAGCAGCATTTCGCGTATGCCCGCCTCAGAGCTATCGAACAGCGTCGGTGGGTTGCCAGGTCTGCAAATAATGGAATTTCAGGTATTATTTCGCCCGATGGTAAGATTCAGCTTGAAACTGAATACTGGACAGAAGATGCGTTTCCTTACCAAATCTATCAAACGAATGAATTGACATTTTATGGGCGGTTTGGCGACTGGCTTCCGTGGTTATCCCTGATCTTTACCATCGGCGGAATTGGATTTACGATTGCCGGTAAACGAAGAAATTCAGGTGATTAACCGACGTTTTATTGCTCATCCGATTCTAAATCAGAATTTTCAGATTCCGGCAGCATAATTCCAAGCTTCTTCGCCCGTTCACGCCAGCGCTGGCGGGCTAGTTTTTGCATATCATCAATGGCATCAATTTCATCGACAATTTCCATTCCCAACAGAGTTTCAACCACATCTTCCATCGTAACCACACCTGAAAATCCGCCATATTCGTCAACCACAATTGCAATATGGTCCTGTGAATTCAGAAGCTTCTCAAAAAGATTTTTTATTGAACTCAATTCGGGAACGATCATTACATCCCGTTTAAGATCTTTAAGCTTCATGTCGCCATTGCCTTTAGACAGCTCAAGATACATATCGTTCTTCAGTACGTATCCGGTTATATCTTCCTCAGTTTTACCATAAACCGGTACCCTGGATACTCGAAGCTCGTCTTCCTTGTTTACAATGTCTTTAATGGTGACCTCTTCGGAGTACTTCACAACCACAATTCTGGGCGTCATAATATCTTCAACTTTCAGAGAACTGAACTGTATCAGGTTTCTCAGAATATTGGATTCCTCTTTTTCAAAAATTCCTTCTTCATGTCCCAGGTCTGCCATCGCGCCAATCTCTTCACGGCTGATAGACGGCTGCTTTTCTTCACTTGATATCAACTTTGTGATTCCTTTTGAAAGCAGGACAAAAGGATAGGTTACAACTATCAGTAATTTGGTGGTACGGGCTGCAAAGCCTGATAATCTTTTCCAATAGGTGGCCCCAAGCGTTTTTGGAATAATTTCAGAAAAAACGAGGATGAGCAGCGTCAGAATGATGGATGTAACTGTGACATACGCATTCCCAAATACGATTTGCGCCTGTGCCCCCACGCCGGCAGCACCGATTGTGTGCGCAATTGTATTCAGGCTCAGAATAGCTGCCAGTGGCTGGTCGATATCTTTTTTCAACGATTGCAGTAACTGTCCGGCTTTATCCCCATCGGACTCGAGCATGGCAATATAAGACGGTGTGATGGAAAGCAGGACCGCCTCAAGGATTGAACAGAGAAACGAAACTCCTATCGCGAGAATTAAATAAAGTATAAGTAAATTCATAAGCGCTAAAATACTATAATTTTGACAGGCGAATAAATCGAATCTTTCAAAATGCTTAAGATAACTGGTTTTGCGGACCAAACATCCTGATGCGGTTTAGTTCGACCGGATGTTTATCCTGATATTGAACCGGATATCGTGAGTGGTTCGCGAAAATGTCCGTGTTGATTTAGGATTTGTACTACTATAGGTATACTCAAAGTTGGACTGAAATGTATCAGAAAATCGATACCCTACTACAATGGACCCGTTAAAGCGGGATTGTCCTGAAATTCGCGGATCGGTAATTGTGTAAATCGACGGGTCTCGCACTATTTGGCCGCTGCCTGCCTGTAGTGCATTGGCAATATCTGTTTCAAGCAGAAACCGCTCTTCTTTATCATCTATAAAATTACCGTTCAGCGTAATATCAACATCATTGCTGAGCGTTCTGAAAAACGGCACTTTAAAATTCTGGATCGTGTAGGCAAACGAAAAGTTAATACCGCTTGAGCTGCGCTCTGTCACCTGCACATTCGACAGCGCCATACTGGTAATCAGGCTGGTCTCGTACCCGACTTGAGTCCGAAGGCCGTTCTCCCATGTAACGTTTAGCTGAAGCAGCGGGGCAAACCGTTTCTCAACGTTTAAGGCGTTCGGTTCGAACTCAGGCCTGAAACTGTTCACGCTGTAGCTGCCCACATTACGGGTAAGATCAGACCCCGGATCATTGTTCAGCTCCCACCCCATCCGGTAACGGCCGGTGTAGGAGTGCGTGATGGAGGCCCTCTGCATGTAATTTCCAATGAACGGGATAAACGATTCAAGTCCTGTCCAGTTCAGCCGCCAGTTAGGAAGCGGAAATGCCGTGAAATTTTTCTCTCCGGTTGAGCTGCTTCTTCCGAGATAGGCATCCCGAAAATCCTCTTGAAGGGTTACCCGGCTTAGAACCGTTCGACCGTCCCCGTTACCAATCGCATCACTAATCACATTTTCACCCGTCGCCATATCTTCAAAGGCCGTTTGCAGCTGCTTTTCAAAGAGTGTTCTATACCCGCTTCCAAACGCCCATACAGATGATGAAATGTTTCCGGATGAATTTCTCACCGATGATATATCGCTGTCCGGATCAAGCGCAATCGATTGCGAAAGTCTTTCATCCCACTGAGTTTGCCAGCTCAGATCAACCGACACATTATTGAATGGGTTGAAGCGTGTGTTTAAACTGATGTTATCATTATAAGTATTGTTGGCCGGCAGCTGGATTACAGACTGCCCCTCAACGTTATTAATGAGCTGGTTTGTGCTGATACGTTCATCAAATCCAAGACGGTACCTGAACCCGGGTGTGAGCTGATCATCGCCAAACACATCATAAAGCTGAGAGCCGCCATCATATCCGGCCTGTGATGAAGTTTTGGCATTGTTGTAACTCGCATCAATACTTTGAATACTAAAGACCGCCAGCAGAAGTTTCCGTCCGTAATATTTTACTTGTTCTCCCAGTCCGTACGGTTCTACATTCTCATCATCTCTGTTGCTTCTGGCTTCCCGTTCACGCCTTGCAACACGGTCATTCTCAAGTGCATCGGTATATAATGACGACCGTCTGAGCAAATTATTAATATCCAGCCGGAGTGTATGATCAAGCCGAAAGCTGTTGGAGACGGTTGCCCCGAGATTAGAGCCAAAAGCAGAATTTTGCCATCTGAATCCGCCACCATACCGAACATTGTAGGTCATCCACTGAAGCCCGCTTACCTGGTTCAGACGAGGCTGCCAGCTTGCAGTATAATCTTCATTATATGTGCTTCTGCGGGGGGAAAGAGTGTCCGATACAAGATCTTGAAACACCTCTAAAGTGGGGATAGGTTCAAAGGCCGTGCTGTCGGCTCCGGACAGACCGGCATCACGAATAGTAAACCGGCCCAGATCGTATGAATTTCTCGCTTGGAAGGTAGTGCTCACCGACCGGAGAATATTATAGCCAAGCCCAATATTGGTATCATAAGTAAAGTTATGATTCTGGCGAATTGGCACCTCATCCTGACCTTCTAATATTCGGCGCTTTCGTTCATCATACGTTCGGGAAGCACTGATTGATGTAGTTACATTATTTGGACTTTTACCAAAGCCAATGCCCGACATCAAGCCTACAATCGGTATGTTTTCGAGAATTGAGAACGGCCGCCAGAAGCCCACGTTTCTGAATTGATGTGAATATCGCAGAGAGGTATTGAAGCTCCAGTTGTTTTGAAAAATCTGCTGTGGATTGCGTCCGGAGCCTGTTGTGTAGTTATAGCTGAACGAAGTATTGTCTACCGTATAACGAACAAATGGATTTTGTGAATTCCGTTTCGAAACATTTGAAAGGTTCAGTGCATAGCTTTCAGTGAAGGTTTCTGCCTCGCGCCGCTGCTCGGTGATCAGGTTATCCTGCTGCTCTTCTGAAAGATTGTCGTTAGCCCTTACTGCGTTTTCAAAATCTTCAAGACGAATATCTCCCTGGTTTGGTAAAAACTTCGGTATAGACGACGATTGTCTCATCGACAGTCCAAGCGGTATGTTCCAGCCAAAACGCTCGGGAATAAACCGGTGGAGGTTAACGGTAGAGTTCAGATCATAGGATGTTTGATTGCTTATCCTGCGCTGACCAAGCCGTGAGTTTAGGGCACCGTACCCCTGTGTTTGCCGGGCAAGATTACCATTAAATGTAGCGAAATCAGCCATCTGGAACCGCATACTCGCATTTGCGGCCCACCCTTTCTCATTATCGTAGCCTGATACCCGAAGCTCGTTCAGCCACAGCTCGGCATTAATCGTTGGCGCCCCAGGACCATTGGGCTGATCCGGATTGTACGGATTACGAACGCCCATCCCGATTTCAGTGACCCTGCCAAGCGACGGATTCCCACGAATTGCGACAATTGCACCTGGTACCGCATTTTGCAAAATATCTCCCCGCTGATACAGTTCATCAATATTCTGACCCAAATCCTGATCCCGCAGCTGTTTTAGCTGGTTGAACGCCTCAAGAACGATATTCATACTGTTCTCATCATACAGCCAAATTTGATTGGCTTCCTCCTCTATCTGGCTGTTGTTTGATGGATCAAAATCCTGGAATGGAAAATTCTCATCAGATGGCGATACCGGCTGTCGATATTCATAGTAGTTGTTTTCAAGATCGTTACCCATCCGCATCACCAGTTCAACCTCATCCCGGTTATTGTAGCCCTCGCCGTGGACAAACATTCGCATATTGGAATAGTCAAGCAGGTTTAATCCGCCAGGATACACACGTTTCACCAGCTGAACAGATTGTGGGCCGAGACTTTCTGCCTGGAGTACAATCGACTGTTCATTTTGCAGGCTTTGAAGCTGACTGCTGCGATCCTGTGCACGAATAGCTCCCTCCGGCTGACGATACGGAAACGGACGGCGGTTCGAATTCTCTTCAATGTTGATGGTGCTGATTCGAATATTAGCGTTCGGATCACTTTCAGCGTTGATGTCTTCATCCTGGCGCCACTGGCTGCCCACAAATTCCATCGTTGCAAACCTCATGGTAAATGGTTTCTTGTAGCCCGACATCCAGAACCGCATATAGGTAATGTTTTGAAAGTCATTAATACTTCCAACCTGCCGCTCAAACTCTTCGATCGGTATTCTCACCTGGTACCATCGGTCTTGCTGCGGATCGCCGGGATTTCCCACCTGGTCAACGATGTACGTGCCGGGCTCCCCTATTTGAAGCCTGGATTCGTCAGCCGGGTTAAAATCTACCTCGTACTGAAAATAAGTATCTGTCAGATTTACGGCTGAGGCATTCACAAGTCCTTCAGAATCGGGACGATTGGTGATGGCCCGGTTATCACTTTGATCAATCGGTGTGTTCCCGTCAGGAAAACCGAGCAGGCGGTGGAAGCGCTCATGCAGGGGCAAACCGTCATTTTCTGATGCTCCATAAAACAGGTAATCATCGTTTGAAGGATCGTTCAGAATCTGCCGGTATTCTTCGCTATCTTCACCATACTGCAATGCCATCTCGGCGAGAAAATCACTGAATACTGTTTCTTCGTCAAAGTTGTTAAACCCGTCTCTGTTCGGGAATCCATCAAGCCCAACATCTTCAAGCTCCCTGTTTTCGTTTGAAAACTGACCTTCGGGCGGCGGCGGATTGGCGGGCAGTGCCGATCGGGGATTATCCAGATCATCCAGCACAAGGTTATCAGGATTGAGGGCGAGGCCATCTTCCGTATTGTTCTTTGAATTCGGCACTACATCTTCCGACACCAGGCCGATATCAATATAAATCTTCCCTTCGTAATCCATCGGCGTAGCATTGCCAGGAAGCTGGCCATTGGGCAGAACCGGCTGTACCCAAAATTCCAAAAACTCGATATTATTCTGGGTGAAATCTTCCTGGCCGGATGGAATTACGGCAGTCATTCCGCCCCATGTATTCTCCGGTGTTTCTTCCAGCAGATCTTTGATATTAAGGTTATAATTGTACTGGCCACGTTCACTGGGATTGTAGTGAATATCGAGCGTATTGATGATTTCATCCTGTGGATTACGTGTTTCGCGGCCCGGAAATACATCACGTACATTCACCGGGACCGATTCAGGCGTAAAATCAACCCCGCCTAAAATGGTTGATATGTTTCGTGGTATAGTGTAAAAACTGAACTTTGACCTCAAATCTGAGCGATCGCGCCGGGCCTGGCTGGTGGCTACAGGTGAGCCCGGAAAGTCATCTTCTACAAAAAATTGTTCATCTATGTCATAACCTGGAACAGCTGCGGGGGCTGCGGCAAGGCTCCACCGATTGGCATTGAGAAGACTCAGTTTAATGCTGGAGCCCTCAAAATCATCGATAAACGAGAGTCCCTCCTCTTCATCTGCAAACAGTTCATTATCCCGGATCGCACTTCGCACGGCACGAGTTTCCGCTACACCGGGCCGCAACTGTGCGAACTCACCGCTAAAGGAGATTTCCGAATCGGCCCGTGTCTGCAACAGAGGAATTGCATCCAGCGCCCGCGTGACAAATGGGGTGTCGAACCGGGCATTGGCATCAAAGCCAATAACAGAGTTGCTGATCGGCTCGTCACCTATTCTTATTTTGTCATCCAGCGGACGCTCATTAAACCGGAAGTAAGTACCGCCAAACAGAATATCGCTATTCACTTCATACTCCGCCCGAAACCCTGTAAAGGTTTTCTGCTCGATGGAGGTGAACGCCTGATTTTCATACTCAATGGTGATATCCTGCCCTGGAGCAGTGTAGCGATCATTCAGAATGGTGATGCTGCCAAAGGAATAATCCACTTGGTAATCCACATCTTCCTGGAGCTCAACGCCGTTTGCCCGAACTCTTACTGATCCTTCAACCAGCTCAAACCCAAGATTATAGTTGTCCTGAACGCCTCCTTTCGAGACGCCAGAAAACCGGTAAAACTCATTTTTCGAACTCTGCGCCGCATTTGTCTGTCGCTGCAGATAAAGCTCTCTGTAGGCCAGCTGCTGGATGTCTTCCGGAGTAGCGGGTGTATCTTCGAGCAGATCGATTACCCGGTTTCCAAACGGTTCGAGATACGGGAATATGATGCGCCCCTGCTGTGCATCTAATGTACCGGTGCCAAAGTCGATCTCGTTATCCGGATTGACGGCGCCCTGCGAGTCCACACGGTCGAGGCCCAGATCCTGCAATAAGGTGTTGGACCGGCCCGGCAGACGGTTTTGGGCAACGTTTCCTTCTGTAAATTCGAGCTCAATATCCAGGTTTTCACGGTTGATATTCGTCACGCCCAGCGAATACACATTCCGCATGGTCAAATCAAATAAATCGCTGTCGGTTGAGACGTTTTGAGGGCGAATCATCTTCAAATAAATCCTGTCACCGCCCCCCTGGTTTAATTCACCAACATCAACAATTTCACCGCCCTGGCCTCGGTAATTAAATGCAATGGCCAGCACTTCCCTAGATCCCAGTCCCTGTTGCAGTGAAATGTAGCCGGACACCTTATTAATTGTGTAATCCTGTCCTTCCCGGAGCGGCGTAAAGTATCCCTCTTCAAAATTTCTTGCATCATCTATTCCAAGATCACTGGCGGATACTCCCTCCTGCGGATCCCTAAATTGATCAAGCAAATCATCAGAAAAAATATCATTCCCGTTATTTGGGGGGAAATATCCTCCCTGTTGATTTTCGACCACCCCGAGATCGGCCAGCGCAACGGCCCGCCTTGCACCTTCATCAACCTGTGTTGTTTCCCTTAGTTTCCAGACTTCTACATCCGCAATCTGAAGTGTTTGTATGAGTTGCTGCGGATTCGACAGGCTGTTCTCAAACTCCTGTCGGGTGAAAAAATCCATGAAAAAATGCCGATCGTCGTCATAATCAGCCGGCCGTATGTTGATTTGCTGTTCCTGCGAGCCGCCACTGATTGTCTCAACATTGCTCTCCCCGTCCTGCTGCGAAAGAATGGACGTGATCCGAAGCGGGCCAAGTTCGGCAATGGACTTGATCCCAAACAGAGCCCCGCTGCCCTGGATCAGCGAATTACCTGTCTGCATCGACACGTTACCCATCTCGATGCGTTTTAATATTTCATTTTCATATCCCTCATAAACAATACTCAGCCGATTTTGAAACTCAAACTGACGTTCGGTATCCCAATCGGTTTGAATGGTAAGCTTGTCCCCAATGGTCCCTTGGATGTTCAGCTGAAGACTTTGGTCAAATGTTGGATCGATTCGGGTACGCTGATCTTCCGGCAAATTAATGTCATCTGGTGACTTCTGAACAGAAACTCCAATATTCATCGAAGCAACGCCATTAACCCTTAAATTAACCTCCGGCCGCCCAAAAATTGTGGTAAATGCTGACTGCTCCCCGCCGGGAATCTGCAGGCTAAAATCCAGGAGTCCTCGTCCCTGATCTTGTCGCTGGCGGGCTTCAAGCATAAGCTGAGCCCAGTTGTTAGTGAGTGCATTTTCAAAATTAAGATTGGAATACTGGTCGAATGTATAATAGCTCGCAGCCCCGCTGGGATAGCCCATGATAAACTTACGGGCAAAAAAGTTACCCTTCTCCGTTCGCTCAATTTGGACCTCTTCTGCGGGAAGTGTGATAAAGTAAAGTTTCGGAATCTGTTTAAAGAAAGGCCGGGTGACCTCACTCCCACTAATATCGCCAAACGATTTGCGCAATTGCTGCCGGATAGAATCCTGCCGGGCAGGCGACAGCGAGTCCGCCTCTGCAACATCCTGTGCATACACACTCGTCATTAATCCTGATACCAGAATGATAAGTGTGACTACTAACGCTAAAAATCGACGTATTTTACTCACAAGATTTATTTCAAATATCCAATATCTGACACACATTCCAATTCCACCAGGCCATACCTGTCAGATAACTTACTGCTTAATGGTTTACTTGTTTATTCACGTCGTAACGTTGGAGACTATAGGCGAATGGGTTTTTTAATCAGCAGAATTAGCAGCGATATTTTGGTTCTGATAATACTATTTCTTCAAATATGTTGAAAGTATGAATCATATAAAACAACTCACTTCGTTTTTAATATCTTTCAATTCAAGCAGTTGATCCCGTATATTTGCAATATGCTTAACAAAGTACAATTAAATCTACTAAAGCAGCACGTAGGCCCTTTTCTATTCTGCTTTTTCGTACTCATGTTTTTACTACTTATGCAGTTCTTAATGCTCCATGTTGATAAACTGGTGGGCAAAGGACTGCCCATACTCGTGGTCATCGAACTCATACTGAGCAACCTTGCCTATATGGTTGTCCTGGCCGTGCCAATGGCCATGCTCGTATCAACGCTTATTGCCTTCGGAAAATTTTCTGAATGGAATGAATTAAATGCCGTTCGTGCCGCTGGCATCAACCCGATCCGCCTTATTATGCCGGTGCTCACTATCTCAGCAATTCTATTTGTTGGAACCGCCTATTTTTCAAACTATATCCTCCCGGAGGCAAATCATAAAGCGCGCTCCCTCTTTATCGATATCAGAATGGCAAAACCCGGTTTCGACCTTGAGGAGAATACGTTTTACGAGGGTATTGATGGCTACACATTTTTAGTAAAAAATATTGATACCGATTCTGATACCCTGCGCGAAATCACAATTTTTCAGGAACCGGTGGAAGAACGCTACCGGGCTTTCATCCGGGCCGATAAAGGCGTGCTTCAAAGCGAAGGGGAACAGACGCTATCCCTTTATCTTAACAACGGGTCAATTTTGCGGTCTATTCCGGGAGAACGACGGTCGGAAGAAACTATGGAGCGAACCGACTTCACCCGGTACAGACTTAGCTTTGATCTGTCAGAACTGGCTTTTTCAAGAACCAACCCGGAAGATCGTAGCCGCACCGGGCGCACAATGACTGCGGAGGCGATGAAGGCGGTGACCGACTCGGTACGCCGGGAAGTTAATAATGAGTTTGAAAAATTTACTGAAAGGACAGAGCAACCTGAAACTATTCCATTTAAAGTAGACCGCTCATCGAGTGTGTATCGCCGCTCTGTTACATTTGAAAATGAAGAATTGCAGCCTTTTGACACGTCTTTCAAGGCAGCCAACCTGTTGGATCACCCACAAGAGCAAATTTCAGTCATAAACCTTGCCGTCAATAGTCTGAACCGGTATCGTGCCGATTATGAAAGTTACAAAACCAATATCAGCTGGAGAGAAACGAGGATCGACGAGTTTTGGGTAGAAATTCATAAGAAATTATCAATTCCTTTTGCCTGTATGCTATTTGTTTTAATTGGAGCTCCTATTGGTATACTAACCCGTAATGGAAACCTTGGGGTGGCGGCGCTCATCAGCGCGGTAATTCTTACCCTCTATTTTATGGCGATCATCCAGGGTGAAAAACTTGCTGACAAAGGCGTGATATCACCATTTGCCGGAATGTGGGCTATAAATTTTACTTACCTGGTAATAGGGTTCTTTCTTACCCTCCACGTATGTTCGTCTTTCCGAATTACCAACCTTTGGGGCAATAATGATTAAGTTTGACCGGCACATTTTTAAGCAGCTCCTGACCATTACAGCATTTGTCCTGTTTGTTCTAATATGCATTTTTATCCTCATCGATTTCTCCGAAAACAGTGATGAGTTTACCGAGAATGGTGCAAAAATGGCGGAAATATGGGATCAATACTATCTCAACTACGTGCCTGAAATGATTCGGCTTATGTCACCGCTGGCCATATTTGTTGCCTGCCTGATTGTAACCGGCCGGATGACTGAACGCCTTGAAATTATTGCACTGAAAGCCTCCGGCGTGAGTCTCTATCGTCTTGTAGCACCCTACCTTGTCTTTGGCTTGTTGCTCAGTATATCTGTCAGTTACCTGGATGCTTACATCATTCCAAATGCGAACGCAGAACGCATAGACTTTGAAAAACAATATCTGAGCAATTCAAACGAACGGATAGACCGTGGCAGAATATTCAGGCAAGAATCTGATAATACCATTATAAGCTTCAATTTTTTTGAAGCCAGTTCAGAAACAGGATATCAGGCATCCCTAGTTAAATTTGATGGGGACAGGATTGCACGTATTTCCAACATTAACCGCCTTCAGTGGATCGATTCTACCGAAACATGGAAGGCAGACCGACTGCGAGAGCGTATTTTTCACGGCGGAAGCTACGAAGAAACCGATACGATGGACGTTGCAATGGACCTGAACCTGTACCCGAGAGATTTAGCCAGGCATAGTTCCGATATTTACCAGTTAACATACCCGGATGCATTTCAATACATTAACTCCATCGAGCGTATTGGTGCCGGTGGAGTGGCCCGCCCACAAACACAGCTTTATAACCGTATTGCATATCCCGTATCTATTTTAGTTGTTTGCCTTATTGGATTTTCAATTGCATGTGTTCGCCGGAAAGGTGGCAGAGGATTTTACATCGCTGTTGGTCTGGCCATTAGTATTGTATACCAGGCGTTCATGAAAATCATCGAGCCATTTGGATACGTGGGTACGCTGTCACCCGAAACAGCAGCTTTTTTGCCTCACACCGTCTTTTTAGTGACCGGCATCATTATGCTCATTTTCACGAGGAAGTAGGCTTCTGGGTGCAGGGGGCAAGGTTCAGGGCGCAGGGTGTAAGGCTTCAGGATTCAAGGCTTCAAGCCCAGGACCTCCAAGCGTGCGAACGGAGAGAGCTCCTTGAAGCGTCCGGATTTAAGAGCAGGGTGCAGAATTTCTATTCATGAACCTGACTTGTATTTAAGGCCAAAGTAATGCTAAAAATCACGGACTTTATCCGCGATGATCAGAGAAAACTTTCTGCCCTTAACTAATTTAAAGATTAGAACTCAAGTTCTGATACAACCCTCTCTGACGCTCCGCCGGTTCGAGGGGAGACAGAGAGCGGCCGGGGTGAGTCGGGTTACGCTTCAGGCTTGGGCCCGCGGTAGTTAAACGGCATGTCAAATTTTTCCTTGGATTTAATCTGGCCGTGCTCACTCTCATATTTGCGCAAGTTTTCGTTAAGAGCATTAGCCAGCCGTTTTGCATGATCCGGCGTCAGGATCATCCGCTTTACCACCTTTGCTTTGGGCACGCCCGGCATCATGGAGATAAAATCGAAAATAAACTCCGACGGGGAATGTGTAATCATAACAAGATTTGAATAAGTGCCAGACGCCTCATCCTGGTTGAGTTCAATCTCTATCGGTTTGTTTTTTTTCTTATTCTTTGGTTTTTGTTCCATAATACATTTTTGATTTAAATATTAGTTTAAAAGGCTATGTAAAATCTGAATATGAAGCTAAATGAGTCCAGGAAGTGCGGTTGTAATGCAAATTCATTTCCAATATTGTCATACCGGACGTTGATCCGGCATCTCCTGCTTTTTTGGGGGACTGGAGATCCCGCGTCAGGAGCGGGATGACGCACGTTCCGCCTTTTTTACGTGCAATTCAGTAATGAGAACAATCGAACTCAGGTGATTAGCGCCATATGTTTCAGACCATCTGCCGATTTGATTAATCGACAAGCTTGTTCATCAGTGAGGTTCAGTCCAAAAATCCCTTCTCACGCATCCAGTCGTCATTATAAATCTTAGAGGTATAGCGTGTGCCGCTGTCGGGAAGTATCACAACCATCAGGTCGTCTTTGCCAAGCTGCTCCTCTTTAGCATATTCCAGTGCCCCGTAAACAGCCGCTCCGCATGATCCGCCAATAAACAAACCTTCTTTTTCGGCAAGATCCCGCGTCATAAGAAATGCATTTTTATCATTCACCTGTACGACGGCATCAATCACATCAAAATCAACATTTTCAGGGATAATGTCTTCCCCAATTCCTTCTGTGAGATACGGTTCAATTTCACTTTTGTCGAATTCGCCGGTCTCAAAATACTTTTTGTAGATCGACCCTACGCTGTCCACTCCCACTACCTTAATATCGGGATTTTTCTCTTTCAGAAAATGTCCCGTTCCGGTAATGGTTCCGCCCGTTCCCATCCCGGCAACGTAGTGAGTGATTTTCCCCTCAGTTTGCTCCCAGATTTCCGGACCGGTGGTTTTGTAATGGGCTTTGGTGTTGCTCAGGTTGTCGTACTGATTTGGATAGTAAGAGTTAGGAATTTCCCGGCTCAGACGTTTTGCCACAGAATAGTAGCTTTCCGGATCATCCGGCTCCACGTTTGTTGGGCATACCCGAACTTCAGCTCCAAGGGCCCGAAGTAGATCAATCTTTTCCTGGCTTTGTTTATCTGTTGTCGTGAATATGCATTTATACCCTTTTACTGCGGCGGTGAGAGCAAGCCCCATACCGGTATTTCCCGACGTGCCTTCAATTATAGTGCCGCCCGGCTTGATAAGACCCTCTTTTTCAGCATCCTCAATCATTTGAAGTGCAATACGGTCTTTAATACTTTGACCCGGATTTAGATATTCAACCTTTGCCGCTACAGTGAGTGGCAAATCACCAATGACTTTATGAAGTTTTACAAGGGGCGTATTTCCAATAGCCTCTAAAATTGAATTATGAATCATTGAATTGCTTCTGTCAGTTTTAATTTTCTTTGCTTAACTGCTTAAAGATATAAAAAATGCGGCGTCATATGGGTATACAATTCAGAGCAAAATGCGTACCTTTTTTCATGCTACAATTTTTGTCAACACAATACAGGCCCTCCGGCGTATTTCTGCCACTAATTACAGGTCTGATTTTCCTGCTACAGTTTTTCATTCAGAATGTCCCCTCCGGCGAAAGCCTTGACTTGAACAGAGCGGATTCTGTTCGCGTATCTCTTTACAATCTCAACCGCCCAGATTCGCTTCAACTACTAAACAATTCTGCCGGGCTTATACTCTATAAGGGCAGCATCAAAGACACATTGAACTCAAATTCAGTTAATGGCTCTCTGTATATTGAAGGAGGCCGGCTGACATTTCAGAACCAACAAACCGAAGTACGCGTTGATTCGCTAACCTTGATTTCGGACTCATCCTCTACTCGGCTGATAACGGACAACTTCGGTTATCGGCACTACAGTGGCCAGCTGCGGTTCAAGCCGGATGGAACTAACCGGGGCATTTTTATCGTCAATACTGTAGATCTCGAGACTTACATTGCCTCTGTGGTAGGAAGTGAAATGGATTTCGATGACCCGGAAGCATTGAAATCGCAGGCTGTGGTGTCGCGTACCTATGCACTTTGGTCCATCAAAAAGTCGCCATACAATGAATTTGATCTTTATGATCATGAATCGAGCCAGGTGTATGTGGGTGATATACCCGGCAAACCGCGATATTCTGAAGCGGCAGAATCTACCAGGAGCGAAGTTTTGACCTGGAGCAATCAGCTGATTCTTGCTGTTTTTTCAAGCACTTGTGGCGGTAGTACTGTCGATAATGCTGCCGTGTGGGGAGGCCAGAGTCATCCGTATTTGAGTAGTCAACAAGATGCTGACGCCTGCTCGCCTTCCCCTCATTTCAACTGGTCATACACAATGCTGGAATCTGACTTCCGGCAGCTTATCAAACAATATTATGGATTCGAGTTTGTTGACAAGCAAATTGAGAATGATCTATCAGGCAGAGTACAAAAAGTAATGCTAACCGGCCCGGCAGACGATACCCTCACTTTTACGGGCAACGAGTTCAGGCTTTTTATCAACCGGCAAGAAGATCCAATGGCTATTCGAAGCACCAAATACAGATGGACCAGGAGCAATGGTGCAATCATTTTTGAGGGCAAGGGTCTTGGTCACGGCGTTGGTCTTTGCCAGTGGGGATCGCTTGGGCTTGCAAAGGCCGGATGGAATTACAAAGATATCCTGACCTTTTACTTTAGTGGTACGAAAATCGTAAGTTTAGACAATATTGAATCAAACACCATCAGACTTTATAATTGACATATGTTTTTAGAACAGGGAAAACCCAAAGATTATGATTGCGGCTACAACATGGACCTGATGATTGCCGCCATCCCAAAAATTGATGACCACAGCGAGCGGCTCAAATATGCCAAACGGGTTGTGGGCCTCATCAAACAGAGCCACCCGAACTGGGTCGAAAAAAATGGCCAGAGCAAGCTTGCCTGGGACTATTTTTTCGAACTCGCGGAATATGATCCGACTGAATATGGAATTCAGAATCCGTTCGAGATCGGCCAGCCTGATGACGCAAAATAGTTGTTAGTCATCTCCATTACTCTCTTAAAGGGTTCCTTTTGCAGACTGCTATCCAATTGTTTATTCTGCGGGTAACTCATTATGAGGCATTAGATAAACGGTTCAATAATTGTATTAAATGTTTCGATTATTCTTTGGAATGATAAACTTTCAATTTATATTGAAAGTTATAAATATTTATGCAGTTAAAATTGAATGAATTCAGCAGACAGGTTCCCAGAAACTCCGACGAAATTTATCGAAACACTTGACAGTGAATCGTTTAAAGCATTTCTACATGCCCTGTCGCACAGCAGATACCAGGAGGGACAACTTCTATCGTTCACACTTCCTATCGCACCTATTGATCCTCTGGCGGCTCTTGAACTCCACGAGAAAAAAAGTGAGCGCTTTTTCTGGGATCACCCGGGAAATAACATCTCAATTTCAGCGGCGGGCAAGGTTAAGGAACTTAAAGCTACTGGTGCTGGCCGTTTTGATGAGATAAGCAAAAAAACACGCGAGCTAAAAAAGAAGATCTCTGCTTATACATCTATCACCCATTCCATGGCAGGGCCACTTTTTCTTGGTGGATATTCGTTCGGCGACCATAACATCAGCCCTATATGGAAAAAATTCGGGGCGGCACGTTTTATTCTCCCCGAATGGACACTCGTGAAAACAGGCAGCCGTTATCTGCTCACTCTCATTATTGAACGTGAAGAGAAAGCAATTCATGATATTTATACCGAAATAATTGAACGCGTAACGGACTTCCTCAATATTTCGGGAAAAGCAGGCAGCAGCTGTACCAGGCAAAATTCTGACGAGCAAAATATTCTTTGCAATTTTCAGCGTGTCAATGAAAAGAGCCGCTGGATCGATCGAGTTGAAAAAGCGAAGAAGCACATCTCAGAAAAGGATTTTGAAAAAATTGTGCTTGCACGAACGGTTGAGGTCAAGTCTAAGCATCCACTAAATCCTACTCTGCTAAGTTACCATTTGAGGCAAAGCTACCCGGAGTGTTACAATTTTATTGTTCAGATTGATGATGACACATCGTTTATTGGGGCGACACCGGAACGTCTCGCCTCATTTGAAAACGGCGTGTTTAAAACCGAAGGCCTTGCCGGAAGCGCATCACGCGGAAAAAGTGCCTCTGAAGATGCAGCCATTGCACAATCCTTGATGATGAGTGAGAAAGATCTTGAGGAGCACCAGTTTGTTGTTCGGGCCATTGACGACAGCCTGTCGCCCTACAGCTATAAGGTCGATCATCCAAACAGGCCGCAAATCAAAAAACTGAATAATGTTCAGCATCTTTTTACTCCCATTTCAGCTTCTATTAAAGAGGGTGTTCAGATTCATGATCTTCTGAAAAAACTTCATCCTACCCCTGCTGTCGGTGGATATCCAAAAACGGATTCTATTCCGCATATCCAGGAAATTGAACAAATTGAGCGAGGCTGGTATTCGGCACCGGTTGGCTGGTACAATCTCAATGGATGCGGTGAATTTGCCGTTGCCATCCGGAGTGCGCTTCTTCACAAAAATCACGCTCACCTTTATGCCGGGTGTGGTATTGTGAGTGATTCAGATCCTGAAAGTGAGTGGGACGAGACTCTTATGAAATTTGAGCCTATGACCAACGCTTTGAATGAACTCTGAGCCCCGGCTTCTTACACCTTTTTCAACGGCATCTCTTCTCGTTCGATCATTTTATAATATTGGACTACGTTATGTCATCCTCTCACCCGGCAGCCGGTCGACGCCGCTAACCATGGCATTTTCCTATCACAGTGGATTCAATAAACTGGTTGTTCTTGATGAGCGATCAGCCGCATTTATGGCACTTGGTATCGGTAAAGAATCAGGCAAACCGGCCATCCTGGTTTGCACCTCGGGCACGGCCGCTGCAAATTATCATCCTGCCATTGCGGAAGCACGGCAATCCGGCGTGCCCATGATTGTCTGCACCGCTGATCGCCCGCCATCACTACGGGGAGTTGGAAGTTCTCAGACACTGGATCAAATTAAACTCTATGGCGACAATGCGGCTTGGTTTCATGAGCTGGGAGAACCGGCCGACACAGAACATGACTGCCGAAGAATTGAGTACGCAGCTCGCCAGGCGATGGAAGAAGCGATTCAATCCGGGGGTGCATCACACCTAAATATTCCCTTTCGCAAACCGCTTGAACCGTCGAAAGAACAGATAACATCAGAGCAAAAGCTTTTTAAAGAACAACTCTCGGAAACCGACCCCTTTTCAAAAAACGCCTCTGTTTCCGAAGTTTCACTTTCAGATGAAATTATTGAACTCATCAACCGAAGCAAGCGGCCGCTTATCATTGCCGGGCCCGCCGATCCTTTCCGCCAGCAGCATCAATCCGTATTGTCAATTTCCAAACAGCTAAAAGCTCCGATACTCGCTGAACCCGGATCGGGAATTGCCGATCAAGGATCAAGGATCGACCGATTTGAACAGATTCTTCGATTGCCTGATAAAGCCGACGCTCTGGAACCCGATCTTATTTTAAGATTCGGAGATCAGCCATTCACAAAATCACTGCTCCAATCCATTCATCGGTGGCAGAATGTGCCGCTTATTCGGTTTGATGCACGACATTCATGGCAGGATCACGAGATGAACACCCGGCACACAATCAGCCTCGCGTCAGCTGACCGGCTAAACCTAAATGGCATCCATCAAAAAGATCAACCCAACTATATTGATGACTGGCGAATTGCTGAACAGCAGTCGCAATCCGAGCTAAAAAAATCTCTGGCTGCACAGAAAAACTTATGTGACGGCCATATTTTTCACCATCTCTCCGAGCATCTGCCAGACACCTGGAATACGGTATACTCGAATTCACTACCGGTCCGGGATGCGGCACTCTTTGGTTATCCGTCCGGACAACTATTTCTAAACCGTGGAGTTGCCGGTATTGATGGTATAACGTCAACGGCTATCGGCATCGCGCGATCATCCGGTTCCCCCACCTGCTGCGTGATTGGTGATCTCGCTTTTCTTCACGATTCAAATGCTCTGCTTTCACTTAAAAATCTCAGCGCGCCTTTTTTGATAGTGGTCATAAATAATAATGGGGGCAACATTTTTCGCATGCTGCCAATACATGATCACAAGGATGTTTACACAGATTATTTTGAGACGCCTCAAAATGCCAATATTCAGCATCTCACACTGGCTCATAACCTCGGGTACCGGCGAGTCGAGACGCTGGATGAGCTCAGGAATCTACGGTTTGATGACAGCGCCACGACTGAAAAACCAATCGTTATTGAGTGCATAACAAACCCGGATGAAAGCATGAAACTTAGACGCGGATTGTGGGGTGCATAAATGAAGCTCTATTGCCGCGACGCCGTTTACTATATGGAGATTCTTCAGCGGGATCCTTTTAAGCCTAACTTGTTACTTATGCATGGCTTTATGGGCTCATCAAAGGGATTTGCTCCACTGGCAGAACGTTTAAAATCAATCTGTAATCCCTGCACGATTGATCTTGCAGGCCATGGCCGTTCGAAAATGCCGGCCGATCCTGACCGCTTCTCAGCTGAATCTCAGGTAGCAGACTTTCAATCAATTCTCGACCGTCTTCAGCTGGACAATCTGTGGCTTTATGGCTACAGTATGGGCGGACGGCTGGCCCAAAATCTTTTCTCAGATTCCTCTGAACGCTTTACCGGTCTTATTCTCGAAAGTACGCATTGTGGGATCTCTGATGGAGTGAAGAGACAACAGCGACAGGCGATCGATGAAAAGCGGGCGAAAGCTATTGAATCAGATTTTGACAACTTTATTGAAAAATGGACAAAGCTGCCATTATTTGTGTCACCTGATAGTGCCCGTGAATTTGACTACGACTCTATTATCAAACAGCAAAATCCTGCATCTATGGCGGCATCGCTTCGGGGATTTGGAGCCGGAAGCACCCCGTATTTGTGCGATAAACTGGCGGCCTCTGATGTACCAATCGCTTTAATTGCAGGCGAATCAGACGAAAAATATGTTGATAAGATGCGTGAAATACATCACCTTTTCCCTGAATCTGAATTACTTGTTGCCAATAGTGCTGGTCACAGAGTTCATGCAGATCAACCCGAACAGATAATCACTTTTTTAACCAATTTTTTGAATCGATATGGCTGAGTGGAAAACCGTAAAAGAGTATAACGACATCACCTATAAAAAATCCGGCGGTGTGGCTCGAATTGCAATTAATCGTCCCAACGTCAGGAATGCATTTCGTCCCCAAACACTATATGAAATGGAAGAGGCCCTGATTGATTCACGGGAAGACACATCCATTGGTGTGATTTTACTTACAGGCGAAGGGCCTGCCGATGACGGTGTCTATTCATTTTGTTCAGGCGGTGATCAGAAAGTACGCGGCAAGCGCGGCTACGAGGGCGGTGACGGTGTCCAGCGGCTGAACGTACTCGATATTCAGCGTCTCATCCGCTTCATGAGTAAAGTAGTGATTTGCGTGGTGCCCGGCTGGGCGGTCGGTGGCGGACATAGTCTACATGTGGTGTGCGATCTGACCCTGGCCAGTAAAGAGCACGCTATTTTCAAGCAGACTGATGCCGATGTGGCCAGTTTTGATGGAGGGTTTGGATCTGCTCTTCTCGCTCGTCAGATAGGCCAGAAACGGGCTCGTGAAATCTTCTTCCTTGGCCGGAGCTACTCCGCACAGGAAGCGTATGAAGTGGGGATGGTCAATAAGGTGGTTCCTCACGACGAGCTGGAAGAGACGGCCTACCAGTGGGCACAGGAAATTTTGGAGAAAAGCCCAACGGCGATTCGCATGATCAAATTTGCCTTCAACATGGTGGATGACGGCATGGTGGGTCAGCAGGTATTTTCCGGCGAAGCCACCCGGCTTGCATACATGACGGATGAAGCTGAAGAAGGGCGAAATGCCTTTCTTGAAAAGCGAAAACCCGACTTTAGTAAATTTCCCTGGCTGTCGCTTTAAATTATTGTCATCCCGGCCCTGAGCCGGGGTCCCCCATCAAAATAAAGTATTAAACATTATCGGACTATAGAGACAGAGCATCGGAGCAATGCTCGATGATTTAAAAAGCAGACCAAAAATTTTTCCTAAAAACAGAAAATAGAAAAACAAATCTTATATTTTTGTTTCCAATTTAAACATCAATCTAATTCCAAAATCAATATGAGAGAACTAATCGCTTTTTTAATATTAATGATGTTATCACTGGCATTCGCAACCACAGCCGATGCGCAACTCTTTAACCGTCTTAAAGACCGGGCAAAAAAAGCAGCTGAAAACAAAGTGGAGGAAAAACTCAGCAACGAGGTTGAAAAAGCAGCCGAAAGAGCCGTTGAGAAAACATGGCAGTCGATATTTGGTGAGGAGTTCGGGGAGGAAGGCGATGGTATCAATGTCTCCTTTACAATGAACAGCGATGCTGTCACGGAAGAGTCCTACAGTTTTGATATGATAACCACCATGCAAGTCGAAACTGTTCGGGAGAACGGAAATTCCGATGGACCCATGATTATGAAAATGCATTTCAACAATACTGAATCTTATTCCGGCACTCAATTTTCCGGCGAGGAAATGGATGATTCTGAGGGTGAAATGTTCATGATCTACGACCTGAAAAATGAGTCGATGGTGATGCTGATGGAAAGTGATGATGGTAAATACTCATTCGCCTACGACTGGAAACAGGCGCAGCAGCTGGCAAAAGATTTTGATGAGATGGAGACGGATCAAGAGATGAATTCCGACACTGAAATGGAGACGAAAACTGATGCTGAATACACTGATAAGCCGCAGAATTTTGAAGAGATTGGAACCAAAACCATCGCCGGACTGGAATGCCGGGGATATAGATCTGAAACTGAAGAGAGCGTGATAGAATACTGGGTGACCGAAGATGAAGATGTAGGAATTTATAAAATGCTCCGTGTCAACGAACAAACGAAACATCTGAAAGGAAATGTCCCGAAAAACTATCCCACAGGAACGCTGATGGAGATGGTTCAGGAAGATCTGAATAGTGGAGAAAAAACCTCAATGAGGGTAACCGACATCAACAGAAATGCATCTGTTACTTATACGATGAGTGATTATCCGGCGATGTCTTTTGGTGGTGGCAGCCAGGATCAGCAGTAAATATTTAGGGATCTACAGTGGGAGCTGTGGATCCTTTAACTCTCAAATAAAAACCTACTTTTCCAACCTCGGAGTCCAAAAACTATAACCAGATGTGTCGAATTCATCTATTGAAGTGGCGGAAACAGAAAATATATAGATATGATGATTACCGACAGTCGGTTAGCCGGGGGTTCTCAGTAAGAAGTAAAGGGGTAATTTTTATCAACTTCATGTCTGCATGCTCAATGGAAGTTACCAAGAGATATTCGACTTCTGTGCGGCACCATAGAGATATCAGCACAGAGCCCAGAATATTTTGGATTGCCACATTCAAATATGATTTCTTCCTTTCTGCCCCGAATTGGGCTTAAAAATACCATCTTCTGATTAATATGATCTGAATTTTCCAATAAAATCCTTCCCCTTATACCGCAATTGGTTACAGACACAATGGAATGAATTTCGGCCAGATTAAATTGTTATAAGTGCAGTGAATCTACGTAAATCCAAAACCGGAGGTCAGCATGCCAGTAAGTAAATTGACAGAGTATCTTGATGAGAATAAAATTAAATATGTGACTGTACAGCACTCCAAGGCGTTTACAGCACAGGAAGTTGCCGCCTCGGCTCATATACCGGGCCGCCAAATGGCAAAGCCCGTTATGGTTAACATTGATGGGGATCTTAAAATGGTTGTCCTGCCTTCAACGCACGATATCGACTTTGATACTCTAAAAGATAAGCTAAATGCCTCTGAAGCTGCGCTGGCGTCTGAGGACGACTTCGAGGATCTATTCCCCGATTGCGAACTTGGCGCAATGCCACCTTTCGGTAACCTGTATGATATCGATACAATTGTATCCGAGTCACTAACCGGAGATACGGAGATTGCTTTTAATGCCGGTAGTCATAACGAAGTGATAAAAATGGATTACAGTGACTATGAAACACTCGTGGAGCCTGAGATTATGCCTGTAGGTGTAAAACAGGCCTGATCATCTGAATAGAAAAATAAGTCGCATAAAAAAAAGCCTGCCGGACCAACTCCGACAGGCTTACTTATTTATTGGAATTGGATAAATCTCAATCCAACTACCAACGCAACAAATTCACTTTTGTAATATCAACAGAGAGGTTATTACGGAATATTGCAATGATAATCGCAAGTCCCACAACGGCCTCGGCAGCTGCAACCGCAAGCGAGAAAAACACCAAAATCTGTCCTGAAATATCTCCGTGGTAGGCGCTAAACGTAAGCAGTGAAAGATTTACGGCGTTCAGCATCAGCTCCACACACATAAAAATTACAATTGCATTCCTCCGTATAAGTACGCCAATAATACCTATAGTAAACAGAATTGCACTTAATGCCAGATACCAGTCAATTCCTATCATTCGGTTCCCTCGCTGTTTTTAGCCTTATACTGAGCAACCATCAGCGCCCCGACAACCGCTGCGGTTAACAAAATGGCAGTTAGTTCAAATGCATATAAAAAGTCGGTATAAAGCACATCACCCACAGCTTCCACTGTTCCAACATAAAGCATTTCAGATGATATTTCCGGGAGCATGTCGGTAACTCCTCCAAGACTGTACAATATCTGCCCGAAAATAATTACGCCGAGCAGAAAGGCCAGCATATATTTTATTCTGAACGTATCCAGCAGACTCTCTTCTTCATCCACATTCAGCAGCATGATGACAAAGAGAAACAGTACCATGATGGCCCCCGCGTACACTAAAATCTGAATCAGAGCCAGAAATTGTGCCTGCAGAAGCAGGTAAATTCCTGCAATGGAGACCATGTTCACAACAAGTAAAAGTGCACTATTGATCGTATTCTTGTTAAGGATCATTCCCAGTGCACTTGCGATCGCTAAGACAGCAAGTAATACAAAAGCGTATATGTCCATTCAATTCTTTCTTTTTTGTTGAAGCCTTTAATGTAGACATATTTAAAAATGGCTTCAAGCAGATTGTATAGTTTTTGAGATTAGTAAAATGCGATTATTCCAATAATTCCTATAGTCCAACAGTAAAAAGCAAAATAATGGAATTTTTTGCGTTTCAGAAGCTTAATCAGGTATGTAAGTGCAAAGTAACCTGCAATAAATGATGTGAAATAACCGGCGACAAGACTGATTATAGGTATTTGGATTTCACCCAACCTGAGTAGATCAATTATTTCCAGAAGCATAGCCCCTGCGAGTACAGGCAGTACCATTAAAAATGAGAAGTTGGCGACTTTATCTCTGTCAATACCCATCAACAGACCGAGAGAAATTGTTGAGCCCGCCCGGCTGATGCCCGGCAAAATTGCAAATGCCTGGGCCACCCCCATCCAAAAGCCCCTGTTTGCATTGACATCTTTCTCAGGTGATTTTATAAATTTTGTTGAATAGAGTAGCGTGCCGGTCACAAGGAGCATTAATGATACAAAAAATGGATTCAAAAATGCTTCTTCGATCGGTTCTTTAAGAGTGAAACCAACAACCATAGCCGGAATCATACTCAAAACAATGATCATGCTGAGCTGGCTGTTTTCATCCGTGAAAAGCCTCCCTGACTTTAGTCCAGAAGGTGTGAGACTTTTAAACAGATCCGCTAATATCTCGCTAAGCAGCTTGCGATAGTAAACGACAATACTGCAAAACGATCCAAAATGGACGACGATTTCAAAGGTTATCCCTGTTTCAAGATCACGTGCAATAATGGCACGTGCAAGAGCTAAGTGACCTGAACTGCTGACCGGTAAAAACTCAGTAATTCCCTGTAAAAGGCCTAGCAGTATAGCTTCAATAATTCCCAAAAAGTTATTCCTCCAACATGAATGTAAAAATGCGCAACACTAAATTCCAAACACCAAAAATATACATTACCTTCCGTGTGATTTTTGTTGCGGAATAATTGGCTAGTTAGTTATCTATCCCGTTTATTTGCATACGAAAGTAATGAATTAAATTTAAAATCGACGAATAAAACTTTTACAGATGGAACAACCCGTTGATATGCAGGAGCTCAGTGAACGCATTGAGCAGAGCAGCGCCTTTATTGAAAAAATTTACAGCGAATTAAACAAAGTCATTGTCGGACAGCGCTATATGATCGACCGGCTGCTCATAGGCTTGCTGGCCGATGGCCACGTTCTGCTTGAAGGTGTTCCCGGCCTTGCAAAAACGCTGACTGTGTCGTCTTTATCTGCCGCCATTAATACAAAATTTCAGCGCATTCAGTTTACGCCTGATCTTTTACCGGCCGACCTTGTGGGAACGCTGATCTACAATCAGAAAGTGGGTGACTTTACGGTTAAGAAAGGCCCAATTTTTTCAAATATTGTTCTTGCTGATGAAATTAACCGATCGCCTGCCAAGGTTCAGAGTGCCCTGCTTGAAGCGATGCAGGAAAAGCAGGTAACTATCGGCGACACCACGTTCAAACTCGAGAAACCATTCCTTGTGCTTGCTACTCAAAATCCCGTGGAGCAGGAAGGAACCTATCCGCTTCCCGAAGCCCAGGTAGACCGGTTTATGCTGAAACTGAAGATCGGCTACCCATCTGAAACCGAAGAGCTGGAAATTATGCGCCGAATGGCCAAAACCGGCGATAAGCCTACCGTTGAACCCGTTATCGATTCCGATCTTATTTTGGAAGCACGCGCAGTTGTCAACGAAATTTATACCGATCAAAAAGTTGAGAAATATATCATCAGCCTTATTTTTGCCTCAAGAAACCCGGAGAACTACAACCTGGAAGATCTCAAAGACCTGATCAGTTTCGGGGCATCCCCCCGGGCCTCCATCAACCTGAATCTTGCCGCGCGTGCCCACGCATTTATGGAGCACCGCGCCTATGTTACACCCGAAGACGTGCGGTTTGTAGCGATGGATGTTTTACGACACCGTATAATTCCCACCTTTGAAGCCGAAGCGGAAGAAATCACCAGTGAAGACATCGTGCAAAAGATTCTGAACACAGTGCCTGTCCCGTAATTTTTAGTTTTGAGTTGTGAGTGCTTAGTTGCGAGATGTAGCAACCTTCAAGAGTGCGAACGCAGAAAGATCCTGAAAGAGTTGCGATTTTAAGTGATTAGTTTTGAGTGATGAGTTAACTCAAAACTAAAAACTAAACACTCATCATTCATCACTCCCCCTTATTTCCTCAAAAAGCTCGTCATAGGTCCGAATAACCCGGCTCCACTCCAGGTGTTTGTTGATGTTCTGAAGCGATGCTTTCGGCAAGGGCTTCATCTCTCCGGTCAGCAGTTTTTTTAAGATGTGGAAAAGGTCATCTTCCGTATCGTAAAGGACCGGAGCGTGCAGCAATGGTTCATGCAGGGTGTCCGGAATTAGCTCCGGGTAATGCAGCTTATTTGGTACCAGCGGATGACAGCCACAATAGATTGCCTCCATAATTGCAACGCAGAAAAATTCATGCGTTGCAGTTGAGACCACAATGTCTCCCGAGTGAAGCAGCCGACTGTAATTCTCTACATTTTCGACATACCCAAAATGTGTAATTTGATCCCCAAACCGTTTCCAGGCTCTCTCGAACTCCTCAGGCTTTTGATGCTTGGTATCACCGGCCAGGATCAGATCGAACTCGAGGTCGATATCATTTAGGCGGTTTAACACTTTAAAAAACATGCCGGGATTGCGATCAAACTGCCAGCGCTGATTCCACACAATCACCGGGCGTTGATTGTTCGACCGGGTGTCGGGCTGATCGTCAAACACGCTCAGATTCAGTCCCGGATACATCACCCTGCTTTTGCTCCGAATCTGATCGATAGTCTTGAAATGCTTATCATCTGGAAAATGATCCAGAAAATTGGGCAGCTCGGCCAGTAGATCATCCATATGAAACCGCGTGGTAAACAGAAGCTCATCGGCAGACAGCATGCTCAAGTAGTTGATGTAGCTATAGGTAATGTCTCTCTCTTCCCCTGCTGGAAGCGGCTGCGTAAGCTGATTTTCATGCATCATCATCACCTTCGGCGTATATGCAAACCGCGGATTAGTGAGTGCCAGGAATGCGGGCAGATTTGTCATGCTGCTCACAAGCAGCAGATCAATCTCCTCATCAACGTGGCTTGTCATCTCGGCAAGCTTCACCGAATCTCCGTGCATCCGCCATTTCCACCCCTTGTAGTTCAGCGTAATAGGGATAACATTATGGCTTGAATGCTCGCGCAGCCCGTTAAGAAAGGCTTTGTGCGATCCACTGAAAAATGGTTCAACCGCAAGTATATTCAAATGACCGCTGTTTATAGGTGAATAATATGAAGCCTGAATATAACGGTTGAATGCCAAGTGTAAAAGCGCGAGTTCATCCTCGTTTGACGACTTTAGGAAAGATTAAGTTCAGGCTCCGCAATCATCAGTCGTCTGAGGAGTTTCTTTCTTTCTAAGCAACCAAAAAACCAAAAGATCGTGACCCCAGAATCCCCGCTCGAGCGGGGACAGACACCTAAGCGTTCAGCGTCGTGGCAGGGGCGTGTTTTATAAGTTGCGAATACGGAAACGATTCAATCCACGCCTGTGAGCCTTCGGGACACACCCCTGCTTTCAGAAAGCATCGCATCGCGATCTCTCTGTTAGCTGTCCCCTCTCGGAGAGGGGATTCTTCCTCGTCTGACGACTTTGGGAAAGATAGAATTCTGGCTCCGTACCCACCAGTCGTCTGACGAGTTTCACTGGTTCGGGGCCACATAAACTCGACAGTCGAAAAATGCCACCAAGTAATTCCTTCGGGACAATTAAAAGTCGAGGAACGGGTTACCGAAACCGGTTCTGAATCTCGTCCATCGGCATATAGACGAGCGTCGGTTTTTGGAGCGGATCGTGGTAGGGTTCCTCGCAGGCAAACAGCTGATCAATCAGCATCTCCATCTCAACTTCGGAAAGAACTTTTCCGCGGGGGATCGCCGTGCGGGCAGCAAATGCGATTGCAATCTTCTTTCTCGCATCAAGCGACAGTTTTTGATCGAGGCTTCGGTATTTCTGGAGCATCGACCGCAACACTTCCTGCTCATCCCCGATATCAATATCGGCCGGTACGCCATTGATGATGGCCGTGTTTCCGCTAAGCAGTTCAATACTAAACCCCATACGCTGAATGATTTTATGGAGCTCTTTAAGAAGAGAATATTCCGTTGCCGACAGCTCAACCGCCTGGGCAAATAGCAGCTGCTGGGTGCCCGGCAATGATTCTTCGGTTGTGCTGAGTGTTTTTTCGTAAATGATGCGCTTATGGGCTGCATGCTGATCAATAACACACAATCCGGTGCGAGTTTGCGTAAGAATATACCGGTTGTGAAGCTGCCAGAACCCGCGATCTTTTTTCTGGGGAGATCCCTGATTCCCGGCACTCTGCCCGGATCTTTTTCCATTCTGATCATCGTCTGAATCTCCGGGCTGACCGTAAAGCTGATTGGCGCTGTCGGAGCCATCAGGCATCCCCTCTTTCCTGTTGATTCGTGACGGATAGCTGTGCTGCTCACCGCCGGTGCGTCCGCGGGCGTTAAACCCTTTTGGAAACGATTGGCCAGAACCTTCCCTGTTTTTAAAATGATCAAAGCTAACATCAAATCCCCCATCGGATGAGCTGCCTGACTCTCTATCCACATCAGGTACAACAAAATATTCGTTGATCGCTTTCTTGAGCACCGAGCGCGTCAGCTGAACGACGCTGCGATCATCCTCAAACTTCACCTCCATTTTTGCAGGGTGAACGTTTACATCCACCATGGATGGATCAATCTCTAAAAACACTGCATAGAACGGGTATTCGTTTTTCCGGGTCCAGGCATCAAATAGGCTCAAAATCACGTAGCTGAGGTAGCGGTGCTGAAACGGGCGTCCGTTCACGAAAAGAAACTGCTCACCCCGGCTTTTCTTGGCCAGCTTGGGGTCAGCAAGCACGCCGTGAATTTTCACATAGCTTGTTTCTTCTTCAAACGGAATCAGGCTTGCACGGTATCGCTTTCCAAATAGTTCAGCAATTCGCTGTTCTAAAGGCTGCGCCGGGAGCTGGTATATACGGTCGCCATCGGCATGCATCTCGAATGAAATGTCGGTATTTGCAAGTGCTGCATGATGAAATGCCCGAATGATGTGGCGAAGCTCCGTGGCGTCTGTTTTCAGGAATTGCCGCCGGGCCGGAACATTGTAGAAAAGATTTCTGACCGCAATAGACGTGCCGTTATCAGTAGCCACCGGTTCAAACTTTTTTTCTTCACCGCCCCAAATTTCCAGCAGTGTTCCGGCATCATCCCCGATGCGCTTTGTTTTCATCTCAACCTGGGAGACCGACGCAATAGAGGCCATCGCTTCTCCCCTGAAACCCATCGTTCGAATTTTGTAGAGATCGTCGATGGATTCAATCTTAGATGTGGCATGCCGCTCAAAACAGAGTTTTGCATCTTCCGGGCTCATACCACAGCCGTCGTCGACAACCTGAATGAGTGTCCGGCCGGCCTGCATTACAATAAGTTTGATGGAATCAGCACCTGCATCAATAGCATTATCCAGCAATTCTTTGGCAACAGATGCGGGGCGCTGAATGACCTCTCCGGCGGCGATTTTATTGGATAACTCGGGCGGCATCGACCGGATGATCGATTCGCTGGTTTCGTTGGAAGTACTCTTCAAATGATGATTCTTTGAGAATTTGACGTTATTTAAGCTACACTATTAGAGGCTTTTGTGCCAAGACGTTCCTTTAGAACAAGCCCCTCTACAGCATCGACATTACAAGAAGGACAAGAGTTAGCCCGGCCACGTAGAGAAATATTTTGGTGCCATAACGGTCTTTACGCCGCTGTGTTTTAATACGAATCCGGCGTTTTTTCTTTTCATCCACTTCCGGGTTATAATAGCGGAGTGGCATATTAAATTTTCTGGGTTTCGGCCTGTGGCCAAACATCGGTTTGATCATACTGTCTCCGGTTTATTAAGCCTAACGATACGAATTCAATATCATTGCAAATATACAAGAAGCAGGGAAGAATTTGCAGTCGTATTATCCATTATTTTATCTTGGCTCCATTCAGCAATAGGCTCAATTTTTCACTATTTTCATTTAAACTAACCTCAAACCTAAATCAACACAGATGAGTTTTGACAAATTAACGAAGCCGACTGAAGGAACAATCATTGAAAAGAAAGCTGATGGTTCCCTGAAAGTAGGTGATGACCCGATAATACCATTTATTGAAGGAGACGGCATTGGGATCGACATCTCCCCTGTCATGAAGCATGTAGTTGACAGCGCCGTTGAAAAAGCGTTCGACGGCAAAAAGAAAATTAACTGGTTTGAAGTATACGCCGGAGAAAAAGCCCTTGAAGTATATGATAAGGATACGTGGCTTCCTGAAGATACCCTTAAAGTATTTGAAGAGTATAAAGTTGGGATCAAGGGTCCATTAACCACACCCGTTGGCGGCGGTATTCGCTCACTAAATGTGGCTATCCGTCAGAAGCTGGATCTTTTTGCCTGTGTGAGACCCGTGAAGTACTACAAGGGAACACCTAGTCCTGTAAAACAGCCTGAGCTTACAGACATGGTTATTTTCCGGGAAAATACCGAAGACATTTATGCCGGTATAGAGTATCAGACTGGAACGCCCGAGAACGACAAGCTCAAAAAATTCCTGATGGAAGAATTGGGCACCAAAAATATCCGGTTTCCGAAAACATCGTCACTCGGCATCAAACCGATTTCAACTGAAGGAACCAAGCGCCTGGTTCGGTCCGCCATCGACTACGCCATTGAAGAAGGCCGCGACAACGTCACGCTGGTTCACAAAGGCAACATCATGAAATTTACGGAAGGAAGCTTCAAAAACTGGGGTTATGAAGTAGCTCGCGAAGAGTACGACGCTGAAGTGATTGGCGAAGGCCCATGGTGTAAACTACCCAACGGCATTGTGGTGAAAGATGTGATTGCTGACGCATTCCTGCAGCAGATACTCACTCGTCCCGATGAGTACGATGTAATTGCTACGATGAACCTGAATGGAGACTATATTTCTGATGCACTTGCCGCATGTGTAGGCGGTATCGGTATTGCACCGGGTGCCAATATCAACTATAACACCGGTATTGCCGTCTTTGAAGCCACCCACGGAACGGCTCCCAAGTACACCGGTCAGGATAAAGTCAATCCGGGATCCCTTATTCTCTCAGCCGTAATGATGCTGCGATATATGGGCTGGGGCAAAGCCGCCGACCTGATTGAGGGAGGCCTTGAAGCCGCCATCAGCAACAAGCGCGTGACTTATGATTTTGAACGTCAGATGGAAGGTGCAACCCTACTGAAATGTTCAGAATTTGGTGAAGAGATTATCAGTAATATGTAAAGCTGATTGTCCTTATTTGAATCAATATTGTTAAAAGCCTCATCATCTCTGGTGGGGCTTTTTTATTTTTCTGTACTTTTCAGCTAAACTACTGCAAAGCTTATCAAAATTACCCCCGCAAATGCTATTATATAAATGGATCGCCATCTCAACCCTTGCCCGAATGGGGTTTATTGCAAAAGGCATTATTTATTTCATGGTTGGCCTGCTTACACTTCAGACCACTATTGAAATGGGTGGACAAACATCGGATTCAAATACTGCCCTGCGGGAATTTATCTAACAGCCGTTTGGAACCGTCCTGCAGATTGCAATTATGAACGGCTTCTCGCACATGCCTCAGGTGGACTTTCTCGAGATCTACCCGCACTAAGGGAGAAACCTTTTGGCATCTGGACACTTGCTGTAACCTCGGCGAGAGTGATTACACATGGAATGTATCTTGTTGGGATTTATTGGTATCTCAAAATATTTAATTCATGATCCCAAGACTCCTTATATCTCACCCTAAGTACAATCAAGAATAGTCGTTCTGTCCATCTCATCGCATTACGCTGTCTTCGATGGATCAGAGCTAAAAAGGAGCGGCGTTAGACAAAATAAGTGCATTTTTAGAATAGAAATTTAATCCCTGCCATAGACCTTACTGAATATTACAGCAGCTGACAAAATATTCTGTTCAAATTGAATGATTTACCAGTCTGATTTCTTTACATTTATATCATTACGAATAGTTTATCTACCATAATAAAAATCATCTCCAACATGGCTTCCAACTCATTCAATATCGACGATGCCTACCTGTTTGAATCGGAACTTTCCGAAGACGACAAAATGATCATGGAATCTGCACGCGAGTATGCACAAACCAAGCTCGAACCGCGTGCACTTAAAGGAAACCAAGAGGAAATTTTTGATATCGAGATGGCCAAAGAGATGGGCGATCTCGGGCTGCTCGGGGCCACCATCGACCCGGAATATGGCGGCGTGGGCGCGAGCCAAACAGCGTATGGACTTATTGCCCGGGAAGTAGAACGGGTGGATTCGGGCTACCGGTCGTTTATGTCTGTACAATCGTCTTTGGTAATGTATCCGATTTCCATCTTCGGAACTGAAGATCAGAAACAAAAATTTCTGCCAAAACTTGCAAGCGGTGATATGATCGGCTGCTTTGGTCTGACCGAACCCAATCATGGGTCCGATCCCGGCTCGATGGAATCCACAGCCGTAAAAACCGATGGCGGCTGGATATTAAACGGGGCCAAAATGTGGATCACCAATTCTCCTATCGCCGATATTGCCGTTGTTTGGGCAAAAGCTAAAGAGAGCGTGGATGATGAACCCGTTATTCGCGGGTTTCTTGTTGAAAAAGGGATGGAAGGATTTTCAGCCCCGGCTACCAAACATAAGATGAGCCTGCGTGCATCATCAACCGGTGAGCTTGTGTTTGAAGATGTGTTTATTCCCGATGAGAACGTCTTTCCCGACATACGTGGATTGAAAGGCCCGTTCATGTGCCTGAACAGTGCCCGATACGGCATCGCCTGGGGAGCAGTGGGAGCCGCTGAATTTTGCTATCAAAAAGCACGCCAGTATACGCTCGACCGAAAACAATTCGGTAAACCAATCGCCGCGAACCAACTTCCTCAAACCAAACTGGCCGACATGCTCACCGAAATCACTTCCATGCAGATGCTAGCGTGGCGGCTGGGTAAACTTAAAGATGAGGGACGGCTTCATCCGTCGATGGTCTCCCTGGCCAAGCGAAACAATGTTGGCAAAGCTCTGAACATCGCAAGGGTCGCACGCGATATGCACGGCGGCAACGGAATTTCTGGCGAATACCGCGTAATCCATCACATGGTCAATCTTGAATCAGTGAACACTTACGAAGGAACGTACGATATTCATGGGTTGATACTCGGTCGCGAAATTACCGGAATACAGGCGTTTGAGCCCAAAGGATAACGATTTTTCTTACTGGCTTTCACAATTTTGTTTTGATGTAAATAAAAAGGCGCGTTGAATAACAGAATGTTCTGACAATGAATTATTGAATACATTCTCAATTATTTCTTTATTCAACACGCCCAAATCTCGATTTACAAAAAAAGCTTTTCATCATTTATTTGATAAGCGATAGCTGACGCGACATCATTTGCCCGCCTGCATTCAGCCTGTACAGGTAGATTCCCGATGCAAGATTGCCCGCATCAAAGCTGACAGTATGGTGCCCTGCCGCTTTTGATTCATTATTTACAAGCGTAGCGACCTTCTGTCCCAGCATATTGTACACCTCAAGAGTAACCTTACTGCGCACAGGTACTTCATAGGATATATTCGTCGTGGGGTTAAACGGATTCGGATAATTCTGCCCGAGTTTAATATCCGAAGGAAGTGTCTGAACTACATGTTCATCAATTGAGGTAGCGATCCCACCCCCATTATTTGTTGTAACAAAGTACCCATTTTCACCAGCCATCCAGCCCTTTTGACTGTCCAGCATGTCGATGCTATAAATATCCTCGTTTGTTTCTTGCCCATATATTTCTGTAGTGAAGCTGTTGCCGCCATCAGTGGTCGTCAAAAATATACCTCCGCGTCCCGCAACAAAACCACTGTCAGCAGTAACAAATTCAAGATCCGCAAGGTCATAATAAATTCCAGTCGATAGATTATTCCAGGTCGTACCTCCGTCATCTGTTTTCATCATGTCGCCCCGGTCCATTGCAGCATAGCCGGTGGATGCATCAAAGAAGTGGAGTTCATTGATTTCATTGCTCTGGCTATCCTGCTCATATTGGATGGTCCAGCTGGCTCCCCCATCTGTTGTAGCCGCTATCTCATCATTCCCAACCAGCCAGCCACTATTTTCATCAATAAATTGAAACGTATGAAAATCGTTGTTGGAATAATCACCTGTGACCTCAAGCTCGAACCAGGATCCGCCACCATTGGTTGTCTTTAAAAATTTCTCTCCCGCTTTGATATATCCTGTTTGAGAATTTAGGAATTGAACGTTCTGTATGTCATCCTGTTGCTCCCAAACCGGAAAGTCCAACTCTAAATTAACCCACGAATCACCGCCATCGGGCGAGTAATAAATCAGCCATACAGAATCACCGGTCCAGTGGTCTGTGCCAACGGCCCAAACGTTGTTTTCATCAGCAAAACTAACTGAACTAAAATCCTTACGGCCGTCCAGGGTAAGCGCACGGTTCCAGGTTTCTCCTCCATCTTTTGTGACGATTAGGCTTCCCTGAACTTTGCCTCCTGTTGCAATTACCCCCAGGTTTTCATCATAAAACTCAACATCAGTTATATCTAATCCTGTTATTATCGATTCTTCAAGTGCATTACTTGCCGGGGTAAATAGCGTTATTGCGCCGGTATATCCAACGGCGATCCATTGATCCCCAACCCGGTCCACAGCGCTCCACTGAAGGGGGCCGCCGGCATCTGAGATCACGCTCCAGGTGTCTCCCGCATCTTCTGAAATATAAATAGCATTGGATTCTGTTTCACCATATTGTTCTTTACCACCAGCTAAAATAATCTCTCCGTTTTCGCCAATATCAATATCCCGGACCACATATTCGAAACTATGTGTCGTCACCCGGGTCCAGTTATCACCGCCATCTGTCGTTTTCAGCACAAACGCGATATCGCCGTCATCATAGGTCTGCCCAACTGCAAAACCTACATTCTCATTCAAGAATTCAACACCATAAAAGCTATCAGAATACCTGGTGAGGCCAAGCGTATCAATATCAACAGCCAGGTTCCATGTATCTCCCGAATCCACTGAACTATACAAACTTCCGTATTCCCCGGCTACCCAGTAAGTGCTGTCATTTTGAACATGGAAGTCGAACAGGTTTTCTGATCCGGCACTGCGTGAGATCCAGCTGTCTCCTCCGTCTGTGGTATGCAATATATTCCCGTCAGCAGAAGCGACCCACCCGGTTTGAGAGTCCAAAAACTCCATGTCGTTGAAGTCATCAAAATCAAATGAAGACAACACCTCCCAGTTTGCACCACCATCGGTCGTTTTTGCAAGCATCTCGGAACTGCCGCCCCCGCCTGTATTAAAAGGGCCGCCAACATAGCCGGTATTTTCATCGAAAAAATGAAGACTTAAAAAATTCCGTGATTCACCAAATGATATATCACTCCAGGTTTCACCACCGTCGGTACTTTTGATGACGGTGCCTGAATTGCCTGTTGCATAAACGATTTGGTCGGTTACAAACTGAACGTCATTAAGTGAGCTTACAGTTACTGACCCGTGAGCGGGTTTCCAGTCTTGTGCATGAAGTGTAGTTATTAAAAGGGCAAAGTAGATAAGTGTACAAAAGAGAATCTGTAAATGTTTTTGCATATTACTTACGCTTATAGAATTAGTTTTTAGATGATATTTTGAATTGCAGCTATAGAGCTGTTGGGCCGGTTCAGTGACCGCAATTTCATATGCTGCAATGACTTTCTCGTTCTAATAGCGACGTAATTCACTCATAAGTGTCAAAAAATGTGATATTCTAATACCGTAAAACAAGACACGTGATAATCCGGGTTTAATTTTTCTGTCGAGAAACCGGTATATCTGGATGTGGCATCTTTTGGTTGATCTTAAGAATGTACTTTGAAGCAAATGAGAGTACTTTTAATTGTGTTTTGCCAGTGTTGAAATGTGGTTTAGTCATCGAATGAATCAACCACAAATTTGTATGACTTTTATTGAAACGAAATATTATAAGCTGCTACAACCTCAAACCCGGCAGAATTTTTCTCGATGGTATAAGCAGTTCCGTTTTTTACCAAACGTATCGGTTTATCAACCGGCCACATAAAGCGGGCAATCAGCTCCTGGCTGCGGTCATCAATCACAAACCACTCCGACATCTCTCTGTCTTCAACCACTGTTGATACCCAAATCCGTTTCTCATCATCCAGAAGCATATGATAAAGCGCCGGCCAGAATTTTGGATACTCAGCACTTTCGCGAACCATTAATAGCTGCCGATTATATGTATAGGATGGAAATATATCGTCATCAGGATTTAGCTCGAGGCGCTCATAAGGATAAGCGTATGTTCTGAGCAAACCTCCCTCCTGCGAATATACCCTCACATAAAAATCAGACGAATTTGCAGCGTAAAGTAGTCCGTTCGGCTTAAAATCGATAAAAGGCTGCTCATTGATGGAGAGAGTAAAAGCGGCTGGGCGTCCAGCATAGTCACCCACCATATACCGTTGTGCCATCCCTTTGAAGAGACGCGTTATCTCTGGCTGACCGTTTTCATTTAGAGTGAGAGATGTATATTGAATTTGCCATTCAGGCTGATAGGCCGGATTACGTTTACCTGACTCTATCAATAGTATACGACTCCCATCAAGCAGGCCCACGGGGGTGATGTCAGTTTGTGCAAGATCTGCAGCAAAATCGCTTCGGGTGTACAGAGTATCGATATCAACAGCTTCCATAAAATCCCCGGTCGATGGATCAAATTTACTTATTCGACGCAATTCCGGGTCCGACACCCACAGTGCAGAGTCTGACACCTGCAATCGATCGGCTTCTTGGAAAGACCCCGGTGTATTGCCAAGCTGCCCAATGTGTCCGGCATAGTCTCCATCAGCTAAAAAGCGGTGAATGCGCATGTGATTCCACTTTTCGCCTGACAAAAACACGATTCCATTGCGATCTACGGCAATATCGTGAATGTTATCGAGGTAGAGGCTGTCCATAAAAACAACCTGTTTATCAAATACTATTCCAGGGAGAACAGAGTCATCTTCAAAAATAATCTGCCTGGTATTTGCCGGTTCGTTATTCCGGCTTGAATCGTGGCCGAAACATCCTGTCATTAACGTCAGAAGCCCGACTAAAATGAGCTGGTAAACTGATAGTTTCATTAATAGGTAAGTACTTTCACTTTTTGTACATCTTGAAGAATAATAATATATACTTTAATAATAGCGTTTCTCTGTGGATAATTTAAGGTAACTAAATCAGCTGTGCTAAAAATCAGAACGTTCTGCAACCCGAAATTTTCATCTCCCTTTTAAAAAAACCTCAGTTCTGCATACCTTTTATCGATTCTTTAAACCAACTAAATTACATGACTGACAAAATTATAGATCAGCAGCAAGAGCTCAATTCTATTTATCAGAACCTTAAAGTACAAGACAGAATTGCCATCGACCTTGAGTTCGATAAGAACTATTATCGCTATGGATTCAACCTCTGCCTGTTGCAGATTTATGACGGAACGAGCTGCTACCTGATTGATCCGCTGAGCAGTGACCTCAATATTGAAACAATTTTCCCGGTTCTGGAAAGTGACACTATCGAGAAGGTTGCTTTTGCGTTTGGTGAAGACCTTCGCCTTCTGCACTCAATTGGCTGTTTTCCCAAAAACGTTTACGATCTGGACAACGCCATCAGCCTCCTGAACTACTCACCCGCATCACTCACCAACCACCTCAAAAATATCCTCGATATTGAGACCGGGAAATCGTCACAAATGAGTAACTGGTACGACCGGCCACTATCGAAGCAACAGGTTCAATATGCGTCGGAGGATGTAGTGTACCTCTTCCAGCTACATGATTACCTGAGAAAAGAGGCTGCTCAGAAAAAAATTGCAGACTGGATTGATCAGGAAAACCAAGCTGCGCTTCTGGAAGATTATTCAGCGATCGAGAGTAACGGTGTTGTTAAATATAAGAACAAAAGAAATTTCTCAGAACGCGAATGGCATCTTTATATTCGGTTGATGGAAACCCGGGAACAGCTATCTGAAAGCCTGAATCGGCCATCATTCAAAGTCATAAAAAAAGAGATTATGATGGAGATTGCGCGGAATACTAATGAGTTGGATAACTGGACAAATACCCGCGGGATTCATCGCAGGCTAAGAAACGAAAAAATAAAAGAGAAGCTTCAAATTGTTCTTGATCAAGCCGAACAAGAAGCAGATGAGCTGGGACTATCTGATTCAGAATCAGCAGATACCCCGCCCTCGCCTGAAGAACGTATGGACCAACGCCGTCAGCGCGAGAAAGTAAATCTTGCCAAAAATGAGTTCTTTAATCCCATCAAAGAGAAAATTGAGGCAGATTATGGAAAAGAGGTGAGTACCTTTTTATTCAGCAATCGAATTATTGGTGAGATCGTTGCGGATGAAAATCCAAATCTTTTAGCCTACAAACAAAACCTGTTGAAAGAATACGCTACCAGCCTTGATCTTGATATTAGCAAGTTTCTTAATATTTGAAGGGGGGCTTGGAAGTACCTGATTGTTATTCATTTATAACTCAATAACAGGAAAGCTACACGCTGCTATTCTTTAGTTGGTGATACATACAGCTCTCAAGTTTTGTTATTCCAATCAATATATTTTCTTAAAGCACTTTCGGCTCTATGTTGATAGGTGTGGGTAAAAATAAATATCCTTTTATTCTTGAAAAATACAATTCCAATCTACACTGGTATTTTGAAGTCAACAATACGACCCTGCCCCGGGACAGGGTCTGGTTCAAAAGCTAATATCAGGAGTATCTTTCCCATTTAAACCCTTACAAAATAATTGACAAGAATATAACCGTCAAAAATATCTCTAAATAATATTCCACCCCATACCCACACCGATCAACAAGAACCGTACTTTCTAACTATCGTATAGCTACGTTTTCCCTTCTATTTAAATTTCCTAATTTCAAGTTTTCTGAACCCCACCTATTTTAAGTGATAACATTAGACCTGGTTACAGGTTTAGCTTTCGGGTAAACACTATTAAGAAAACAGAAAACATTATGACTGCCAATCATCTGCTGCGGCGGGCCCTGCCTCTTCTTTTTATCATGGCTGCGGGCTTAATGGCTTGTGAATCATCAAACAGCGCAGATTGACTTGAAGACTCACTGGCTGATATCCCCGATCTAAATCTTATTGAGAGAGCAGAACAGATTGTTGCAACCGTCAATAAAAACCGTAAAACATCCAATTTCACCATCAGTATTGAAGGTATGGAAGAGATATCAGGAATTGTAGCGGGTGAACATGCCGCGTTTTGTGCACTTGGGATACGCCCATAAATTCATCAAACGGTTCCTATGGAAACGTCAGACTTCACGACATTAAAAGCGAAGCATATTGGCAGGGAGTCAATTACCTGGTTAATAATGTAGATCGCTATTCCGAGAAAAATGATGACCTGACCGGGCTGGAGGTACAAATTGCACTCTGGTCTATTATGGATCATAAGAAATTTGATATGAATGAGATTCCTCTTAATCAGCTTCTAAGCTATGTGCGTGATGGCGGTTTTGACCAGGATCTGATCGATACTATTATGAATGATGTGAAAGATAACAAATCGTCTTTAGATCCATCTCAACCAGGCAACCAGGCTTACTATGCTCAGATTGATGATGCACAGCACCAGATTATCATTATACCCGGCCAAGGTTATAAAAAGGAAGAATTTGATGTCCGCTTCAGAAATCTAACCTCATCGGCCGCTCAGCATGAAATTTATCTTGGTGTGGGCGACCTTGGCGTAGAAGCAAACCGAGAACAGAAAGATGCCACGTTTACACAAAACAGAACCACCCCTATTGATTTTGCCTACAACGCCCGAGCCAACGAATTAAGCGCATCGGTCGGAGGAGACTATGTAATCTATGAGAATCTTTCAGACAACATGCCCGCAAACTGCTCCATTGGAGATGTCGACCATGCAGAACTCTGGGTAGCAGCCCGTGATGCCGGTACCACGGTAACTCTATCGGGATCAGCTATGGCTCAGCCGTTTTCTGTATCAGCTGATGGTAACGGAATTAAGAACCGATTCTAAACCTTCCAGAACCTTGATGTGTCTGGTGGGTTTACATTAATCGCGGACATCACCATGGCCGGGACCTTTACTGATAGTGAGAATAGTAAGGTTGAACTTATACTTGGCTGCCCATTAAATTAGGGTCCTTTTTAAACACATTTATTTTAAATTTTTCCTAAGAGGAGCTTCGGCTCCCTTTTTACCCCTCCCCTGAGTAGATAGCTTTGGTCCAATCCCTTCAGATAAGATGTAAGAAATTCCCCCACATGGTCTACTCTTATTTAGCTATACCAAATATTGATATAAAAACGTATATATAAATAGATCGATTAGAGGGAATATGTCAAAACTAGTTCCCAATATAAATCTGCAACTTTAAAAACAAAAACATGGAGGCAGTTATGTATTCCGATCATATATATTCAGACCAACCGGATTATCTGGAAAAAGAACGAATAAACCTGCTTCTGAAGCACGGCTATTATGGATATAAAGTCAAAAACATTGAATTTGATGACCATCGCGGACAACTTATTGCTGTAGCTCAGAATATAAATGGGAACACTTTGTCAGCTTATGGGGAAACAAAAGAAGACGCCTGTATACAGTTAATTGATTTAATAGGTATTACGCTAGACACGTTATAGTTTTCCCGGCACTGCAGGTATAAATTTAATTCCGGACACAATGGCTACTATCGACCGCATACTCGTGCCGACTGACTACTCAGACTATTCTGAAAACGCCTGCCAGTTTGCTGAAAATCTGGCAGCAGCTACTGGTGGTGTTGTTGATTTGCTGCACGTGATTCCCAATAGCATTCTGATGAACGAACAGTTAAGAGAAACAGCAAAAGACAATGAGGAGGTGGATAATGATATTTATCCTCTCATATTTAACGAGGCGGAGCTGAAATTAAACTCACTTGCCAGAACCCATTTTCAACACAAAAACCGGGGCGACATTTTCGTAAAAGTCGACCGGTCCCCGGCGGCTCTTATTACGGATCAAGCCTGGCAGGGCAACTACTCCCTTGTAGTCATGAGCGCCAAAGGTAAAGATGAATCCGATATGTTCAGGGGAAGCACTACAGAGCGGGTCCTGAGAACATCACAAGTTCCGGTACTAAGCGTGTATAACCATCCCGACACACTTAAGTCAGGGCGTATCATTGTGCCTGTAGACGGATCGATACTGTCGATGGCTGCAGTGCCGGCGGCGGCACTTATCGCATCTCTTTATAATGCTTCAATCACTTTCCTTTATGTCCATGAACGAATGGAGATATTCAACAGAAAAGTTCCAGATAAGGCGGATGATGTACAGAGCGGCCGGTTTTCTGAATATCTGATGGAGCGGCTGATGGATTTTATTGACACAATGAAACCTCAGGGACTACATGTGATCGATTCCGGGGAGCTCGGACTTACTGGACTTGTGTACAACAACGAAGAAATAGGCATCTCTTTTGAGGCTCTAACAGGATATTCAGCACATCATGAAATTACTACTTACGCCAACAAATTTGCCGATATGGTTGTGATGACAACACACGGCCGCAGCGGGCTGGCTCATATGCTATTGGGGTCACACGCCGAAAAAGTAGCATTGAATACAGAAAAGACGGTGTTAACCATTCGGCCAGACTCAAAACTTTTCGATAAACAAAAACAATAAATCCCGGACCTATGAAACAGGCTATAACTCATATTCTGGTTCCTACTGATTTTTCAGCATTTTCAAACCGTGCTTTTCGGTTTGCAACGCATCTCGCCAAAAAATCAAACGCTAAAATGACGCTTTTCCATGTTGTTGAGCCTCCCTACAATTTTGCTACCGCCGTTGAAGGAATGCTCGATATGATGGAAAAAAATGCCTTAAGCCGCATGAAAAATCTGATTGCCGAGTTTGGTACTGATATTGATATCACCAGTCAGATCAGACATGGCCGCACGTCTGTAGAAATTCTTAACTGTATTGACAGAGAAGGAGCTGACATGGTTGTGATGGGGAGTCGCGGCCAAAGTAAATTGTCGCGAACCGTACTGGGAAGTGTAAGTGAGACCATCGCACACGACCTGACTGTACCGCTTTTTTTAATTCCTGCAGCAGATGAAGACCCGGTGATCTCGTCCCTGATTTTTACAACAGATTTCAGAATCAACGATCCGGCACATTTTAAATTTACATCATCAATGGCCAGCCTTATTGATGCATCCGTAGATTTGATTCACATATCAGAAGAGTTCGATTTTGATGAAAGAATTCGACATTTAGGATTTACGGAAATTCTGCGTGATGAAGCCGGAGATGATTCTCTGATGATAGAAATTATAAATGGTGATAGTCTTCTGCATGGTATCGCTGAATACGTTGACCGCCAAAAGAATGCAGCCCTCGTATTTAATCGATATAAAAGGACAGTTTTACAGAAGCTCTTCAAGAAAAATCACACCGACGAAATAGTGGTTTACTCCGACTTACCACTCCTTATTATACCCTCTGGATCTATCTGACTATTGGGAATGTATGACCGACTCAGAGATGCGAGATACGTTTTTTAATTTGGGATAGTGCCTTTTGCCACTCGCTTTTAGTTTCTTCCGGCATCGGCGGTATGGATACATTTGTTTCTTGTCTGATCTTTAATACCTGCTTCTTATTGGCTATTCTCTCCAGCGTCTGGCGGCCGGCGCCGTAATTATATCTTAAAAATTCAACAGCTTCGTCAGACAGGTCCACATGATACTGCCAAACAAGAGTTTCTGCCAGACGAATAGCCGCAATTCCGAGACCGCTATCTGCTTCCTTCGCCATTTTTTCGCCCAATTCCTGTTTTTGAACAGAGCTAAGATCCGGAGAAAGACCCCCCAAATAAATCGCTTTGGTAGCGTTTATATTTCGCTGAATTTCCGGTTTTGAAAGATGAATGTGAGGCTCTAGTGCTACCGCGATTTCAACCGCAAGCCGCCTCGCCGACATTGCCCCCCTATTGCTGAAAGAGGAAAAAAGTGAATGACTTTTCGTTTTTATATCCTCTTTCTCAAAATACCAGGACAAATGCCTGCAAACGTCGAGCCGTGCTTCTTCTGTAAGCACAATAAGGCTCTCTTTAATTCGAATACCTTTGCTTCTTTTTCCTTTGGAAAAGAGCCCTGATTCGAGTGACTCATCTGTTGTCAGTTTTTTCCACTTGGCCATCGCCTCCATCAATTCTTTATGCCGTTTCCTCGAATCGCGATAACCATCGTGGGCCATTTGATACAGTTCCAGACCGTTTGTCATTATGTCGGTAAGCCTCATTAACTCTTTCTTTGTAGATGAACCATTCCGGCTAGCCTTTCTAAGATGGAGCGCGAGCCTGTCCATGATTTTTGTTACTTTCTGAACAAGCTCATTAATATCTATGCCCTCCGGCAACTCCACTGTGCTTGCAATATTTGTTTCCACAAGGTAGGATGCAAGAGCACGAATCCGGTTACCGCCCCGCGCCTGTGCTACACGGTAGCGGCTCCTTTTTTTCTCAAGATCATCCAGTCTGCTGGCATATTTCCATCGGCCCGAATAGGAAAAGATAAGCATAGGTATCTCCCTGCCGCTTATCAATTCAAAAGCCAGTATCATCATCTCCTCCACGTCTCTGAAGGTCATGATATATGGATTGTTATTCTCAATGGCCGACATTACCCGCTGAATAAAGTATTTTTCCCGGGGTACGCCGTATTTTAGCTGGCCTGATGTATTTCCCGTAAACCATTGCTTTAATTCACGTGCAGCTTCCGGTGATGTTTCTTCAAGCGACTTTGCAATCTTGTCTATTTTCTGCCGGTAGGCTGCATAGAGTTCCCGCACTTTTGTTTGCAGTCCAATTCGGCGATATGCATGAATCTGCCCCATAATTTCACCAATTTCCCGGTCTCCCGTCAGATCCGAAAATGCTATTGTCACACCGTACGGCGTAAGATCTACTCGCCGCAATAGCTGTAGCGCTGCCTCCCGCTGGCGTGCTTCTCCCTCATATCCCTGAACAACTTTGTCTCTTGCTATAAGTATAAGGTCAGCGAGTTTGCCGGTCACCCGCTGAATGTCTTTTTCGGCCTGTTCCTCAAGGTGCCCTTGCGTGCCATCATATACGACCTTGGCTGCGAGGCCAATCAACCCGGAAAAAACCGTAAAGCTGACGAAATAGATTAAGAGCTGAAGCGACGGCATCGTCCCGTACCCGATGTAGTATCCGCCAATGAGGCCAAGTGTGGTTACAGGGCCGGCCGTCCAGAAAATCTGCATCAGCGCGTGCGACCACTTTACTTTGTTAAGGCTTTGCTTAAGACGGCGGGTATGCTCGTTTTTCTCCCGGTCGAGCGTTACCCATTTTTTATTATTCTTTGACAAATATTGAGATGTTATGAATTGATTTTTCCATGTGCAGACAAATATAAGGCAGATTTAATAGATTACTGAATTTAAGTGGAGATCGAAATTTCGTCTGACGATTGTCCTTTTCTTATGACGAGTTATGTAGACTTGTAATCAATAGTCCCCCGGCTCGCAGCCACTCCTTGCTAAACGCTCGCGAGAGATTCCAATCTTTTCATTATATTTGACTCAATTAACGATTTCCAGCCACAAAACATTATTGCCACTATGCCCCACGTCGAAAAAAAACTTCACGATTTTGTCAGCCTCATCGATCCGTCCGAGAACCAGATTTTTAATATGACTACTGAAGAAGCCGAAGAGCGTATTGCCTCCGGTGATCCAGCAAAAGTACGGGAGATTGAAGGTTCATTTGCCATTGTTCACAAATCAGGACAGCAAGTCTATCTCGCACGTTCCATTGGGCGTCCAATGCGCTATTTTATGGCTAAACAGGTATCAGGACCGCTTTTAATTGTGGCTGAACGGATTGATGAAATTCATAACTATCTCAAAAAGCTTGGTTTTGGAGATCAATTCAGACCGGATTATACGCGAATGGTACCTGCCCACTATCTTGTGCGGCTTGATGTTATAGGATGCCCTGACCCTAACCCTCAGTTTAATCGCTTTTTTGAACCCGAGCGAAACGTTCTTGATGCAGATTTAGATGCAATCGGAGAACGGTATATTAGCGCTCTCAATAAAGAATGCCGCAAATGGCTGCAAACTTTACCGGATAATGAACCCATCGGCGTGATGTTTTCCGGCGGCATCGACAGCGGGTCTGTCTTTCTGTCTCTCTACCATCAAATGCTTGAACTTGGGATGAATCCATCACGTCTGAAAGCGTTCACGTTAAAAGTGGGTGACGCAGCCGATGCCGACCAGGCGTTTGAATTTCTCGACAAGTTGGATCTCTCCATCTTCCTTGAAGTCATTGAAGCAGATAAATCCGAGCTGGATTACAAAGAAACTATTCGGGTGATCGAAGACTACAAACAGCGCGATGTGGAAGCGGCAACAATGGGGCTGACACTCATCAAAAAAATTCGTGAAAAATACCCGAACTGGCTTTGGCTGGTTGATGGTGACGGAGGCGATGAAAACATGAAATCCTATCCAATCGAGGATAATCCGGAACTGACCATTCGAAGCGTTCTTGGAAATCCGCTGCTCTATCACGAAGGCTGGGGCGTGGATAAAATCAAGCATTCCCTCACCTACTCCGGCGGTCAAAGCAGAGGTCACATCAGAACATATGCGCCGGCTAAAAAATACGGGTTCAAAGGATTCAGCCCCTACACGCTGCCGAACGTGATTGAGGTATCGGAAGGCATCCCGTTCATAAAACTGACTGACTGGAAGCACGAGGAACTTTATGCACTAAAAGGTGATGTGGTTCAGCGGGGCATAAAAGCTGTTACCGGATTTGATATGCCGGTGTTTCCAAAACGGCGGTTTCAGCACGGGGCTATCAACGATGAAGGGTTCAATGAGCTGTTCCCTGAAAGTGAAATGACCTACCGAAATTATTTTCGGTCACTTTATGCCGAATAACGGCTCAGCATTTAACCGGTTTTACCATTGATGGGAAGAAAACCTTAAAACTTTCCAAATCAAGGCCAATTTTTTATACATTAAATCATGGAACCAGTAAAAATAGACATACTAAATCCCAAAGCCAGGCAACTGCTGAGAGACTTAGCGGACTTAGATTTAATTACTATTCGAGAAACTACCAACAATGGTTGCTGAAGTATTAAAAAAATTAAGATCCAAATCAGATAATGTTCCGAGCTCTGAAGAGATTGCTGGCGAGGTGGAAACCGTCCGATCCAGACGAACTAATAAGTAAGAATGCGCCTCATTCTCGATACTAATCTATGGATCAGTTTTTTAATAAGCAGTAAATACGAGAGACTTGATGAATTGCTGTTTAGCAAAGAGTGCAAACTTCTTTTTAGTCAGGAACTTCTTGAAGAATTTGTAGCTGTTGCCAGACGCCCAAAGCTCAGAAAATATATCTCATGAGATGAATTGGAAGATATTTTAGAGACGATAGATGAAGTTGCAGAAATTGTAACTGTAACTTCAGATATATCAGCATGCCGGGATCCCAAAGATAACTTTTTGCTGTCTCTTGCAGTAGATGGTAAAGCTGATTACCTACTGACCGTAGACAAAGATCTTTTGATACTGAAAAAAATTGGTGTGGCAGAAATCAGAATCTTATCAGAATTCTTCGATGAAATTTACTCCTAAAGACTCCTCGAGATCAGAAACCTGCGATGAAAACTAACAAAGAGATCATTGACCTGAGGCCACAAAAGAAACAGGTAAATTCCCGGCGCCCTTACAATTGGTTGCATGAACAGGAACCTGATGCTGAAGGCACAATCAGACGGGTGAACACACTGTTTCTGACCAACAAGGAGTGCTCGTTTAAATGTGTGATGTGCGATCTCTGGAAAGACACGCTTGATGAGCCCACACCGGCGGGTGCCATTCCGGAACAGATCCGTTTGGGGCTTGAAAAACTCCCGGCGGCGGACATGATCAAGCTGTATAACAACGGTAACTTTTTTGATAAAAAGGCGATTCCCCCGGAAGATCATGCAGAGATTGCGCAGCTAATGGATTCTTATGAAACAGTACTGGTTGAAAATCATCCGAAGCTTTGCAATTCATCCGTCACAGAATTTCAGCAGATGATAGAAGGAGATCTTGAAGTGGCGATGGGGCTTGAATCAATTCATCCGGATGTTCTTCCACAACTCAACAAGCAGATCACAACTGACGTTTTTAAGCAGGCGGCCGCTTTTCTCAAATCGAACGGCATTAAAACGCGGGCATTTATTCTGCTGAATCCTCCGTTTTTGACGGATCCACGAGAAAATATCGAATGGTCGCTCAAGGCCGTCGATTTCGCATTTGACTGCGGAATCGATACCTGCTCCATTATACCGACACGCCCGGGTAATGGCATTATGGATCGATTGCTTGAAGACGGATTATTTGTTCCTCCCACCCTTCACGCCCTGGAAGAGACCTTTGATCGAGCGCTTGCCCTTAACCGTGGCCGTGTGTTTGCCGACACCTGGGATCTTTATCGTTTTTCTGATTGTGATAGTTGCCTGCCATCACGCAAAAACCGGCTCGAAAAAATGAATCTTACACAGAAAATTCTGCCGCTTGTTAGATGTGATGCTGGGTGTGGCAACTTATAAATTTTCTCTTGCCCCGAATCCCTTGGGGAAGAGGGGACAGATTGGAGCAAAGACGCAGCGCGTCATTTGTGAAATCAGGGGTGTGTTTGCGGGTCAACAGACCTGGAATGTTCACATCTTTCAACCAACGCTACGTTACACATCCCTCGTTGATCTCATCCGGCGCCGCCGGTTCGTTCATGCTTTTCCCCATTACTTCAAAAGTTAAAAAAATAACTGTGTAACGAACCAAACTTATCCCGCTTTTTGTTAGGTTAGCCTGCAATATTTTCAAGAAATTCACTTTATGCCTCATCCCCCAAAAACCTACGATTATCTTATTGCCGGCAGTGGCTTCACCGGGTCAATTACGGCGTTGTGCCTGAACAGCGCCGGTTTTGATGTCTGTCTGGTCGAAAAAGATGAACATCCCAGGTTTGCCATCGGGGAATCCTCTACACCGATTGCAGATATGATTCTGCGCGATCTGGCCGACACGTACAATCTGCCGCAACTCAGAAAGCTTTCACGTTATGGATCATGGCAAACACATTATCCAAATGTGACATGCGGACTCAAACGCGGTTTCAGCTACTACAAACATTCAAAGCATCAGCGGTTTCAATCCGATTCCGATCACAGCATGGAATTGCTGGTTGCCGCCAGCGTTGATGATAATAATTCAGACACTCAGTGGTATCGTCCCGACACAGATGCCCTGTTCGTGCAAATGGTGAAAGACGCCGGCATCAATTACTTCGATCACACTGAGATTGCTTCCGTTGATAGAACAGAGATCGGAACGTGGTCAGTCCGGGCAAACCAGGATCGAAATTCCATTATACTTGAGGCTGGTTTTATTATCGACGCTACCGGCTCGCCGCAGTTTTCAGGTCAGTTTTTCGGCACGACTTCCTCGGCTGATGAATTCCACACAAGTTCGCGAGCTATTTATTCTCATTTTGAGAATATACCTGAGTGGCAACCTTACCTGGAAAACCTTGGAGCCAAAACAGCCGATTATCCCTACAACCCCGACCACTCTGCGCTGCACCACCTCATTGAACCTGGTTGGCTCTGGATGCTTCGGTTTAACAATGGTTTGCTGAGCGCAGGCTTTGTTATAGACGGAAGTGAACCAAATAGCAAACCTGCTGCCGATGAGTGGCAGCGTATACTTTCAGATTACCCATCACTGGAAAATCTCTTTAATAGTGGAAAAATTGCTGACATGCCCGGCAAACTCGTCAAAACTGGACGCCTCCAGCGTAAACTAAATACCATGTATGGCAACGGTTGGGCCGCACTTCATCACACTGCCGGATTTGTTGATCCGCTGCACAGCACGGGCATTGCGCATTCCCTGTCCGGCGTTGAAAAATTGGTCTCTATTTTAACGGAGACTCATGATCATTCAGACAAACGAAACAACAGGCTAAGCGATTACGAGGATGCATTTTTCAGAGAACTGAAGCTCATTGACCTGTTGGTTGCAGGCTGTTATAAAAGCCGACGAAACTTCGATCTATTTACTGCTTTTACAATGCTCTATTTCATCTGTTCTATTAACTATGAGCAGAGCAGGCTTGCCGGACATGTGCCGGATCACTTTTTGAGTGCTGGTAATCCCGAGCTCAATTCTGTCATGCGACGATGTTTTGCAGAACTCACATCCCTTCTTGAACAGAGCCCTTTACCTAACCGTGATAAGGTAGAGCGGTTCAAAGATTTTGTCATCCAACAGATTAAACCATTTAATAGTGTTGGTTTGATGGATCCATCAAAGAAAAACATGTATGAGCATACTGCAGCGGTGTTATAATAACTCCAGGGTTTAGATCTGACTTTTCAATCGATTAATAAAGTTTTCGTTCTTGTCTCAGCTCCTTTTTTGTTAATTTAATTGTTCAGGCGAATCCCATTCATTGATGAGCCCAATTACAAAAAAAAAGTAGCCTCTAAGCTCATTTATTCAACGTTTCTATCAGTATGGCAGATCAGCGAGATTCTAATTTCCAGAACAATAACGGTAATTCAAAGTCGATGGATGGCGGTCGAATTCCGCCTCAGGCAGTTGAGGTTGAAGAAGCTGTGCTTGGAGCCATGCTCATTGAACATGAATCGGCCACCATCGCACTGCAGCAGCTGCAGTCAGAAGACTTCTATAAACCTGCCCATCGCCACATTTTTGAAACGCTTCAAAGCCTCTATGAGCGCGACAACCCTCTTGATCTACTAACGGTTGAAAATGAACTTCGCGACAACGACCTGCTCGATAAAATCGGGGGTGGCGGCTACCTGGCCGATCTAACGCGATCGGTAAGTTCGGCGGCCAATGTAAGCTACCATGCCCAGATCATAACTGAAAAAGCAATCAAGCGAAAACTGATTGTTCAGTGCAATGAGATCATCAAAAATGCATACGATTCAACGTCCGATGCATTCGAATCCCTTGATGCGGCGGAACAGCGGATTTTTGAAATTGCTAATACAAAATCGCGCGCCAGCTCGCAGGTTATTGGCGATATCTTGAAGGATACGCTCCAGTATCTTGAAGACCTTCGCGGCAAACCCTCAGGAATTACCGGCGTTCCGGCCGGGCTTGATGTGGACAAATATACATCAGGGTGGCAGGATGGAGATCTGATTATTATCGCGGCGCGTCCGTCGATGGGAAAAACTGCTTTTACACTGACCTGTGCACGGAATGCCGTTCTCTACCCGGATGAATCGATGCGGAAGAATGTAGCTATTTTCAGCCTTGAGATGTCATCGCAGCAGCTTGTGCAGCGTTTCCTTACGATGGAGGCACGAATTGACGCCCAGCAGGCCCGAACCGGTCAGTTAAAGGATGAAGACTTTAAGCGACTGATTGACGCGGCCAGCCGCCTGTTTACGGCCAAAATTTTTATTGACGATACGCCCGGCCTCAGCCTGATGGAGCTCCGGACCAAATGCCGCCGTCTTAAAAGCGAGCACGATATCGGCCTGATTGTGGTGGATTACCTACAGCTGATGACAGCCAATTCGAAAGATATAGGCAGCCGTGAGCAGGAAATTGCTACCATTTCAAGAGGACTCAAAGGACTTGCCAAGGAGTTAAGCGTTCCTGTTATCGCCCTGTCGCAGCTCAGCCGGGCGGTTGAACAGCGTGGCGGCGATAAACGACCCCAGCTAAGTGATCTGCGTGAATCTGGTTCGATTGAACAGGATGCCGATGTGGTTTGCTTTCTTTACCGGCCTGAATATTATGGAATTACATCCACTGCTGAAGGTCAATCCACAAATGGCCTTGCCGAACTCATTATCGGGAAGCAGCGTAACGGACCTGTTGGCACATCAAGTATGTATTTTGTTAAGCAGTACGCCCGGTTCGAGAAACTGACGCAAACCGATGACCCCATGACGGATGGATCAGGCAAGGGTGACTCACAATTTTTGCCCGATCAGACGCCGCCACAGACACCGCCTCCAACGCATAATCCCGGCGGCGATGACGCTCCTTTTTAATTCTCTATGGGATTTTATTGTTGATTAATGTTGTGTTCGTCATGACGCACCCCGATGCGGCATCTCCCAATTTCTCTAACATCAAGATGTAATCGCGGGCTGAGATCCGCGATCTTACACATCCTTACAACGGTAAAGAACTTGCCAATGCAGGGTAATAACCTCAGTTCGATTTATAAATTTTTAAATAGATAAGAGTTAAAGTCTCCCCTAAAAAGGGGAGATTTAGAGGGGTGTCCATCTGATTTCTAAAGAATCTGATAAACATCCCCCTGTTTCCCCCTTTTCTAAGGGGGACTATTTACTTTATGATTTAATAATCGAACTCAGGGGTAATATGATCAGGCAAGAATGGAAAATCCCGGCTCGAGGCAGGGATGACTTTATATACGGCTACAAGTGGTTCAGCTAAAATTTGGACGAAAAAATAGTGCATTGTCAACTCAAAACCTGTCAGGTTTGAAGTATATTAGACTTGCTCCAAATTCAAAATTCAAAAAACCTGACAGGTTTCTTATGTCAGTATCGAGTCCGAAATAAAATCAGGAATGATACCGCTCGAATTTATTTTCATCTCCACGCTTTCAGGACGGGTATTACCGGATAGTACAAGAAGTGTTTTCAGCCCAAATTTATTGCCGCCCAGAATATCGGTGTGAAGTGTATCTCCTACCATCAGTATATCACTTTTCGTAAAAAGCCCGGTTTTGTTGATATCATCAAATGCATACATAAACATTTGGGAATCCGGCTTTCCAAATCGGATGAATTTCTGGCTCAGCACGGACTCAATCAGCCTGCTTATTCCACCGATAGCTACTGCCACGTCATTTTTTGAGATAGGATAATATTTGTCGGAATTGGCCACGATAATCGGAAGGTTCTTTCGTCTAAGAAAATTCACGGTCTTGTTTATGCCCTCCTCCCAGTTAAACCCTTCATCGTCAAGGAAAACAAAAGCTTCAATTTCATCTACATTGTCGAGGTCTATATCAGCTACAGGTATTGGTTCGAGGCCATACTGCAGAAAATATCCGGCAGAGTTCGGCGTGCCTAAGTAGGCAATTTTTCCAGTTTTTACTTTCAATTCCAGAAAGTGACGGGCCAGCATGCCCGAGGTGATAATCTCCTCATCCTTCAGGCCGCTCAATCCCAGCGATGTAAACATTTCAACCTGTTGCTCCTGGCTGCGTGATGCATCATTTGTGAGAACCCTGATTGTTTTCTTCTCGTCTCTAAGCTGGTCAATAACGGGCTGTACACCCTCAATTAAACCATTGTGATTCTTTAAAACTCCGTAAGAGTCTACAAAGATAGCTTTATACTGTTTAGCGATTTCTTTAAAAGAAACTCTGTCCATAGGATTGATTAATCAAATAGTGCGTCGAGCAACGGCTCTGCACTGAATTTTTTTTCGATTGAAGGTAAGTGTTGAGTGCATGCTTCCATCTGGAGCCGGTTCGAAAAGACTTCGTGGAAAAAATATCGCCCGTATTTTATAACATAGTTCAGCAGAAAAAACCGATAGGTTTCAGGCAGGTACCTGATCTCTTTTTCCGTAAGCGGGGACTCCTCATGATACGCTTTCAGAAAGATTATAAATCTGTCCTCCATAAACCGATCTATATCGTAACTAAAAATCGTCTGATCTCCTACATCAGACACGATACGGCTAAAGAAATAAAAATCCATCATTCGCGAGCTCACCCTGAACCAGTCGTAGTCCCAGCGGGAATAGAGCATCATATTTTTTGTCACAGAAAAGTTTCCAATATTCCAGTCCACAAAAACCGGGATCACATCAAGTTCGTCTGCTCCAAGTTTATCTGAATTATCAAGGAAAAGATGGCACTGCTCTTTGATCAGATCGAGATGCATCCGGTGATCATGCTGTCCAAGACTGGTTTGCAGAATGCGCAGCAGATGCTCAATATCTATCTTCATTGTTTTTGATGACTGGGGCAGCGTGTTTCTGACGCTGTAGCACGCCTGATGGAACTGTGCGAAGGTTTTCGCTAGCTTTTTTATCTGCTCCTCGCTGAGTCGCTTTGGTAACTTTTGGCGTACTCTCATCGGGCGATAAAATACGATCCAGGCATCTATTAAACTATCTGTATAGCGGTGAACAAAAAGGGAATTTCCTTTAATAAGAGACCGGGCAAGCACATTTTCAAACGGTGCAGGCAAGTTGTTCGACAGGGAATTAATGACGCTGTGATCTTCCACAAAATGTTCAAATTTGCCGAAATACGAAAGTTTGGCAATGATGAAGTTATTGTCGGAAAATTTAATTCGATAGACGTGATTGGTCGATACTTTAGCACTTATGTCATCAATTCGTACGATGCGTTTTGAAGAGTCGAAATGCTTTACCGCTTCCCTAACGATTCCAATAAAATCGATTTGAGTCATATTACCGCTTTAGATGATTTCAAAATATCTTTTAAGCTCCCAATCCGTCACGCGTTTCGAAAACTGCTCCCACTCCCATTCCCGCGTGTAAACAAAATGCTCAACAAATGCATCACCAAACAGCTCTTTTGCCAGTTCAGATAATTTCATGCGAGATGCAGCGTCTTTCAAATTTGCCGGCAGAGATTGGCTTTTTGGATTTTGATATTCGTTTCCCTGCGTTTCAAAAATGTCCAAAGTAAGTTTATTTTCGATCCCGTACAATCCCGACGCCAGTGACGCCGCCATTGAAAGATATGGGTTGGCATCCGCCCCCGGCACACGCGTCTCCAGCCTGGCCGACTCCTCTCCGCCGGGAATCACACGCAATGCCGTCGTCCGGTTCGACCTCCCCCAGCTAACCGAGGTAGACGCCCACGACCCGGACACAAAGCGCTTGTAACTGTTAACCGTTGGGGCATACATCGGTAAAATATCGGGCAGGCAGTGAAGCTGACCGGCAATGTAATGCTCAAGTATCGGGGGTAGATCGTTGCCTGGGCCGGAGCTGAAAAAAAGATTGTCGCTCTCATCACTGTTCCACAAACTTTGGTGGACATGACCGCCGCATCCGGGGAGATCATCACTCCATTTAGCCATAAAACTGGCAACAATATCATGTTGAAACGCAATTTCTTTCACACCGCTCTTGAACAACATACTGCGATCAGCTGCTTCGATCAGGTCACTATATTCGATACAGGCTTCATATACGCCATCGCCTGTTTCGGTATGAATGCCCTCTACAGGCACGCCGAAACTTTCAAGCTGACCGGCAATTCCGCTCATGAAGTCATGATACTGGGAAGATCGCAGCAGCGAGTACCCAAACATTCCGGGCGTTAAAGGCTCGGGATCAACCATCCCTTTTTGTTTCAATGACTGCGGTGTTTCACGAAAGTTGAACCATTCATATTCGCTTGCAAACTTCGGGATGTAACCGGCATTTCTGCAACGGTCTCCAATACGTTTCAGCAAACTTCGCGGGCAAACGACAGAGAGGTCATCCGACTGATGAAAATCAGCCAGAAACAACGGAATGTTATCATTCCATGGAATGGTGCGATACGTGGACAAATCAATGGCAGCAGATGAATCGGGAAAGCCGGTATGCCATCCGGTCACTTTGGAATCGTCATATACCTGGTCGTTCACATCCCATCCAAAAATAACATTACAAAACCCGATATCTTTGTCGACGGACTTTAGGAACTTCTTTTTTGAGATCATCTTACCCCGTAACACGCCATCAATATCAATCACACCAAATTTAATGTGTGACCCGGTATATTTTTCAATGGTTTTGATTATTTCAAGTGTGTCCATTCTGGTAAAAAATCTCTTTGTTTATGTGGTCTCTGCCAACTCAGATTTCCCATTTCATCCTCAGCAATGTAAAGTGTTTGATTGTGATATAAAACCGATTCCAGGTTCTTCTCAGGATGTGTGCCAAGTTGTCAATTTGAGCCGTAGTATGATGCAGTACAAATATTGAAGCTCAAAAAAAAGCCCTGACTTAAATTAAGACAGGGCTTTTTGATCATATTCGAAATGTACTTTATACGTTATTACCGATTAGGGTTTTACGTTACGCACAGTCTTTATAATTCTGGATGCTACCTCGTAAGGACAGGCATTTGATGCCGGCCGGCGATCTTCCAGGCGTCCTTTCCAGCCTTCTTCAATTGTAGAAATAGGGATACGAATTGATGCACCCCGATCTGATACGCCGTAGCTAAATTTGTCGATTGCCTGTGTTTCATGCTTACCTGTCAGGCGCTTATCGTTATCTGCGCCGTAAACAGCAATGTGTTCGGCAATATGCTTACCAAATTCATCACAAATTTTCTTCATGTTCTCTTCACCGCCGGTATCTCGCATAAAGCCATTTGAGAAATTGGCGTGCATTCCTGATCCGTTCCAATCTGTATCGCCGAGTGGTTTAGGATGGAAATCAACAGCAATACCATACTTGCGCGCTGTACGTTCAATAAGATAGCGTCCAACCCAGATTTCATCACCGGCCTGGGCTGCACCTTTTGCGAAAATCTGAAATTCCCATTGCCCTGCGGCAACCTCACCATTCGTTCCCTCAACATTTAGCCCTGCTTCAAGGCAAATGTCCAGATGCTCATCGATAATTTCACGGCCAAAGACATTACGGGCTCCTACGCCACAATAATAGAGACCCTGTGGTTCAGGATAGCCGTTAATCGGAAAGCCGAGAGGCATGTTGGTTTCAGGATCCACAAGAAAATATTCCTGCTCGAACCCGAACCAGAAATCTTTGTCATCTTCATCGATTGCAGCACGAGAATTTGTTGAATGCGGTTCTCCGTCAGCGTTCAGAACTTCGGTCATCACGAGATAACCGTTTTTTACATCCGGATCAGGAAAAATGGCAACTGGTTTTAACAAACAATCCGAAGAACTCCCCTCCGCTTGTTTTGTAGAGCTGCCATCGAAGGCCCAGATGGGTGCATCTTCAAGCTTTCCGCTGAAATCATGAGCAACACGTGTTTTGCTCCTTAAATGCTGAGTTGGTTCGTAACCATCAAGCCAAATATATTCAAGTTTAGAGTATGCCATGCGATCGTAAGTAATTAAGTTTAGAGTTGGTTGAAGTGCTTTGAAACTCTAGCAGGATTGTGGCACTTTATTAAAAAAAGTGTTTATAAAAGTTACAGTACCCACTCCGGGCACAGAGCCTATTACCGATAGCTTCAAAACAAATACTAAGATATTGAGTGGGCGACCATTAACAAAATTTTTTTAATTCACATCTTTCGATATACTTACAAAAAAACGAGAAAATCTATATTGTATTAATTATATAAATTAGAAGCGCTTCTAAACAAAGAAACTAAAGCTATGTCATTTTCAACCCCGGTGATTCCTGAACTTTTTTAGGAGAAGCGATAATCGTTATCTTCTTTGTCTTTAATTATCCACACTGTAAATACATATTTTTCTTTTGAATACACTCAAATTAAAACTCTGGCTGAGCGCAGCACGCCCTAAAACTCTTGCCGCAGCGGTTGTTCCCGTACTTGTCGGCTCCTCCATCGCGTGGTACCACCAGTTATTCCGGTTGGATACTACCGCCGTTGCCCTGTTCTGCGCGTTTGCCATCCAGATTGGCACCAACTTTGCCAACGACTACTTCGATTTCATCAAAGGGGCTGATACAGACGAACGCCTTGGCTTTGAGCGCGCCACGGCAGCGGGACTCATCAAGCCGGAGACCATGAAATTGGCCACGATTCTGACTATGCTTATCGCGTTTATCGCCGGGCTATACCTTGTTTGGATCGGCGGATGGATTGTTCTGGCCATAGGTCTGTCGTCACTTCTTTTTGGTGTGCTCTACACCGGTGGCCCCTACCCGCTTGGCTATAATGGCCTCGGAGATATTTTTGTCTTCATATTTTTCGGGTTTGTTGCTGTGATGGGAACTTACTACGTTAATACGCTGGGTTGGTCTACATTGTCAGTTTGGGCATCAATTCCGGTGGGTGCTCTCTGTGTGAACATATTAGTAGTCAACAATCTCCGGGATATTGATCAGGATCGTATCGCCAACAAACGTACTCTTGGCGTTCTGTTTGGCGAGGAGGCACTGCGGATTGAATACATCTCAATGCTGATTATTTCCTATCTCTCACTGGTGATCATTTATTTTTTTTACCCGGTTTCCTACTGGATTTTTCTTCCGCTACTCTCTCTGCCTGAGGCCGTCAGATTGAATAGCCTAATCCGTAATAACAAAGACAAACGAACCCTTAATAAGACTCTTGGACATACCGCCCGCTATATGTTCATATTCGGTATACTATTTTCAGCCGGTTTTATAATTTCCGCTTATGCTTGATCTGTACAGATACCAACTCCCATTCAAAAAGCCGTTCACCACCGGTGTGGGTACATTTAAATATCGCGAGGGACTGATCCTTCGATATCATTCTTCAGACATTGATTTGGTTTCTGAGGTGGCGCCACTACCCGATTTTTCGAAAGAATCTCTCCAGCAAGCTGAAACAAATCTGATATCAAATAAGCAACAGATTGACAATTTCTTAACCCGTAAATTCACACCTGCTGAACTCTCTTCCTGGATAAGCGATCAGTCAAAATATCCCTCCGTCGATTTTGGGTTAAGCAGTCTTGGACTTTCAATAATATCAGTAAGGGAGCAAAAGCCGCTGCACTCCATCTTAAAATTAATACCGAGTTCATCCTTAAAAGTGAATGCAGTACTTGGGAAGTCAAATCAAGAGTCATTTTTATCGCATGCGCGGGCGCTCATCACTCAGGGATTTAAAGTGCTTAAATGCAAAGTCACTGCAAACCCCGGCCATCTTCCGAACTCCCTGAAGACACTGGCAAAAGATCATCTTGATATCTCGTTTCGGCTTGATGCAAACCGAAGCTGGCCTGCAGCTGATATCTCTGAATTGTCATCTCATTTCCGTAACCTGCCGGTAGAATATATTGAAGAACCCTGTCCGACAGAATCCATCGAACAGTTTGATTCTGTAGCGAGTAATTGCATCTTTCCGGTGGCTGCCGATGAAATATTAGCTGAGCTTGGATTACAAAGAGTGATTAACCACTTTAAATCTGATCCTTATTTGATCATCAAGCCAGCCCTTCACGGAAATTTAATGGATCTGTTTGCAACATTGCGCAGCCGAGATCATCTTGAAGACAAAGTGATCTTTACAACTGCGCTCGAATCGGCTATAGGAACCCGGATGATTGCAACAGCGGCGTCCATGACAGGCAGCAAAATAAATGCACACGGTCTCAATACGCGTTCACTGTTTCATCAAAATCTTGCCGATGAAAACGCGCTGAATGACTGTATATTTATGTTACAGCCAGATTATGTGAGCTGGTATTCATTTCAGTCAATAAATCAATCATTTTTAAGGCCGGTTCGGTAACTCATGAATAAGAGTGACTACAAATATCCCACGTTTCCACTGCCCGATGCGTCGCTCAGTTTTCTGGCTTCCGAACACACGATCTACGACTATGCCCACTTGTATGGATTTTGCTCCCGGTTTCGGACACTTACCTCGGAATACAATATCTCAGATTCCAGGCCGCTTGCACTTCTAAGTAAAAGCAGTGATGAACTCACATTTGTTGTGGCCGCCTGCTACCTGTTGAAAATTCCTTTTGTGCCACTAAATCCTGCAGTGACAGATTCCGAATTACAGAACTACATTAAAAAGATCAACCCGGCGGTTTTTTATACGGATGATGAAAATAGTAATCGCACAGGACGTTTCCCTTCCCTATCCATTCCTCGCCAATCGATGAATATTGTGGCGACCGGTAATGAAATCACATCTCCCTCATCCGATCCTGATAATCGATTTGGATATTTTTTTACATCGGGGTCATCAGGACGACCAAAAGTTGTTCCGCTAAAGCGCCGACAAATAATGTTTGCAACGCATGCCTCCGCAGTTAACTTTAAGCCCGATGCAAATCGTTACTGGCTACTCTGCCTGCCGCTTAATCATATCGGGGGCATATCAATAATTTTGAGATCCATTTTATATGGATCTGCTATTTTTCGAATGGATCGGTTTGACGAGCATCAGATCCGGGTATTTTTAAGTGAAAATCGCCTCTTTCAAATTGCATCGCTTGTTCCAACAATGTTAATGAGGCTGCTTGATGATAACCTCTTTCAGCTTCATCTCGATTTCAAAGCTTTATTGCTTGGCGGCGGTCCCATCTCCCAGGAGCTGATTGAAAGGTCGCTCGAACGCGGAATTCCCATTGTCTCCAGCTATGGTATGACAGAAACGTGCGCCCAGATTGCAGCAAACCCGATGCTTCAGCCAAGAGGCTTTTACACGCCAAAGAAGAGTGTGGGAACTGTTTTCAAACCGAATGAAGTGCAAATCAGGGATCCCGAAACCGGTTCTGTAATGCCGGCAAATGAGCATGGAGAAATCTGGCTGAGAGGTCCGCAGGTGATCGATGAATATGAAGATTCTGAGCTGACAGCGCGTTCGTTTGACGCCGATGGCTGGTTTAAGACCGGGGACGTTGGTCATGTGAATCGGCAAGGCCAGCTTTTTCTAAAAAACAGACGCACTGACCGAATTATTTCGGGTGGCGAAAATATAGATCCGGTTGAAGTTGAATCTGCTCTTAAGCAGATTGAAGGTATCTCAGAAGCAGCAGTTACAGGAATTCCTGATAGTGAATGGGGCCAAAAAGTAGTAGCACTCGTCGTGCGACATTCCGGCGATTCTGTTCCGAATGAAATGGATATTTCATCCTCTCTTAAGAAGAAATTGTCAGGTTTTAAAATTCCAAAAGAGTTTCGCTTTGTTCAGCAAATACCAAAAACATCACTGGGCAAGATACGCCGGGGTGAGCTGATAAAGCTTTTTGAGGGGTGATTAAGCCAGAACCCTTAGGGTATATCTTGTATATCAGCTCAAAAATAGTGTTGCCCGATTTAGGAGAAAATTAGGGTCTACCAGTGAAAGATTCTGAACATAATCATGTAAGGAGCTTTCCCCTCTCGAGGGGGTGTGAAAGAACTACCAATTAAATCCTTAGGTTTGTCATTTTAGCCATAAAGCTACAAGGTCACGAAGACAAACTAAGTTTAATATTTTCAAAAATTAACACTTCGTGAGCCTTGCTGTCCCCGGGACTTCGTGGCTACATCACGTAATTTAATTTACGGTTGATACATTATTTTCTCACAGCCTCTCGGGATGGGATTTGTCAAGGCTCAACTTTAAATCTAAGTTGCTGAGGAAAGATTTTGCGTGGCCACTAAAACCCCCTCTCCGAGAGGGGAAATAGATCTGAAAACGGCGGTACGCAGATTTTCAGACCGAGGGGTGTGTTGATGGGGCGAGGTCCGTAGTTCAATATCGCCATTCATTCAAAGTCCGGGACTTGAACTGTCTCCTACTGATCCTGGCTCTCTTTCAGCCGATCGTACAAAGCCTGAACTGTTTCAAATGGCACATCATGGGTAATGCTCATCATTTCAAGGTCCGGTTTTTTACCGGCGTTGACAAGGGGTACCATCCCGGATAACAACGTATTAATTTTATCCAAATGTCGGTTATCCTCTTCTGGTGGCTCACTTGTAAACAAGAAGCTGTACGGATTCATATTAATCTCTTTTTTCAGCAGATCGTTAGTTAGTTGTACCATTCCTGTATTTACCCGAAAATCCGACTGGAAGGAAAGATCATATCCACAGGAATTGAGCTCCTTCACCAGATAACGGAAACCCCGGTCAGTCATCGAATAAAGAAACAGCAGTTCTTCTTTTTCATTATAGTACGCCGCTGTGAAATGCGGAAACATGTTCCACCCCTCTTGCGAGAGTTTATATACGCCCATGCTGTATTCAACTTTAAAACGATCTTTGAATAATTCTGCATCAAAAGAGTCATCCAGGTATTCCGCCGTAACATGAACGATCTGGTCATCAATGTGAAATGCACGGGGAGCTATTGCTCCTGCAAATAAGTGCATAAATGGCACCGGGTTCGATTCCACATACTCCATAAGTTCCCGGTCGTTCTCAAACCAGTTACCGCGGTTTACCTGCGTGGCGAAAAACCGGATGTCGGACGGTTCAAAACCGTTGTAAGCACTAATCGGACCATAAGTTTCCCAGCACTCCCCGTTATAGCTTACTAGGTTAAAGCAGAGACTAATATTTTGTGAAGCTAAAATATCTGACAAGCCGGGTGAGAAAAGCAGGTAGGTATCATCAGTGAACACATCCTTCATCTCAAAAAAATCTTCGGCCGGCTGCCCTGCTATCTCTGCAAAACTAAATCGCCAGGGATTCTCTGCCTGAAACTCCAGGAAAGCCATCTCCTCATCTAACAGGTGGTCCAGACCGGAATGATTGATATAGCGGTTAATCAACCCATCCTGCTTAAAAATTACATGGCCAATAAACTGTGTCATCACCATATTCGTCCACTCCTCAGGCAGATCCCTTGATACGTGACTGTAACGCGCCAACTTCTTTTTCGCCTTTCGGTTTAGATTATCCTGACGGGCACCGTAGTAGATTAAAAAATCATCAATCACCGTATGCGTCAGGCGTTGACTTTCCAGGCAGAGAGTTCGGAGGTCTGAGAAGTTTGGCATAGATAATATATGATATAGTGCGGGTGACTATGGAAAAAGAGATACCCAGCAATTTAAAATTTATGCCTAAACAATGTTAGCATATTAAAGAAAGATGTTGAATCCTGACAACAAGAATAGACAGTGGCACATGATCAAACCTTCAACAAACAAAAAACCCCGGCAAATTCCGGGGCTTTTATTTAGTCATGATCTAACCCTCTTAAGGGTTCTCAACCCTTGGAGGGTTTTTCTAATCTTCTTACAACATCATCGCCAGCGGATTCTCAAGCATTTGTCGCAGCGTGTTCAAAAATGCCGCGGCTTTCGCTCCGTCTACGATCCGGTGATCGCTGCTCATCGTCAATTTCATACGCTTACCGGGAACCACCTCGCCGTCTTTCACAACAGGAACGTCGCGGATGGCACCAACTGCAAGAATACATGCGTTCGGCGGATTGATGATCGCTGTAAACTCTTCAATGCCAAACATACCCAGATTCGAAATAGTAAACGTACTTCCTTCCATCTCTTCAGGCTGTAGTTTTCGATCGCGTGCTTTTCCAGCCAGATCTTTTGTTTCTGCGGAAATTTGACGCAGGTTCTTTTTATCGGAGTGATTAATAACCGGTGTCATTAATCCCTCGTCAATCGCAACGGCTACGGCTACATTCACATCGCCGTGTTTACGGATTTTATCTCCCAGCCAGGATGAGTTCACATCAGGATGTCTTCGGAGCGCTGCAGAAGCCGCTTTTACAACAATATCGTTGAAACTAATTTTCACCTCACTTACCTCGTTCAGCTTCTTGCGCGCTTCAATGGCAAATTCCATGTCCACATCAATCGTCTCGTAGAAATGCGGATTGCTGAATTTACTTTCAGACAGACGCCGGGCAATGGCTTTTCGCATCTGCGACACTTTAATATCCTCAGACTCAGCTTCTTCAAAGGACGGAACTTCAACTGACGCAGCCGGTTTTTCTTCGGATGGTTCGTACTCTTCAATGTCCCGTTTAATGACGCGTCCTTCAGGACCGGATCCTTTTACGTCTGCAAGGTCGATGCCTTTATCTTTTGCCATATTTCGTGCAAGAGGAGATGCTTTTACACGTCCGTCATCATCAGAAGAAGCCTCAGCTGTCTCTTTTTCTTTCTCCTTGCCCGATTCTTTCTTTTTATCCAGGTCGCCAAGAATGGGATCAAATGATTGTTTCTTGCCTTCCCCGTTTTCAGAAGCTGCCTTTTCTTTCTTTGATTCCGATTTAGATTCTTCAGCTTTTTCTTCTTTTTCAGCTGGTTCTTCCTTCTCAGCAGATTCACTTTCATCGCCCAGCAGATCGCTGATGTCTTCGCCCTCTTCACCAATGATGGCCATTGTGCCGCCCAAAGGAACAGCGTCACCTTCCTGCACCATGATCTTCAGTATTGTGCCGGCATCAAACACCTCCACTTCCATGGTGGCTTTATCGGTTTCAACTTCGGCAATTACATCACCCGATTCTACCTTATCACCTTCCTTCACGTTCCAGGAAGCAATAACGCCCTCTTCCATGGTATCACTAAGCTTGGGCATTTCAATTTTTTCGGCCATAATCGTCTTTCCTAAATTTTAGATGGATAAATGAAATGAATTGGTTGATCCCATTTTTTCAAAGGTTAGCAAGTGAATCAGCAAAACGCAAAAGTAAAATCGGAGACCAACAGTATACGTTCCGCCGATTCATTTTCTGCAGCTGATGCCACCTGCATTATAATTACTTACGGTATGTTACCGTGTTCACGGCTTCCACAACATTTTTAGCATCGGGCAGCCACAGGTCAAACAGCGGTTTTGAAAATGGTGCGTTTACATCGGGCAGCGTCACTCGCTGAACGGGTGCGTCCAGGTAATCAAACGCCTCGCGCTGGATCAGAAATCCAACTTCAGAGGCAAGTCCGCCAAATGGATGCGATTCATCAACAACCACGCAGCGATTCGTTTTTTTGATAGATTCTATGATCATTTCAATATCGAGTGGCTTGATGGTTCTCGGATCGATTATCTCGCATTCAACACCATCTTTTGCCAGCTCTTTCGCTGCATTTTGCGCGATGTGATACATCTTACCGGTGGCAACCACCGTTACGTCATCACCCTCACGCTTTATCTTTCCCTTACCGATCGGAATTGTAAAATCCTCCTCCTCGGTTACCTCGCCTTTCAGCCCGTACATCTGCTCTGATTCCATAAACAGGACGGGATCGTCATCCCGAATAGCAGATTTCAAAAGTCCTTTGGCATCTTCAGGCTCTGATGTGTAGATCACCTTCAGCCCGGGGAACATCGCGTACATTGAATCGTAAGCCACAGAGTGCGTTGCACCGAGCTGCCCTGCAGATGCATTCGCCCCGCGGAATACAATCGGTGTACTCACCTGGCCGCCGAGCATATAGCGAGCTTTTGATGCATGATTTATAATTTGGTCAGCTGCCAGTACGGCAAAGTTAAAGGTCATAAACTCCACAATGGGGCGCAATCCGTTCATTGCCGCACCCACACCAATACCGGCAAATCCAAGTTCAGAAATGGGAGTGTCGATTACTCGTCGGAATCCGTATTTATCTAACAGACCTTCCGTTACCTTGTAAGCCCCGTTATATTCGGCAACCTCCTCACCCATGATGAAGACATTTTCGTCAGACTCCATCTCCTCGTCAATTGCCTGTTTAATTGCTTCTCTAAATTGTAATTCAGCCATCTCAGCTTATTAGTTAGTTATAAATTTGGTTGAGTAACGTGTCATCATTAATTAATGGTGGAAATAAGGCTCCCCGGCAAACATATCTTCATAGAGCGCGTCATCCTCAGGAAACGGTGAATCCTCCGCAAAATCTACGGCTTCAAGTACGGTATCCTCAATTTTTTCCTGTATCTCATCGAGCTCCTCTTCCTTCGCAATCTCTTTTTCAAGGATGTACGTTTTCAACCGCTCTATAGGATCCACTTTTTGATACTCTTCAAGTTCATCTTTCGACCGGTACTTCTGAGGGTCAGACATGGAGTGACCGCGGTAGCGATACGTTCTGATTTCGACAAACCACGGCTCGCTGTTTTTGCGAACGTCTTTGGCTATTTTTTGCATCTCCTCATAGACGGTAAATACATCCATCCCGTTAAGCACCTTGCTCTTCATACCGTATCCTTTGGCCCGATCAACGATTTCGTTGACGGTGTGCCTCCGGGCCGCCGTTCCCATTGAGTAGCCGTTGTTTTCCACCACAAAAATTGCCGGCAGCTTCCACAGCTGAGCTATATTCATTGTTTCGTGAAGGGCGCCCTGGTCTACAGCACCATCACCGAGAAAGCAGGCCATCACGCGGTCGTTATCCTTATATTTATTGGCAAACGCGATTCCGCCGCCAAGAGGAATATGTCCGCCTACGATTCCGTAACCGCCCCAATAGTGATTTTCAACTTTGGCAAAGTGCATGGAGCCGCCTTTCCCTTTCGAGCAGCCGGTGGCTTTACCATAAAGCTCAGCCATGCCTTCATTTGGCGTCACGCCACGTACAATGCCCCATCCGTGATCGCGATAGGCTGTGATGATGTCGTCATCATCGTTAAAAGCAAATACGGTGCCTGTAGAAATGGCTTCCTGGCCAATGTAAAGGTGAAGAAATCCGCCAAATTTTCCTTTCTGATACATCTGCATAGCGCGCTCTTCAAACCGACGCTGCAGGTACATCATTTCGAACATATCCAGTACCTGGTCGTTCTTCAGCTTTAGCTGTTTGTGCGTCTTTTTGGTGGGATCGGGCAGGTCAACAGCTTTATCAATTTTGCTGTCGCCATCCTTTGTGATTCCCACCGGTGCAAAAATTCCTTCGTCCTTATTCTTGGCCATCGTTCAATAATTAAATTATGTTTAATCCAAATTTTAAACAGACTTAAAGTATACCTAAATTTTCAGATATTTTCAGCCGTTCATGTTAACTGCTCGCGAATCCATCCGGCCGCGGCATCAAATACCTCATCAATTTTTTCGGGTAAGCGGCCTCCTGCTGTGGCGAGATCGGGTTGACCGCCGCCGCCGCCGCCAACAATGCGTCCGAGAACAGACACCAGTTTACCTGCCTGTAAGCCTTGTTTATTAAGGTCAGGCGTGATGGCTGCCATCAGCACTACTTTCCCTTCGTTAGTTTGAGAGGCGAGTACTACAACTGCTTCGGAATCCATTTTTTGAAGTGCCCTGTACCCCATCTCTTTCAGAAGGTCCATATCCGCACCCGGCACCTTGCCGGTATAAAGTGTGACTGACTTTACTTCCGTTCCCGATTCCAGTATCGTATCAAGCTCACCGGATGCCTGCTTTTTCTGAACCTTGTCAAGCTCACGGTTAAGTTCCTTATTCTGTGTGATTAGTTTATGAATCTCATCCACAATGTTGGCAGAACTTCCAAGAGCGGCAGACACCTGCTGCAGGTTTTTCTTTTCTTCACGTAAGAGCTGATCTGCTTTTTTGCCCGCTACCGCTTCAACCCGGCGCACACCGGCTGCGGCTGATGATTCACTCAGAAACCGGAAATACCCTATCTCTCCCGTCGCGTCTACATGCGTTCCGCCGCATAGCTCCATTGAATATTCGGGGTCAAATGTCACAACCCGAACAACATCGCCATACTTTTCACCAAACAGCATCATCGCGCCTTTTTCACGCGCCTCATCTATCGGCATTTCTTCAATTTGAGAAGAGATATTTTCCTGAATTTTCTCGTTGACTCGCTTTTCAATCTCATCAAGCTGATCAGTTGAAACAGCTTCATAGTGAGAGAAATCAAACCGCAGTCGATCCGGTTCTACAAGCGAGCCTTTTTGTCCCACGTGATCCCCAAGTGTTTCACGCAAAGCGGCATGCATTAAATGCGTGACCGTGTGATGTTTTTGAATCTCTGATCGCTTGTCGTGATCAACTTCAGCAGTCCAGACACCGCCGGGATCTTCCGGAAGCCAGTCCACGAAATGCTCAAACCCGCGACTGGTTTTCTGAACATCGGTGACCTGAATCACGTCTTCATCACGGGTAAGTGTGCCGGTATCGGCCACCTGGCCGCCGGATTCTGCATAAAATGGCGACCGGTCCAGCCAAAGTGATGGATTCTTTTTATCGCGGTTCACAGCCGTAATCTTCACATCAGCTTTTTGCTGGTCATACCCGACAAACTGAAACTCGTCGGTGTCCCCAACCTCTTCCACGTTTCGAGCGCTCTCGCCTGAGGCAAACTTTCCTTCCGCCCTGGCCCGCTCTTTCTGCTCTTGCATAAGCTTATTGAAAGTCTCCAGGTCTACATCCATTCCTTTTTCGCGCGCCATCAGCTGCGTGAGGTCAATCGGGAAACCATAGGTGTCGTGAAGTTTAAAAGCGACGTCACCCGACACGCTGTCTTCTCCTTCCGTCATCTGCTCAAAGAGCTCAATTCCCTGCCCCAGCGTTTTCAAAAAGCTGCTCTCTTCCGCTTTGATGACGTTCTGAACATAGCTGATTTGTCCATTCAGCTCCGGGAAGACATCTTTAAACTGATCGGCCAGCACAGGAACCAGCTGGAACATAAACGGTTTCTTGAAGCCGAGCCGGTCCCATCCATACCGAACCGCCCGCCGGAGAATTCTACGTACTACAAATCCGCGTCCTTCATTCGAAGGAGATGCCCCGTCGGCGATTGAAAAACTAACCGCCCGGATGTGATCGGCAATTACACGCATGGCGATATCCGTTTTCTGATCACTTCCATAGGGTTTGCCGCTCATTTCAGAAATAGCGTCAAGCAGTGGTGTGAAGATATCAGCGTCGTAATTAGATTTCTTTCCTTGAAGTACGGCACAGATTCGTTCGAAGCCCATACCGGTATCCACATGCTGATCAGGCAGATTGGTGAGCCTACTGTTTTCATCACGGTTAAATTGAATAAATACGAGGTTCCAGATCTCCATCACACGGGGATCATCCATATTGACAAGCTCTGCCCCCGGTTTCTTTTTACGGTCAGTCTCAGGTCGCAAATCAATATGAACCTCCGAACAGGGGCCGCACGGACCGGTGGCTCCCATCTCCCAAAAATTATCTTTCTTGCCAAATTTCAGGATGTGATCCGGATTGATATCTGTTTTCTTTTTCCAGAGCTCAATTGCCTCTTCATCCACCGGCAGCCCGTCTTCATCATCGCCGCCAAACACCGTAGCATAAAGCCGATCCGATTCAAGCCCCCATCGATCTACAAGAAGCTCCCACGCCCACTCAATAGCCTCTTCCTTAAAATAGTCGCCAAACGACCAGTTGCCCAGCATCTCAAAAAGCGTGTGGTGATAGGTATCGTGGCCAACCTCATCCAGGTCGTTGTGCTTCCCGCTCACGCGTATACAGCGCTGTGTGTTAGCAGCGCGCTTCCAAATTTTACCGTCTTCTTTTACCCCAGGCTCTTCACCCAAAAATATGGGCTTGAATGGGTTCATTCCGGCATTGGTAAACAGGAGCGTAGGGTCATTTTTTGGAACAACGGGTGCACTGTCGACTATGAGATGGTCTTTCTCCTTAAAAAAATCAAAAAAGTCTTGTCTGATCTCTTTCGAGGTCTTTACGGGCATATTATGGTCGTTGATGGTTTATCAGAATATCATTGCTTGAATTCGATTATATCTTAAAATAATAATACTTGAAGAACTTGCGCATCAGCAGGCGCCTTCAATCCCTAAAAAAGCAGGAGATTCCGGCTTTCGCGGCGGAATGACTGTCTCTGCTATTTAGGTTTTATGGTATTATAGAAAAACCGAATTAAAGTTCTAAGCCTCATAAAATAGAAAAAAAAGAGTTCAACCTCACCTGTTCATAATAACTCTTCTCTTCGAATCACGGTCAAAAAAGCTATCTTTAGGGCGAACTCAAAATTTAGACGCCTCTTATGAGAACCATTGCAAACTATTTTCTTTATGGACTGATCTTTATTTTTCCACTTTTTGCGACGTTTTATGTCGTTGTTTTCTTGGTGAACTGGGTAGATGACACCCTCTACAGTATTCTTTTTGGGTGGGTTCCCTTTGATCTGCCGGGCCTCGGTATTGTCACAGCATTTTTTATCATTATCATTACTGGTTTCTTTGTCACCCGGGCATTTACCACTCCTATTTTCAACTATTTTGAACGGCTGGTGGAACGAACTCCATTTGTAAAAATAATTTATACCTCGTTTAAAGACCTCACCGAATCACTCCTCGGAGATAAAAAAAGGTTCAACAGACCGGCTCGGGTTAAACTTACCGACGGCGTTGATCGCATCGGGTTTATCACGGAAGATAATCTTTCAACCTTTGGGATTGATGATCGGGTGGCCGTTTACTTTCCTCATTCCTACAATTTCTCGGGCAATCTCTTTTTGATTGACCCTGAATTCGTTACGCCCCTGAATATTGACCCGGCCGACGCCCTTAAATTTGCAATTTCCGCCGGCGTTACGCACGTATCAAAAGTGAAGAAAAAAACTGAATCCTAATGTCATCACCTTTTTCCGATATTGAATTAACTGAGATTCGCGCTTTATTTCCCATCACGCGGAGCAGACATGTGTATATGAATCATGCGGCCATCAGTCCGCTCCCAACACCCACGTTTGAAGCAACAAAAAAGTGGCTTGATGTTCGTAACAGCGGTTCCGTAGAGAATTTTGAGGAAGGAATGGAAACTGTTGAAACAGCCCGAAAACGGGTGGCTTCCTACATTAATGCGCCGGATTCGGAGCACATCTCATTTCTTGGAAATACGTCAGATGCCATATCCGCCATTTCAGAAGGCCTGCAGTGGAATGAGAGTGACGAAATTATTCTGAACACCCTTGAATTCCCCACCAATGTACAGCCGTTTCGCAGGCTTGAACAACTGGGCGTCACTATCCTATACGTCGAGGCGGAAAACCATCGTGTTCATCCGTCTGATATTGAGGCGCTTATCACACCTAAAACAAAACTGATATCCATAAGCGCCGTGCAGTATCTCAGCGGATTTCGGGCCGATCTAAAAGCCATTGGAGATCTCTGTTCCAAACATGATATACTTTTTGTTGTTGATGGCATCCAGGCGTTGGGTGCGTCGCCTATCGACGTCATGGAATGTAAGATTGACGCCCTCGCTACAGGCGCTCACAAATGGCTGATGTCTCCGATGGGAATCGGATTTCTGTACCTCTCAGAAAAAATGCAGGCTGTGCTTGAACCGTATAAAACCGGCTGGCTGTCCGTAGAAGACCCCTGGGCACTATCGGAATTTGAAAAAGCGTGGCTGCCTGTCAGTCAGCACCTGGAAACCGGAACACCAAACATCATTGCAATTGCCGGGCTTGGTGCATCGTTGAAACTATTTGAAGGCATTGGTACCGAATTAGTCAGGAACCATATTTTGCACCTGAGCGGATACATGTTAGAGGCGTTACAATCCCGGAGTCATGTTGATGTAATAACTCCTAACGACGACACAGAGCGTTTGGGTATCGTCACATTTTCAGTAGAATCTTCTCTCGAGGCGGATCTGGATTCGGTACTCGGCACACTCAAAGAAAAAGATATTTCTATTTCAGCAAGAGAAGGATTTTTCCGGGTAAGTCCGCATATGTATAACACTGAAGAAGAGATCGACAGAGTTATGGACGAGTTATTTAAGCAACTATAAATTATGAAGCTACCACCTTTACGTTTGTATTACGACCGCACGAAAAAAATTCTGGGAAAAACCATCTCTAAAGCGATAGAAGATGATTTTATGACGCAGGGGGCAGCAATTGCATTCTATACGGTGTTCTCGATTGCCCCGCTCTTTATTCTGATCATTTTCGTATCCGACCTTTTCCTGAGTGAAGAGTACATCAGGTCGCAAGTGGAAGCTCAGCTTAATAACCTGGTTGGCCCTGATATTTCATCTGCCCTCCTTCAGTATATCGGGGATGTATCGTTTCGTACATCCGGCATTTTTACCACCATTATTGCTGCGTTTACACTCATTTTTGGTGCTACAACCGTCATCACTCAGTTAAAAAACACTCTGAATATTATCTGGAATGTAAAGACGGTAGAGATTAATTCGATCTGGAATTTCCTGCTGAACCGGCTGCTCTCTTTTGGTATCATTATTCTTGCAACTCTATTGCTTGTAGCATCGCTGCTCGCAGAAGTCGTAATTGGGGTAGTATCGGAATTCTTTACTCAAGCGATTCCAAATCTGAACCTTGATTTATACATGGTCATTTCAGAATTGACGACCATCGCGTTCGCAGTCGCTTTTTTCGCCCTTATCTTCAAAATCCTGCCTGATGTAAATGCCCCCTGGCGCGATATTTTGGTTGGCGCGATTGTAACAACCGCGCTGTTTATGCTGGGGAAATATTTAATCGGCCTGTACCTCACCTCTTCCGGTATCAGTGCTGCATACCGTGCCGCGGGTTCGCTCATCATCTTCATCGTGTGGGTCTACTACAATATACAGACGATCTTGCTGGGAGCTACATTCACACAGGTTTATACCGAGATGTATGGCGGCAAGATAGTACCTTACAAATATGTGAAACTGAGTAATAAAGAGTGACGCCCACCGCCATTTTTATCACGACTGTTCTTTGGGGAAACTAGCGAACGAAGAGAGTGCACGGAGCTCATCTTTTCCCCGCGCCAGCGAAATCTACTTGTTATCGGCAGGAGCTCTGAGGGGGTATTTTTCAAGATGGATCCCAGCACAGGTAGATGTCTCCACTCCACAACGGCGCCGAAGGCATCCCGTTGGGAAAAAACACCGGTGCTCCGCTACCAGTGACAGATTGTAAAAAGTGATGTTGTTGGGCTTTAATCAATGCTTATTGCCTTTACGAACACACCCCTAAATCCCCTCTCGAGAGGGGACTATAATCCTGTCACCTTTGAAATAGTGTTGCCCGCTTTTGTGCAAGATTAGTTGCTACCAGTGACAGATTTTAAAAGTGCTTTTTTCAGGCTAAAATCGACTTATACTAATTTATTATACATGCCTTATCTCCAAGTCCATGTAAAACTGGTTACGCGCCTGCGCGTCACAAAAGTCCCGACAGGGACGGCAGCTTAGTAGCCCTACACAAGCGCCGTGTTGTCGACGGCGAGCAGTGTGAGGTTAGGTAGTGCAGATAATCCAAGAGCCCCAAGGCGGGTGATTATACAGAAGAAATGAATTCAGTCGACGGGGTTATGAAAGATCTAATCCATGTATTCCTCAGGGTCTGGGAACGTACTTTTGAAATTAAAAATTACCCGGTACGCCGAACACTTTTCCATACACGATATACGTCCAATGGAAACCTAATCCTGACATTTTCTAAGTGGTGTTGCCTTTTTTTTTGGGGAAAATTAGTTGCTACCAGTGACAGATTGTAAACATGACGTTTACTCCCCATACTTTTGAACCGTCAAAAGTATGCATGCCGAAGGCATCACTATGTGGAAAACTCCCGGCTGTGATGGCTTCCGGGCACGGTTTGCCCCGCACGGTTACACTATGAGAATGCTCACAAGATGAGCGCTCATAGCGATTTCTCCCGTGCCGTGGTGCAACCCATGCAATCCCTCCACCCATCAAGGCCGGACACCTTTCTCCTAAAGAATATTTAGAGAGCAGGAACTTGGATTTCTCCTGTCACCTCTGAAATGGTGTTGCCCGGTTTTTGGGCAAATTTAGTTGCTCGACATGACAGTTGCGCCCATAGAAAGAAGCGCGGCGCATAAGTTTCGCGAGTAGACAAAGGCATCCGGCAGCTCCGCGAGGAGTAACCATCTGCCATGCGGCGTAAGATTGGGTTTTGCATGATTGGTATAATGAAACGCTGCGTTTATTCACCCCAGCGCCTTGTCATCTCGACCGCAGGGCATTTTTTTTCCCCGGAGTGGAGAGATCTCCCTGTTATCGACAGGAGTTCTGAGGGGGTATTTTTCAAGATGGATCCCAGCACAGGTAGATGTCTCCACTCCACACCGGCGCCGAAGGCATCCCGTTGGGAAAAAACACCGGTGCTCCGCTCTTGACATGACAGTTGCGCACATAGAAAGAAGCGCGGCGCATAAGCTTCACGAGTAGATCAAGGCATCAGGCAGCTCCTCGAGGAGTAACCATCTGCCATGCGGCGTATGATCGGGTTTTGCATGATTGGGATAATGAAACGCCGCACTTATTCACCCCCAGCTTCTTGTCATCTCGACCGCAGGGCATTTTTTTTGCCCGGAGTGGAGAGATCTCCCTGTTATCGGCAGGAGCTCTGACAAACAGTGGAATTACATCAATAAACCTCTTCAAACGTCCGGTCAGACGGTTTGATGTAGCGTTTGAATTTATCTGAGGGAATATCATCAAGAGAGTCTGGAAGTTCTTTGCGTATCTGAACATATTCAAGCAGATCAAGACGGACCAGCTGTTTGTAAATGCCGATCTCCATGCCCTTCATGCCGCAGATATAGATCAGCGTATTCTCTTTTTGCAAAATGGGCAGCAGCAGATCTTCTTCATCCTCGAGCTGGGTCTGTACGTAAAATTTTGAACCGTCTTTACGCCGCTCCTCTCTTGAAATCGATTTCAGATAGTGAAAATTTTCACGCGTCTGATCCATCTCTTCAAAGTAATCGGCATAAAGAAGATCCGTTCTGTAGGAACAGCCAAAAATAAGCGCGCAGTCGTTATCGTACGTTCTCTCAAACAGCTCCTTAATCATGCCGCGATATGGCGCAATGCCGGTACCTGTGGCAAAAAACAGGTAGTTAAAATCCCTTGCATTTTCCGGAAGCAAAAACCGTTTGCCGCTTGGGCCTGTCATTAAAACTTTATCGCCCGGCTGCAGATCTGCAAGATAATTCGACGCCACTCCCAGGTAGAGTTTGTTTTCGAGCTCTTCAATCGTCCGTTTAACTGTTGTGGACACGAGGTGCTGCTTGCCGTGCTCACCAATCGTTGGCGACGACACAGAATAGAGCCTGAGCTTATGCGGACGGCCTCTATCGTCTTCACCGGGAGGCAGAATTCCCACCGACTGCCCTACGCGAATCCTGTTTTCAAGATCGGTTCCCGACACATCAAACGTGATGTGGCGCACAATGTTAGGGCTCGATTCCTTTGTGACAATATAATTTTCAACTACTTCTACTTCTACGGGATCTTTCGGAGAGTAGATGTTCATTTCTACTTCAGGAAGAATAAACTCGGCCATGATAAAATTTTCGTTCAGTTTGTTTGTTTGGTTGAACCGCCTGGGTTGGCGGAATGAATATAGCCCGGCATCTTAATGCTATGTGTTAGGCCTCAAAGATATCAAATCAATTGATTTTTACGTGCATTTAAACGCTATTATAATGAATTCCTTGTCCGTCGATATTTATGAAAGCGGGAACTCGAGAACACGGTCCACAAAATCAGCCTCTACATCCGCTGTATGTGACGCCATCAAGGTTAATGTTCCGCCTGATTTTGCATCAACGAGCATATCTGCAACTTCATCACGTGTAGAACTGTCAAGCCCTCGCAGGGGTTCATCTAAGATTAATACATTCGGTTTTACAATAAACGCTGCGGCCACCTGTGTTTTTTTCCTCATGCCGGTTGAATACGTGCCGATCTGCTCGTTGCGGTCATCCTTAAGCGACAGTCTGTCGAACATATTGTTAATTTGTTTCGGGGATTCATCACTCCAGAGTTTTCGGCTTCTCAGCACCCACTCCAGTAGCTCAACGGCTGACAAATGAACGGGCAAACTCTCCTGGTCGTGCACGAGGCCTACGTCTTTAAGGTATTCCTGGGGATTTTCGTGAATGTTCATGTTTTTATATGTGATGCGGCCGGATGTCGGAAATGAATTGACCGACAACAGTCGCAGGAAGGTTGTTTTACCTGATCCGTTCGGCCCGGTCAGGCCAATGAATTCTCCTTTCTTAAAAGTGTCATTCACCTCTGAAAATATCGGTTTGCCGGCTTTAAACTGTTTGGTAATATTTTTCAGTTCAATCATGACTTTGTCAGGTTGTAGCTTTTTGATAGGTGTTCGCACAGAGTGAAATGAAAGCGGCAGATAGTAAATAGAAGGTGATAATTCCACCCTGCACCGCGTATGACACGTGGCCAAAAATGAGCGAGTTTACCCACATACTCACCGCAAGGATCAGCACCCACCTGAGCTGAATCCACATCCGCACCAGAATCCACTGAGTCATGGAACCAATCCACTGCCGGAACCATGCCGGAGCATACTCTTCCGATAAAGAAATAATGATAATGGCGTGATGAAACAGGGCAAACAGCAGCCAGGCGGAAATCAAGGTTTGCTCTGCCGGACGCTGGTATGCCAGCAGCCAGATCAGCAGATGCCCGACAAGCAGTACGCGTCCGGCCGGAAACTTCCTGTCGAGCTGGAGCAGCAGTGCCCACACGTGGCTTTTGATTGCCGACGGGACCCACCAGAGTTGTTTAACCTGTATTTTTGATTCCGCCTCTTTTCCGGCAATTGTTTCGCCAAAGAACTCATTAAAGAAGGCGTTGGTTGCGTAGAAGTTTCTAACCGACTGACTATGGAGACGGCTGAGTGAAAAGCCGCCAAAAAGCATCAGACCGAGGGCTGGTATCATTTCGAATGCCGGGCCATACCCTCCGTAAAATGCCGCGCCGATCGACACACCGATCATACCGAGTCCGCCCACGAGAACTGTATTGATAAAACTTGGAATCGAACCGGGATCAATCGGGTATTTAAAGTACTCACCCATTTTGGAGCGCAGTTCACGCCCCCTGTCTGATTCTTTCCAAAACCGGGATTTATCACCCGACCGGGCATACCGGCTGATTGAGATCCCCATCAACCCGCTAAAAAATAGTGTGCCGGTTCCAAAATATAGTGCTTTGATGCCAAGGTTTGTAAACGGGCTGTTCAGATCACCAAAACAGACAACTCCAATCGTAACGATCGCGCCGGACCATACGGCATCGGTTCGTTTCAGCAAGTGCCGGGATATTCCGCCTGACCCCGTGTTTCCCAACTGAAACAATACTGCATAAGGGTCCGGAAAGAGTAAATACGGGGTGATAAATGCAATAAGTGCCGAACTGAAAAACAGCAGCATTCGCAGGGAAATCACCCGGTCGGTCAGCGAACTTGTTCCGGTCCACATCAGGGCAACAACAGCAAGCAGTACGTAGAGAGCAATGCGGGCGGAAATCGAAAAAGATTGTACGGGTGAGCGTGCGATGGCTGGCTTGGTTATTTAGTGAATTTATTGATTGGTTAATTGTGGAAGCATCAAACAGTAAGTTATTTAGATATCTTTACACTTTTAATAGCGGCTAAATTTGCATCGTCATAGAAAGCGCTTAAAATAAGGCAGAACTTGCACAATTCCCTATTCAAGATTCTTATCCAACCCGGATATGACACCAAGAAATTTTATTCTCGGCGGGGCGAAGGTAAAATGGCGGCGTAACCTTTGTGGGTTGAGGCAAAATTTCTGAACGATTTTTTTGTCATTTTAAATGTCTTCGCAAATTGAATCTGTAAAAGCAACACGTCTTCCACTACGAAACAACTCCAATTACTGGCTTAACCGGCTGAATGACTCATTATATTGATAGATTCAATAGGGAGAACTGTACATACGCTATTATGATATTTAGTTCTACCGGAAGTTTATGGGTTGATGGCAATATATGTGAATAATCGCTTAGAACATGTAGCCACAGAGTTTCCGGTAGACCTGATATTTACTCACAAAGATATCAGTACCATGGATTTAATAAAGTTGCAAATATTTAAATTATACCTCTCCTGAGATATTCGGAAAAATCTAATAAGATCAGGTTCAACTTTTGTGGTGTGATTTTTTTATATTAGAGCCTATAAAAAAGCGGTTCCAATCAACAATTGAAATCAACAGTTTGTATGAAATTTTACGTTTGTATTAAGCAGGTCCCCGATGTAAATGCGCCCCTTCAAATTAAAGATGGTGAACTTATCCAGGATGCCGACAGAAGCATCCTTAATGCGTATGACGCATCGGCTGTGGAAGAAGCTCTTGTTCTGAAAGAAGCGCACGGAGCTGAGGTTGAAGTGGTACTTGCCGGCCCGGAAAAAGCGAAGGAAACGATACGAAAAGCACTTGCAATGGGCGCTGATAAAGGCACACATATTATCACAGACGAAAATTCCGATCACGACTCATTTACTTACGCCAATATTCTTGCGGCATTTTTTAAGGATAAAGAATTCGATTATATCTCCTGCGGAAAGCAATCTCAGGATACCGATTCAGGCCTGACCGGCAGCATGCTTGCACAGTTGCTGGATCTCCCCTACGTCACGAATGCGGTGGCACTTTCTTACGAGGATGGTACACTGCGTATAAAACGCCAGGGTGATACAGGCCAGGAAATACTCGACCTGCCGTCGCCCGGTCTCGTCACGTGCTCCAACGATATGAACGATCCGAGAATACCGAGCCTGAAAGGTATCATGCAGTCAAAACGCAAGCCTGTGGATACTATTAGCGTCGATGATCTTGACGTGGGTGATGATCTCTCCCCTAAAACAAAAATACTGGGATTTGAAGAAAAAGCCGGTCGTGAACCCGGCCAGAAGTTTGAGGGCGAGCCCGATGAAGTTGCAAAAAAAGTTGCTCAGCTTCTCGATTCGGAAGAAAACCTTATCTGAACCATGCGTGGATGTCAGAGGCAGTATTTGTATTTACCCATTTTTTGAAACATTACCAGAATTTTAGAAACCTATGAGTACACTCTTAACTTACATCAGTGTAAAAGACGGAAAGATTAAACGGTCTTCACTCGAAGTTCTCTCCCGGTGTGTAGAGCTTGCGCGCGAAAACGACCATGATGCTGCAGCAATAGTCGTTGATGCAAATGCATCAGATTATACAGACGAGCTGAAAAAATATGGCGCAGACACCATTTATCTGATTGAAGATCCAATCTTCAAGAATCACCTGAACACTCCGCTGATTCGCGCACTCTCGCTGGCGATGGAAAAGATTGATCCCGCGATTGTGGCCATGGCGTCTACCGAGGGTTCCAAAGATATTTTAGGCGCACTCGCTGCCAACCAAAAAGCAGCTTCATTGGCCGATATGTCAGAATTTGAACTGACCAATAACGGCGTAAAAGGTAAACGTCCTGTGATGGCGGCAAAAATTGTAGCTTCTGTGAAAGCAGAAACATATCCAATTATCCTCACGGTCCGGGCCGGTTCTTACGATGTGAATGAAGCTGAAGCCGATACCTCCGTTGAGACAATCGACTTTTCATTTTCAGACGATGATCTTAAGGTAACACTTAAAGAAATTCTGTCGGCTTCCGGCGATAAAATTGATCTTTCTGAAGCAGATGTTGTTGTGTCTGCCGGCCGCGGTGTGAAGGATGAAGAAGCCCGGAATATGGTCTCTGAACTTGCATCATTATTAAGCGCTGGCATCGGTGCCTCACGCGCACTCACAGAGGCCGGAGACTATGATCCCAGCCTTCAAATCGGCCAGACAGGGAAAGTAGTTGCTCCCCAGCTATATATCGCGATTGGTATTTCTGGAGCCATTCAGCATGTGGCGGGAATGGCCAACTCCAAAGTGATTGTGGCCATCAACAAAGATCCCGACGCTCCTATTTTCGACATTGCTGATTACGGGATCGTAGGTGATCTCTACAAAGTGCTGCCCCCGTTCATCGAAGAAATAAAAAAACTTAAAGGATAGATTTGAGTCCAGAGTCGTGAGTCATGAGTATTAAATGACGAGATTTCGGATAACTCAATATTCTCACGACTCATGACTTTGGACTCACGACTCACTTCTCAAGACTCTACTGCATATGGATGAAAAATTTGACTGTATAATTGTTGGAGCAGGTGTGGCAGGACTGGCAGCAGCTATGACGCTTGCCCGCAACAACATGAAGTTTCTGCTGATCGAAAAAGGTGAATTCCCCGGCTCCAAGAACGTGTCCGGCGGAGTGCTATGGGGTAGTGACCTTGCCCGACTTGTGCCCGACTACTGGGAGGAAGATGGAGGCTGGGACCGTTTTATAAATCATCGGCGGCTGACATTCATGGATGAACAGTCCACGTTTTCAGTCGATTTTAAATCTTCGCATTTCAATGAACCACCCTATGCAGGTGTGGTAGTCTTGCGTTCGAAATTCGACCGCTGGCTGGCTGACAAAGTCCAGGAAGCGATTGACGAGAGCGACTACGCCATGGATTCTTTTATCGCGCCGAATATTCTTGTGGAAGAGATTTTGCAGGAGGATGGCAAAGTAGTGGGAATCAGAACCGGCGATGAGAAGTTTTACGCTGATTCTGTTATTCTTGCCGAGGGTGTGAATAATCTGCTTACGCGACAAGTTGGGCTGCAGGACTCATATGTGCCTGCTGATCATATGCTTACCGGAATTAAGGAGATCATCCGGTTTGATCAGGATGTGCTTGAAAACCGATTTCAGCTGAATGGCAAAAGCGGCATGAGCAATGAGTACGTCGGATTTGCGACGGATGGAGTGGAAGGCGGAGGTTTTCTCTACACGAATAAGGATACCATCTCTCTTGGTCTCGTTCTGGGAATTAAAGACATGCGTGAGAAAGGCAAAAAGCCCCATGATATATTGAACACATTTAAAAAGCACCCGGTCATCGCAGATACCATTCGCGGCGGAGAAGTGGTCGAGTATTCTGCCCATGTTGTGTCATCGGGTGATAAGCGTGTGGCTCCCGAAAAACTTTACAAACCGGGACTTTTGGTATGTGGCGAAGCAGCCAACTTACTCATGAACGCGGGTAAAGCGATCCAGGGAATGGATTATGCCATGCGGTCGGGAATAATTGCTGCAGATAGCATTACGGAAGCGAAGAAAAATGACGATTTTGGCGAAGCGTCTATGAAAAAGTACCAGGATACGCTGAATGATAGCTATGTGATGCAGGATATAAATAATTTCCAGGATGCCGTTCACCTGCTGCACGATCCGGTTATGACGCAAAAAATGCCCAACCTGATTTGTGACTTCGGCCGGAATTTTTTCAGCATCAAAAATGAGCCGACAAAAAAAGCACGCGAAATTCTGCGCGACTCCGTTAAGAAACATGCCTCCTATTGGGACCTGATAAAAGTTGGGGCAAAAGGAGCGAAGGCGTTGTAATAGATGATAGATAGGAGATGACAGATTACAGACATTTTTGAAAATTTCTGCCTTCTGCCTGCCTTTTCACTTTTGAACTCTCACTTTTCCAACAAAGACATTAAGCATTTTTAAATACTAATTTATCCATCACAACTATGAAACTCTTAACGCTGCAGGAACGACTCGGACTTGTATCCTACCGTAATCAGTCAAAATCCGATATCAAACCACATATTAAGGTTAATACGGATATTTGTAATTCAACCTGTCCGCATCACTGCACAACGTATGTGTGTCCGGCTAACTGCTACACGAAGGACGAAAATGGTAAAGTCCATTTCCAGGTTGAAGACTGTATAGAATGTGGAACTTGCATGTATGCGTGCGACCAGGGAGCGGTAAGCTGGAATTTCCCAGATCCGGAAATCGGTAGAGGCGTTACGTGGAATTATGGCTAAAAGTCGAATACTAGACTGAAATAATATAAAAAAGCTCTCACCTTCCGATGAGAGCTTTTTTTGTGTTTATAACAAAATGTTCTGTTAATTCACAAACAGTTCTATTCTTGAGCCGTTCATGTTTATTTCAACTGTTGCAGTGGTTGAACCCATATTAGAGTCTACCATAACGTCTTGCGAGCCTGTAGGTGCACCAATAATGGTAAAAACACCGTTCTCGTTGGTAGTAGCGGTTAATTCCCCATCTTCCATTGATACGGTTGCGTCTGCAACTCGTTCGTAAGTATCCTCAACAAGTACAACACCGGTTACTGCTGTTCGGTCTTCTGCTCCCATTGGGCCCGATGGTCCGCAAGCAACGCCAACAAACATGATAAAAATTGCGGCTATTGAAAGTAATTTTAATTTAAACATGATATTTTCTTTTGAGTTAAAGGTTGATATAGTATACATATATGAAAATATCGACGAGAATGTTCCATTGTTGTCCATATTTTTAATCTAACCCTAAATTGTTGGCGTCGTGTGAGTTCAGGGACTCCATAAATACCATTTTTTCAAGTAAGCCATCCGTGCCGGGGTTTCATATCTACGCTACTATCAAATCATGTTCTCGATGAATTTTTAACAAAAGATTAAAATGAAAACTCCATGATAATCGTTATTTTATGGAAGCGTTTCCAACTTAGAATTTAACAGATGTATTATGAGTTTAGATGTACTTGAACAAATATCCCAACTATCTTTCGAATTGTCCGAGGATCAATCTATGATCCGTGACAGCGTTCGTGATTTTGCCGAGCGTCATATTGCCCCGGATGTCATTAAAAGAGATACCAATAAAGAATTCCCACACGACATTATAAAAATGCTGGCCGACCAGGGCCTTCTTGGCATTTATCATGATGAAGAGTACGGAGGCGCCGGATTTGATACGGTCAGCTTCTGCCTGGCCATCGAAGAAATTGCCCGCTGGGACGCCTCACTGGCGCTCACCGTCGCCTCTCATACATCGCTCGGAAGCGGCCATATTGCACTGGCCGGCACACACGAGCAGAAGCTAAAGCACCTCACCCCTCTTGCAAAAGGTGAAAAGCTTGCGGCATGGTGCCTTACCGAACCCGGTTCCGGCAGCGATGCCTCAGGCATGAAAACAATGGCAGTTAAAGATGGTGATGACTGGATTATTAACGGTTCAAAAATCTTTATCACCCAGGGAACCGTCGGTGACACATATGTTGTGCTGGCCAAAACAGACCCCAACCTTGGCACGAAAGGAATAAGTGCATTTATTGTTGAACGAAGCAGAGATGGGGTAAAACCCGGGGAGCCAATGCATAAGCTGGGCATGAACTCATCGGATACCTCCGAAGTTGTTTTTGAGGATGTTCGCGTGCCGGGTGAAAACCTTCTCGGGGAGCTGGGAAAAGGCTTCGTGGATACAATGAAAGTTCTCGACGGCGGACGAATCGGCATCGGCGCACTCTCCGTAGGTATTGCAAGAGGCGCACTTGAAGAGTCTATGAAATATGCCAAAGAGCGTAAGCAGTTCGGCAGCTCCATCGGCGATTTCCAGGCTATTGAGCATAAAATGGTGAATATGGCAACTGAAATTGATGCAGCCCGCCTGCTTGTCCATCGCGCTGCCTGGGCTAAAGACAACGGCAAATCGTTTACCAAAGAAGCCTCAATGGCAAAGCTGTTTGCCTCAGAAATGGCTGAACGCGCCACACTTGAAGCCGTCCAGATTCATGGCGGGTACGGCTACACGAAAGAGTATCACGTGGAGCGATTTATGCGCGACGTAAAATTGATGACGATTGGTGAAGGAACTTCTGAAATCCAGCGGCTCATCCTGGCTCGGCAGCTCAAAGACGAGATGGGATATAACTCCTGATTTTCATTCATAAGAAATAAAACAGATAAAGGCCTGCCGGATTTACCCGACAGGCCTTTTTTTTTCTCCTTAGTTTTGATGATGACGCATATGTTCACCTACATCAACCATCAATAAACAACCTCTGGGCAAAGCCAGCGAGATATCAAATTATAACCCCTAACGGGGATGAGCTGCCACTTCCCAACCCGACAATGAATTGTCGGGCTACCAAGCGGTCGTCTCTTCAAGAATTGGGTTCATTTTCAAAACTTAATCGGACAATTGAGAAAGATTATTTATTCTAAAAATGAACGGTGCATCATTTTAACACATCAAATCCATGCAACATACAAATTCAGAATCCCGCGAGGGATGGCCGCTTAGTAGCACGGACTCAATGAACCGCAAAAGTCTGTGAAACGGACGGTACCTCGGCAGTATTTCAAAGGCCGATTTCCTAAGTTGGCTCATGAAAAAAAAGTGCACCCTTACCCCTGAACCTCAATCTTCAGCTTTCCTTCAGAAATTCAATTTATATTCATACTAATATGAAATTGCTTATAGTTGAAGATAACCTCGATTTACTGGAAAATATGACGACCTACCTGAAACGGGAAGGTCATATCTGCGAAACAGCCAAAGATTACCGGCAGGGATTTGACAAGATTATGTCGCACAGCTACGAGGTGGTGCTGATTGACATTATGATTCCCCACGGCAACGGTCTTGAACTTTTACGTGAATTGAAATCTGTAAGGCCGCAAACAGGTACAATCATCATTTCTGCAAAAAATTCACTGGATGACAAGGTAAACGGCCTGGAACTGGGGGCAGACGATTATCTTACCAAACCGTTTCAGCTTCCGGAATTACAGGCACGAATTAAAGCGGTAACAAGGCGGAATCAGCATGAAGGAAATCAAACCATCGACGTTCATGAAATTTCTATTCATACCAATACCCGCGAAGTTGAAATTAATGGTGAAACAGTTGATTTGACGCCAAAGGAGTATGACCTGCTTCTCTATTTTGCTTCAAATAAAAACTTCGTTCTCTCCAAGCAAACCATTGCCGAACACCTTTGGGGTGATTATGTTGACCACCTCGATAATCTCGATTTTGTATACCAGCATATCAAAAATCTGCGAAAAAAGCTGGTAGCCGCCGGGGCTAAAGACTATATCGAAAGCGTCTACAGTATCGGGTACAAGTTTAAAGTTTGAGTGAGTATTTCCCTATGAAACTGATTACAAAATTTATCCTTATCTACCTCAGCGTCACGGTTTTTGTGCTGGGAATAGGCGGGGTAATCTCGTATTACATCATTAAAGGCGAAGTTGATAAAGAACTCAAATTTGAGTTTATGGAGCGCATCGACAGGGTGACGTACCTCCTGGAACAAGGCCGTACGTTTTATCCGCGCAGAGAAATTGAGGGCGATCAAAATCTTGTGGTGAGAGAACTCGATTACCCTGTTGCCAATCGGGTGGAAGTCACCGACACCTTAATTTGGCACGACCGGCTTGAGCAGGACGAACAGAATGTGAAAGTGTCAGCTTATCGTAATATTAATGGATCTCCCTACTATATCTCTACATACGGTGCAATGATTGAATCTAATGACATCACCGAGGCCGTTATCAAGACTCTGCTTTGGATCATTGGATTGCAGATTCTCGGTGCGGCAGGAATCGGGTTCTTTGTCTCCGGCAGACTGTTCAAACCGTTTCGGAAAACCCTTGACCGCATTCGTAATTTCGATCTCCATCAAAAAGAGATCCTTTATGCTGAAGAGACAAACGTGAAGGAATTTACGGACCTCAACAATTTTGTGGAGCAGATGACCCGAAAAGCCGTCTCTGATTATAAAAATCTTAAAGAATTTTCAGAGAATGCATCTCATGAACTGCAAACACCTCTTGCCATTGCCAAAGGCAAACTTGAGCTCCTCACAGAAAGTGATTTATCCGAAGAGCAGTACCAATATGTTGAATCACTCGAACGGTCCATCAAAAAACTTACCCGGCTGAGTGAGTCTCTGTCCCTTCTCACAAAAATTGAAAATCATGAGTTCAGCAACAATCAAAAGGTCAATCTGAGTCATCTTATTTCGGAAAGCATTGAGGAGTTCAGGGAGTTTGTAATTTTTAACAAGCTGAAAATCGAGACCCGAATTGAGGAGGATGTAACTATACAAATGCATCCTGCTCTTGCCGAAATTTTGTGGACAAATTTGTTCCAGAATGCCATCAAACACAATATTGAAAACGGAATAATTTGGGTTGAACTGACCCGAGATAAGCTTACTATAGCAAACACCGGTAAACCGCTGTCAGTTGATCCCGCCCAGCTATTTGAACGCTTCCGAAAAGACGAACAAAGCTCTTCTTCGATCGGACTTGGTTTATCTATAATTGAACGAATTGCCGAGCAGAGTAAATTGGATATCGATTACAGAAATGAAAATGACCGGCATATCGTAGAAATAAATTTAAATCATGTAAAAACAACATGATCTTCAATTTTGCTTCAGAGTTCGTTCAACTTTGACACAGGTTGTTTTGTTAATCTTGCGACATAGATGTTTAACCCCAATGTCATATAGATTACAACCCCGTGAAAAAATTTTTAATACCACTACTATTCATCTCAATCTTATTTCCGCTTACAATCCAATCGTTGTCTGCTCAGTCAATGGCAGAGATAGAGGGATCTGTTTCTAACGAAGAGGGCGAACCTGTGCCGAACGTAAGTGTAGCCCTGACTAATCCTGATGATGCCTCCATTATCAAGGGAACAGTGACTAACGACTCAGGTGCATTTACTCTCTCAGCCGATCCGGGCTCTTACATACTGTTGGTATCATACATCTCGTACAGGAATCATACAGTGGAGATCTCGTTAAACGCCGGCGAAAATCTTGACCTGGGGAATATTGAGCTCATACCTGAAGATGCCCGGCTTGATGAGGTGATTGTTGAAGGAGAGCGATCCTATATGGAAATGAATTTCGACAGCCGAAGTTTTAACGTTGGTAAAGATATTACAAGCCTTGGGGGAAATGCACTCGACGTTCTCGACAATGTGCCATCCATAACAACAGATTTTGAGGGAAATGTAAGCCTTAGAGGAAACGAAGGAGTTCAGATACTGATCAATGGCCGTCCGTCCAATCTTGTGCGGGGCGGAACCGACGGTTTAGGGAGTATACCAGCCAGCATGATTAATGAAATTAAAATTATCACAAATCCCTCGGCACGTTACGAAGCCCAGGGCACCGGCGGTATCATCAACATTAAACTGGTTGATAATGCACAACTGGGCTTCAACGGCAGTATCCAGTCGAATGTGGGATACCCACAGGATCACGGTGCAGGAATTAATCTGAACTATAACAACAATAATATTAACTGGTTTCTAAATTTGGATTTTGAGTACGAAAGCGAGCCGGAAACAGGAAGCTCCTTTCAAAGCTTTAGCGAAGATACAACCTATGTTTACAGGGAGACTAATGATGTGACTGAGAGAGAATCCGAGGGGGACATCGACTTTGGTGCCGATTTTTACCTCCCCCGTGAGCAGGTGTTAACCATATCGTCGCGCATTAGTGTTGAAGAAGGCGAGGAAGACGGTGATCTGCTGTATACGGATTACCTTCCAAACAGTCCCGGGGTTTACAGAAATACATTTGAGGACTGGGACATTTTGCGCCAGGCTAACCGAAGCAATCTCGAAGAGAGCCGGGAGACCGATTACGATGTACGACTATCCTATGAGGTTAAGTTTGATGGATCTGATCACCGGCTGACTGCTGAAGCGGATTACGAATTTGGATCCGAAGGCGAGGATGTCCTGCTTTCCGAAGATATAGAACAAGGTGCTTCTGACTTCAGAAATCAACGAACCTTTTCTGATGAAGAATATAGTGAGTTGCGAATCGATTCCGATTATGAGCGACCGCTGGGGGATAACGGAAGGTTTGAAGCCGGTTTCAGAATTAATTTAGACTGGCTGGATAATAATTACAGGGCTCAAGAACTTATAAATGGCAACTGGACCACTCCCGTGGAGGGCATGGGCCTAAGTGAAAACTTCACTTTTTTTGAAAACGTGAATGCACTCTACTCTATTTATTCCGGGGAGTCCGGTGATTTTACATACAATATGGGGCTCCGTCTCGAAAACACACGAATCAAAACGGAGCTGGATCAAACCGGGGAAGGCAGTGATCAAAATTATCTGAACCTTTTTCCAAGTGCATTTTTATCATACACCATCAGCTCGCAAAACTCTCTTCAGTTTAGCTATAGTCGTAGAATCTCCCGGCCATGGTCACGATTTTTGCTTCCGTTTACCGAAATTAACGACTCCAGAAACCGATCGGTTGGTAACCCCAATTTAAGCCCGGAATTCGGGAATTCGTTCGAGCTTGGATACCTCCGGCGATGGGAAAGCGGCTCTGTCTTGTCAAGTGTATATTACCGTTACAGGACCGGCGTAATAGATCGAATATCAACTATTGACGGAAACGGTATCACAACGCGGCGCCCGATTAACCTGGCAACCGAAAACTCATGGGGGATTGAGTTTTCCGCCGACCAGGATCTGTTTGAAACCCTGTCGCTGTCAGGCAGTTTTAATCTCTACCAATCGAACAGAGATGGAGATTATGAAGGAATAAACTATAACAGTGAATCAGAATCTTTTACCAGCCGCCTGCGCATTAGATGGAGATTTTTAGAGTCATGGAACTTTCAATCCAACATTTTCTATCGCGGCGCCCAGCAAACAACACAGGGGCAGGAATCCGGTGATGCCTACGTCGGATCAGGATTATCAAAAGAGCTACTTGATGGCCGGGCAACTATTTCGCTAAATGTTCGCGACCTGTTAAATACACGCCAGAGCGACCGTGAGATTATCAATCCTAACTCTTATACAAACAAGCAGTATAGCTGGTCTTCACGCTCGTTCCGGCTGAATTTTCGATACAATTTTAGTTCCGGGCAGTAAGAAGTTGTTTACTTCAGGTTCTTGCCAGAATTGGTAAATAACTGCTATAAAAGGAGCAAGCGACTTGCAGGATCTGATTATTTACTTCTTTAGCTTGTGAATGATTCAACTACAGCGACTGTTTGACATCATAGAAGGCATTAACCCGCCATGCCTGCACTATGCTATCAGCCTAGAGAAGCAGGATGGGATCATTTCGATTTGCAGTACTGATGAAGAAGTTGACCAAAAAAGAAGCTATTCAACTGTTGCCGTTGATTGTAGATAATGAAGCATCTGAGGAAGACAAGATAGCTTTTTTCAAATACATTCAGACGGATCCAAAGGTAAAGAAGAAGTATGAGAGCCTTTTGTTTGTAAAGCAACTTCTTAAAACCAAATATTCCCGAGAAAGTGCACCTGATCGTCTTAAAAAGAAGATATCCGGTATTATTGAAGATATGGAATGGGAAAAGGAGCAAGAATCTAAAGTTGACAACTCAACGACTAATTTAGGTAATTCCGGTTCTTTTAATGCCAATAAGTTTGAAAATCAGTCAAAGGACTCCTCATCTCCCCTCCTCAAACTCCTGAAACCTGCCCGTTACCTGGCAGCTGCTTCTGTTATATTTATTTTTTCATTACTCACGATCGAATTGCTTGAAAAAATGTCGGGCGAGCGACTGTATAATCAACAGAGTGTTGAACGTGTTGCACTCAATCATTTTACAACAGGATCTCACATTGAAGCGTCGCTGGCTTCTTATCAGCCGGCATCACTTGATCACGCATCTCAGCTGCTTCAAGAACGGATGGCCTACTCTCCAAGACTCCCAAAAATAAAGGGGGCAAGCTTGCGGTCTATCGTTCAAACTACTTTTTTTGATGGTCACACTATCCCGGTATTTGAATTTTATCAGTCCGGAATCGACGAAACAATCCATATTTTCGCTTTTAAGATGGGGGAATTTGATGATCCGGGAATGGTTGTTCGTGATCCGGAAGCCGTAAAAAGCTGCAAGGGGTATGACGACTTTCACATTAAAGAAATTAACGGAAAGCATGTTGTATCCTGGAAATGGGGCGACTACTGGTATACTGCTGTTTCTAATCACAATGGAACCGATCTGATTGCTCTTGTGGAACCAACGCTTTCAGAAGACGAACAAAAAACTAGAAATTCAAGCTGGTAATAAATTAGCCGTTGCTATCTTTACTTGATAGTAAAAGATTTAATCCTTTCTATTTTTGATGCTCCCCCTCTTTATTGTCAATGAAAAGTTGCTAAGCTGCTCATTGATTTCTTCGTTATCAACGGCACTTTAGCCTCGTCTGACGGGTAGCCGGTCACCAGCAACAGAAATGGCCGCTCATAAGACGGACGATTCAGAATATCATTAAGGAAACCCATCGGGCTGGGTGTATGAGTGAGGGTGGCAAGACCCGCATTATGCAAAGCCGATATAAGAAAGCCACACGCAATTCCAACAGATTCCTTTACATAGTAATGTTTCTGCTTCTTTCCATGCTTGTCTACTCCATAGCTCTGAGCGAAGACGGCAATTAGATACGGTGCCGTTTCAAGAAACGGTTTATGCTCATCAGTGCCCAGCGGTGCAAGCTTATCCAGCCACTCATCAGGCGCACGATCGTTATAAAATGCTTTCTCCTCCTCTTCCGCAGCCTCGCGAATTCTCTTTTTTATATCAGCGCTTTGTACCACGGCAAAATGCCACGGCTGTAAATTGGCCCCGTTGGGAGCGGTTCCGGCAGTTCTAATGGCATGTTTAATAATTTCAACAGGAACAGGCCTTTTTGAAAAATCCCGAACTGAACGACGGCGCTTCATTAGCTCATAGTACTCCTTTGATCGCTGTTTCATCTCCTCCGTCTCCAGTTCAGTATAAAACTCAGACAATGATATAAATCCTTCTTTCCCCTGAGATGATTGTTCTGGTTTTTGTTTGGAATCAGTGCCATTAGAATGTTCGTTTTTCATAGTTCTAATGTATTACTTATCAATGAAATGGGAAAAATGAAAAACGATTTATACCTGTCGATCCATGACCTGAAACTTGCAGAGTATCATGCGTTATCATTGTCTTCGGAACAGACAGCAAGCTCATTTCCACCTGGTTCAATGAAATGGAAACGGCGCCCGCCCGGGTATGAAAATATATCTTTGCTGATGATGCACCCAGCATTCTTAACCCGTCCTAGCGTGGTTTCAAGATCTTCACTATAGAGAACAATCAGTGCAGCAGACGGCGGCCGGGTGGGCTGACTGCCGGCTGAGAAGAATCCTCCATCCACTCCCGCCTCTGAAAATGAAGTGTAGTCATCGCCGTAATCCGTAAAATACCAGCCAAAAATCTCTGTGAAAAATTCTTTTGTGTCGCTGATACGGACTGTTGAAAACTCGATGTAGCTGATGGTGTGATGGATGCTCATTTGATATGTGTTTACATTGAAAGTGATGGACGCCTGAATATCTGCTCCGGATATATCAGCAGTGTATGATATTTAAATGATTCAGACAATAGGTTTACAATGACCCGTTATCACCACAAATAAGTCCCGAACGGGAAAGGGAAAGCCGATTCGTAGCCCCACGTTTCGCCGAAGGTACCATTGGGCATTGTGAGAGGTGCCATCCGCTTCGCGGATTATGTCAGGGTGAACCCGCGATCAAAACCCGGCAATGAATTGCCGGGCTACCAAGCGGCCGTCTCTTTGAGACTTGAGGGCCGAATTGAAAATGCATTAAGTACCAATTCAATGCCCGCTGAATCTTTCATTAACCGGTAAATTATTTCAATAAATCAAAACCCATCCACACCACAAACCCCAAGTCCCAAATGGGACGACCGCTTCGTAGCCCCACGTTTCAACGTGGGGTAAACGGCGATCGAGTCAAAACAGGAGTCCGTGAAACGGACGGCACCCACATAATCTTCATCAAATATTTGGCCATTTTATCATAACCGTACCCAATTCTGTAATTTGAGAAATGATGTTAAATCTTTATCCAAACCGGGATGTGCCATCCGCTTCGCGGATTATGTCAGGGTGAATCCGCGAACCAAACCCGGCAATCAATTGCCGGGCTACCAAGCGGGCGTCTTCGAGACTTGATCTTCGTATTGAAAGGCAATTCAATCCCATAACAATGTCCCACAGAATCTATCATTCATCGGAGAACTTATTCAAATGCATCAACACCCATCCACACCACAAACCCCAAGTCCCAAATGGGACGACCGCTTGGTAGCCCCACGTTTCGCCGTAGGCACCCGGTGGGCAACGTGGGGTAAAAGGCGACTGAGCCAAAACAGGAGTCCGTGAAACGGACGGCACTCCTGAATTCCGATCAATTATGTAACCAATTTATCGTAACCATACCCAATGCTGGATATAGACAATTGATATGGGATCTTCATCCAAACCAGGATGTGCCATCCGCTTCGCGGATTATGTCAGGGTGAACCCGCGAACCAAACCCGGCAATCAATTGCCGGGCTACCAAGCGGGCGTCTCTTCGAGACTTGATCTTCGTATTGAAAGGCAATTCAATCCCATAACAATGTCCCAAGAATCTATCATTCATCGGAGAACTTATTCAAATGCATCAACACCCATCCACACCACAAACCCCAAGTCCCAAATGGGACGACCGCTTGGTAGCCCCACGTTTCAACGTGGGGTAAACGGCGATCGAGTCAAAACAGGAGTCCGTGAAGCGGACGGCACTCCAATTTGAAACCATAACCCAGTATCAAATTTTCAATCCCAAATATATCTCTCATCATATTCGACTTCGTGTGTTTTCAAAAACCACAAAAACTCCTCTTTAAAAGTTATTTTCTCATGATGCTTTTTCTGGTTGTGAATATACCTCACTACATTGTCTAAGCGTGGTTTACTTACACAAAATGCACCATACCCCGATTGCCACCGAAACTCTCTGGAGGAAGTGTAAAAGGTATCATTCATCCATTTTGATGAACACCCTTTTAACTCCTTTATCACGTTTGAAACCGTCATTGTCGTGGGTAATGAAAGAAGAATATGCAAATGATCGCTCATTCCACCTACGGTATATACTGTGATTTCTTTATTGTCTCCAATCCCGATAATATAAGCCCACAATCGCTTTTCATGTTCTGGTAAGATCTGTCGGTACCTATGTTTTGTACTAAAAATATAATGCACAGGAAGTTGCTGATACGTTCCGGCCATGGTTCCCTCTGATTGATTTTGTTGATTTTTAGTTTAGCAAGGTTTTTCCTCCCTCTGTTTATATGAACCAAAATTTGGGGATGCCTTACAGAAATTTATCAACTAATCCTTTGTGCCATCCGCTTTGCGGATTTTATCCTGGCTGGGACCAATGTCCCAAACCCGGCAATGAATTGCCGGGCTACCAAGCGGCCGTCTCTTTGAGACTTGAGGGGCGAATTGAAAATGCATTAAGTACCAATTCAATGCCCGCTGAATCTTTCATTAACCGGTATATTATTTCAATGAATCAAAACCCATCCACACCTCCGACCCAGAGCCCAAACGGAACGACCGCTTGGTAGCGAGGTTGTCCAAAAAGGGTGTTAAATAAAGAACTATACAATCAAAAAGTCATACTGGACCCCGATCCGGTATCTCCTGCCCATATCAAAGATTGGAGATCCCGTATCCCCCGTATAAGGGATCCCATTGGGAAAGTACGGGATGACACCCTTTTTGGACAGCCTCGTGATTAGCAATCGAATCAAACCAGGAGTCCGTGAAACGGACGGCACATCGGTTCCGACTCGGATCTGTCCAAATCCTTCATTGAATCATATCCAGCGCAAGGAGATCCCTCAGTTCCGTTCTCCGCCTTCCGGCGGTTCTCTCCATTCGGGATGACAGTGGTTTTGGTTAAAATACCGCGGCGTATAACTCTTCCGATTTAAACCGTAGCCATTGCCACGCCGCGCAAACAAATCACAACGACTCAGGCGGCGCAACTCTATATCTTGCAAATATCCAACACCCTGCGCCGCCCTTTCATACACCCCGCCACTGTCATTCCGACCGAAATGATCCGCCATCGGCGGAGAATGAAGAAAAGCTCATCTTTTGAACGCGCCAGCTCTCCGAGCGAAGCGATTCCCATGTAATGAAATCTCCCGGTTCCGTGGCAAAACTGTCCATCAAAATAGATTAATCCTCTGGGTTGTCAAGTTCCACTTAATGCGGGGTAAGGCCCACTACTATTTTGGTTCATCTGGTAAAAGACGGACTCCATGAATTACACTAAGTATTTCTATTCTCTCATCTTTCATCAAATAGATGATACGATAGGGATGATGAAACACTTCTCGAATATCATCTCTTTCATATTCCGGAACTCTGGGGCCTTTTCGGGGATCAAAGGGAAATGCTTTCAGCTTCTTCAATAATTTTACCGACTGTGCGATGGGCCTATAAAGATAGGTGGGAAGCGATGTATTCAAAAATTTGGTCAAGTTGTTTTTCTGCCTTCTCTGTCCGGATGATTGTCATTCAGGTTACTGGTATTTCTTCTTGATATCTACATGGGACACAGTTCGCCGGGCTTCTGAATCTTTAAGACCCTGCTCAATAGATTGCCGAACATAAATTTTATCAATAAATCGTTCCAGTTTGCATCATCGGGAAGATCATTTAGCATATTTTCGACTTCCTTTTTTAAAACTGTTTTCTCCATGACTGTATGGAATTAGGTTAAACTCTGTCTGTAGTAACGTTACCAGAGGACAGAAATACTACGATTAGTTGAGGTGATAATTCCAGCGTAGATCTGCGGGTGATTAACGGTTTGATGTTTCTGTGGCCGGGCTACCAATTTGACATTGAAAGTAAGGCAGAAACCCTGAACCAGTCGGCACGAAGCGCTTATTATGCCAATAAATCAATGTCTAACGTGATTTTAAGATATCTATGTGAAGAAATTGTTCTTCCCTGATCACATGAATGATATAAACGATATCATCTGCTATTCGATAAAAAATTCTGCAGGGTGGTAGTACAATTTCCCGATAAACGGATACTTCAAACTCTTCTACATGTTTACCGCTCTTCGGATGACGAACTAAATGATCTACCCGTTTGAAAGCCTCACGTACCAGTCCTTTAGCAGCGTTTGGATTATCTAATGAAATATAATCTGCAATTTCATCAAGCTCCTGAAGAGCAGGTTCGGTCCAGATTATTCGAGCCATCGGGCCATGCGCTTTTTGGCATCGGCATGAGAAACAACCCGATCTTCAAGAATGGCTTTTTCCCCCCTGGCTAAACCTTCCAGCAGTTTTAATTTCTTCTGAATATGTTCAAAATGGTCTACGTCAACCAGGTAAGCGGACGGTTTTCCGTGCTCCGTGATCAATACCGGCTCTTTTTCCTCTCTGAGTTCCTTTAAGAGTTTCGTAGCCTGACGTTTAAGTGTTGTAACAAGTTCTGTTTTCATAGTGATACTAAAGTACTACTTTCCTTGATTTTTGACAACTCACTATAGACCTTTGGGAGAACGGCGCGGGGATTATGAGTTAATAAACGTTTAAAATTTTAAAACAAACAACTCCGGAAACCATCGCCGCGTCCACAGTTAACGCGCTTGATATAGAAAAATTTATTTTTCGTCTAGCAATTTGAGCCCCTTCTTTAAATCATGAATAATCACTGGGCCAACCGCATACAGGGTATTTATATCTGAAGCGAAGACTTTAAGATTATTCTCAGAATTTTGTAGTTGTACTGCTCCATTTGTGGCAGGTAGTTTTGGAATTATTGCTGATATTCTAGAAATATTCATTTCTATATCTAAACTTGGAATCACAATAACGAATCGGAATGAATCGACACACACGACGAATGTGTGAACATTATCAACGTTAAAACCAGGAATATCTATAGGTCCAGCTGTCATGTAGATAGGTAAAATATCTGTGTCATTTTCTTTATAAGGAACAATGAGTTGAAGGAAAATTAAAAATTCGGAAGGATTATTATTTCCCTCCAAGATGTATTGGTTAAATCGGCTCAAAATTTCAATAAACTTTTTGTCGGCATTTCCTGATCTGGCGTTATTATAAAGCGTTTTAAACAGCCACCTTGCGAGTAAAGAAAAATTACAATTGAACGAAATTTGATCATTCGGTTCTATTATAGTTTTTATGTGTGTATCGTACAGCTTGCAAAAATAGCTGTCTAATTCTGCCAGCTTTTCGTTATTACATCTCCTGCAGACATCTCTTACTTGTAATGAGTTCGGACCTATAAACTTATTGGGTACAGAGTTGCTAGCATATTTTTTGTTTCCTTTTCTCTTTTCTAAAAGGCAAGAAGACCAAACATGTTCTTTTGAGATGTTATTACTATATCCACAGAAGACACATTCTCTCATGAGTATATTGTTTTAAATTTTGGCATAACGGCCTGCGGTTTAACCGGCTTGGCCTTAATGACTGGTAATGTGTTAATAACTCGGATTATCTTTCTAGCCAATGAATTTTGAGACGGCGAAGATTGGCCAAGTCCGCGTTGAAACAGTTGTTATTAATTTAACCTCGAAGCTGGCAATAAATTCTTAAGATTGGATTTATAAACTCATAATATCCTGTCATGTCAGGTACTTTTCTAAGTACAGGGCCGTATTTGGGATCAATCAGTCTCGGTAACTGTTGATCTATGTGTTTAATATCAAGGTCTTCAGCATCTCTTCTTGCTTTTTTCAAAACAAGCTTTCCTACTTCTGTGTCAAACATCGTCCTATCTTCTTTTTGATGCGCTAATATGTATAGTAAATTTTTTCTATCCTCAGATTGTCCAATTGCCCTTATGTATTGCCTTTCTAAAGTTGGAAAAGCCTTACCATTTGAGATGTCACTTTTTACTTCATCAAGCACTTCACTATCAATGATATCTGTGTTTGTAATATTTGCTTTAGAGACACATTCCTTTCCAATTAATTGTACAAGATATGGATAGCCTTGAGATAGGCTTGCAATCTCAGATTTAACTTCCTGAGTAAATTTAATCTCACCATCGAATAGAACTTCTGCTCGTGAGATTATTTCTTCACATTCATGAAGCGGCATGGGCTCAACATTGATACTTCCTTCCTCAAGCAACCTCTCAACAGAACTATGATCACTAATTATTTCAAATAAATCATCACCAATTCCACAGATAGCGAATTTTAAACTTTCAGATGATAAAGATTTAATTAATGATCCTATGCCAGATTTGTCTTGAATAACATCGATTTCATCAAGAATGATTAGCAAACCATCTCTTTTCATTTTCTTTTTTACTTGATGAGTTATAGCAGCGTCTACAAAATTTCTAAATGTTTGAACAGTATTATTTTCAACAACTTTAGCGTACCTAGAAGATTCAATACCTTTTGCTCCCCAATTTATGACTTTTAAATCCATGCCGACGTCGGTTTCATCTGCCCTTGAGAATTCGACGATTTCTTTACCTTCATTTGGTATAAGTCTTAATAAACCATCACTATCATTTTGATCATTCAATAGCCTTTCAAGTAAATCTTCAACATTCTTTATAATGGAATCACATTGATAGTAAACAGTAACATACTCTCTAGATCTTTCAGGAATCTCATGTTTCAAACCTGAATTAATAAGAGTTTTGTAATTACCTACTGCGATTTGTTGAATTTGTCTTGCTAAAGAAGATTTTCCAACACCTCTTTTCCCATGTATTCCTATTAAGCTTAAAGGCGTATTTACCGCTTTTAGACAATTTCTAAGCAACTCAGTACGGCCAACAAATCGATTTGGATTTGTAATTACGTCAGAAGTAAAACCAATTTCAGGATTTATCATTATGTGATATTTCAGTTTAGCTTTTAAAGCAATAACATTTAATTCCGCATCATGCTACTGTTTTCCGGTGTTACTGTCGCAAAAAGTTTCAATGATTTATTATTATCAAACATCAGACTTTACCTGGTATATGATATATTATACTTTATGACCTTTTATCCTGTAACAGAGATTTTACTTCGGCATTTGTTTCGTAACAGCATAAAGTTTTCATCCCAATCACCCAAGCTCAGAAAGCCATCCGCTGCCCCCGCGGCATAGAGTCTCTCCTAAGCTCTACTACCAAAAAAGCAACTCAAATTAAACTCTCTCCATACCCATCAAAAAAAAGCCCGCCGGGTATTTCTCCCAACGGGCTGGAAATTGAATGTGAAAGTATGTGTGTAGTACCGGTTTTTCTGTCCGCGGGGTGTGAAAGCAAAGGGTTGAGCTCATATGTCAAAAAAAAGCTCATGAACACCCCTCGCATTCATTCGGGAACATCCGAATGAATGATCTCTCCTCGAGCCACACTTGGTGCCGAGGCTTCGGCGGGGAGATCTTCTCACTTTTCACCTTTCACTTCTCTACCCAACAAAGCCTTCGCGAAGGAGGATGCTCCAGACGCTGACAGGACCTACGGACGCTGTCAGGTCTTGAATCCTGCACCTTGCTCCCTGTACCCTGCACCTTAACTTACGAACAACCTGTCGTCGACCCACACGTAATGCACTTCTGGCATGTGCCGTTACGGATCATCGTCATGCTGCCGCATTCGGGGCACGAGTCGCCGGTATAGCCAAGCTGCTTGGCGCGGTCGTAGTCGCTTTGAGGTTTGTCTTCGCCGGCCATCATTTTTTTGCTGCCGGTTACGGTTGTTGAAGCAACAGGCTCAGCAGGTGTTGGCTCCTTTTCGGGTGCCGCGGATGTGGTTCCGGAACCTGACGCAGAACCGCCTTTGCCGGATTCATCCTCATCAGACGGACGAAGATTTCTCTTCATGATATCTTCAGACGGCACATGTGCCAGGTCTTCGCGGCCGAGATAGGTGACTGCCAGCTCACGGAAAATATAGTCGATCACAGAGGTGCTCATCTTCACGTGCGGGCTGCCTTTTACCATGCCGCTCGGCTCAAATTTGGTGAATACGAATGCATCCACAAATTCTTCAAGCGGAACGCCGTGCTGCAGACCGAGTGAGATGGCAATCGCGAAGCAGTTCATCAGGCTTCGGAACGCGGCGCCCTCGCGGTGCATGTCCACGAAAATTTCGCCAATCTGGCCGTTGTCGTATTCGCCGGTGCGCAGGTAGACGCTCTGTCCGCCAATTTTTACTTTTTGCGTATAACCCGATCGGCGGTACGGCAGGCGCTGACGGTTCGCCACATACTTGTGAATGATCTTCTCAGCAGCTTTCACCACTGTGTTTTGCGCCTCTTCGGTATCTTCATCCTCGTCTTCCAGCTCCTCGAGCACATCGCTCATGGAGTTCAGCGGCTGACTCAGTTTCGACCCGTCACGGTACAGCGCGTTGGCTTTCAGCATTTTCTCCCACGACTCCATGTAGGCATCTTTGATGTCCTCGATGGTCGCCTCGTTCGGCAAATTAATCGTTTTGGAAATTGCGCCTGAAATAAACGGCTGTGCGGCTGCCATCATGTTGATATGGCCTGACGCGGAAATGTAGCGAGTTCCTGTACGGCCGCACTTGTTGGCGCAGTCGAAAACGGCAAGATCTTCATCTTTAAGATAAGGGGCACCTTCCACGGTCATAGTACCGCACACATAGTCGTTTGCTTCCTGGATCTGCTCACGGCTGAACCCGAGGTAACGAAGCATATCGAAGTTCATGTCGTTGAGCTGCTCTTCGGTAATGTCGAGCACATCCTTGCAGAAATCTTCGCCGAGTGTCCATTGGTTAAACGCGAACTTGATATCAAAACTGCTGGGCAGCGCCTTGTTAACCGCCTCAATCTTATCATCAGTAAAGCCCATCTCTTTCAGGCTTTCCGGGTTGATGTGAGGACAACCTTCCAGCGTTCCGTGACCTTTGGCATAATCAATGATCTCTTTGATCTCACGCTTCTCATAACCGAGATTTTTCAGCGCAAGCGGCACACTCTGGTTGATAATCTTGAAGTACCCGCCGCCGGCCAGTTTCTTGAACTTCACAAGCGCAAAGTCCGGCTCGATACCGGTTGTGTCGCAATCCATCACCAGGCCAATGGTTCCGGTCGGCGCAATCACGGTGACCTGCGCATTGCGGTAGCCGTGCTTTTTGCCAAGCTCCACTGCTTCGTCTGAATTCTCTCGCGCTGCCTTCAGCAGGTAAGCCGGGCAAACGTGTTCATCAATTCCCACGGGAGTGATGGTCAGATCTTCATACTCGGAAGCCGCTACATTGTAGGCTGCACGCCGGTGATTGCGGAGCACTTTCAGCATGTGCTCTTTATTGGCATCGTACCGCTCAAATGTGCCCAGCTCTTTCGCCATTTCGGCACTTGTGGCGTACGATTTCATGTGCATCATTGACGTGATGGACCCTGCAATTGCACTTCCTTTTTCACTATCGTAGGGAGCGCCCTGCACCATCAGCGCAGCGCCGAGGTTAGCATAGCCCAGTCCCAGCGTTCTGAATTTGTAAGAAAGCTCAGCGATCTCTTTGGAAGGAAACTGCGCCATCAGCACAGAAATTTCCAGCACGACGGTCCACAGCCGTGATGCATGGTTAATAGATTCAATATCGAACTCCTGGCAGTCCTTATCCTTGAAGTATTTCATCAGGTTGAGCGATGCAAGGTTGCACGCAGTATTGTCGAGGAACATGTACTCTGAACACGGATTACTCGCTTTAATCGGCCCGTCTTCTGGGCAGGTGTGCCACTCATTAATAGTGTCGTGATACTGTGTTCCGGGATCGGCACAGCTCCACGCTGCGTAACCGATATCTTCCCAGAGATCCTGGGCACGCATCGTCTTCATCGGTTCGGGATCGCGTCCCTCCTCGCGGGCGTTCCGCTTCTCAATGCGTCCGTATAGATTCCACTCTTTGTCCTCTTTCACGGCTTTCATAAAGCTGTTGGGCACGCGAACGGAGTTGTTCGAGTTCTGGCCGCTGACCGTCAGGTAGGCTTCGGAATTCCAGTCGGTGTCGTATGTATCAAATTCGATATCGGTGAAGCCCTGTGCGGCAAGCTGAATCACGCGCTCAATATAGTTCAGCGGCACCTGGCTGCGCTTGGCTTCTTTAATCGCCTGGCCCAGTTCTTTATTTTTGAGCGGATCGCGGCTCATGGCGCCGTTCATCTTCCGCCCATCTACTTCAACCGGCGTGTTGCAAAGCTTGATAATCTTTTTGAGATGCTTTTCGGTCATTTTAGACCCGGACACGATCGCCGCTACTTTCTGCTCTTCGCGGACCTTCCAGTTGATATACTCTTCAATGTCGGGGTGATCCAGATCGAGCGTCACCATTTTTGCAGCACGACGAGTCGTTCCGCCCGATTTGATCGCGCCCGCGGCACGGTCACCGATTTTCAGAAAGCTCATCAGGCCTGACGATTTTCCGCCGCCACTCAGTTTTTCACCCGCACCACGAATATCGGAAAAGTTAGAGCCTGTGCCTGATCCATATTTAAACAGACGAGCCTCACGAACCCACAGATCCATAATCCCGCCTTCGTTCACCAGGTCGTCATTAACACTTTGGATAAAGCAGGCATGTGGCTGCGGATGGCTGTAAGCATCCTTAGATTTTTTCAGTTTGCCGGACTTGCCGTCCACGTAATAGTGACCCTGCGCAGGTCCGTTAATCCCATATGCCCAGTGCAGCCCGGTATTAAACCACTGCGGGCTGTTGGGTGCCGCCATCTGGGTGGCCAGCATGTAGCAAAGCTCGTCATAAAAAATCTTGGCGTCTTCTTCAGAATCAAAATAGTCGTTCTTCCATCCCCAGTATGTCCAGCACCCGGCGAGCCGCGAAAACACCTGGCGGCTGTCAATTTCATGAGTATACCGGTCATCTTCATCAATTTTTTTGAGTGCTGCTTTATCTTCTTCGGATCGCTGCAGCCACTTCGGCACATCTTTCTCTTTTACTTTCTTGAGTTCGACCGGAACTCCCGCTTTTCTGAAATATTTTTGAGCGATGATGTCTGTGGCAACCTGCGACCAGCTCTTAGGAACATTTACGTTTTCCATTTGAAAGATCAGAGACCCGTCAGGATTCTTGATTTCTGATTTACGGGTTTCAAAATCGATATTGTCGAAGGGAGTTTTCCAGCTTTTTTTGGTGTGGAATCTGCTAAATTTCATAGGTGTAGGCTCGTTAAAAACTTAATATTCTATCGGGTACAGGTGCTGATCTGATGGGTTCGCCAGAAGATGGCGATTACTTTCTTGTTGGGCTTAATAAGATATTCCCGAATGCGGCAAGCATCAAATTATTTCTGAAATACTTTTCCACAAATACCGCGGGTTATCCACAATCAAAAAAATAGACAAAACATAAAAATTGAATTTGAATGCCTTAAGGGGCAATCGTCGAGAATCAATTCTTTTAGAAACCCACTGAGAGTTCTCCTGAAGGGGTTATCAACATTCAGGATAATCAAAAACGCATCATAAGGGCGCTAAATGAATAATATAGAGTTATCCACAATATGACCGAGTTATCCACAATTCGAATCAAACATTCTAAAACGAACTAATCCCGTTCGCTCCAGGCAGAGTCATATAATTTGACGGCAGGACGTTTTTTCTGACTAATTGTATAATTCAATATTAAAATTATTAATCACGTTTTACCATCTGTTTTTATACATGAAAATCAAATAAGAAGATCGTCTGATCTTATACGTGAGCTCCCTCTCTTACATTAGCTGAGCTTCGGAAAAGAGGGAGATTTGAACGCGTATGGAATCAAATACTCACAAACTGAATTAGTGGATCAATTGGTTTTCATAACTGCTGCAATGCTTGCAATCACGGCCTCGGCAGCTTCGAGAGGATCCAACCTAAATCAAACAACTAAAAATTGACCTTCACACCCGCTTTCAGGGAGGTTCCGATCGTGTTATATCCGTAGACTTCAGTGAAGTCGGTGTTGAACAGATTTTGCACATCACCAAACAGAGTAAGCCGCTGATCGAGCAAACTATATTCTGCATACACATTCACCAGCGTATAGGCGTCCAGTGTCACGTCTTCGGCTGCAAAATTGTTATTGGGATTGAAATAAAGTTCCGATCTCTCACTATTATATTCTCCATTCAGCCGGATGGTGAGATGCTCCAAAGGCTGCACATCCGCCCGAAATCCAAAACTATTTTCCGGTCGCCGGATGAGGTTACTTTCGGTTACCGATCCGTTTTCACCTTCCTGAGTGATCTCACCGTCGAGGTTATTGTACCAGCCGCCGAGAGTTAGATTACTATTAACAATCCAGTCACCCGACAGTTCGATGCCCTGGTCGTTTTGCCGGTCGCGATTAACAAAACCAGCGGTGGCGTAAATGATCAAATCATCAATTTCACGATTAAAGTATTGAGCGCTAAATTTCAGCGACTGATCCAGAAGATAGGCTTCAACTCCGGCATTCATGTAGAGACTACGCTGAGGGTCGAGGTCAGGGTTGGCACCAAACTGCCCGAACAGCTCGTCCAGTGTCGGGGCTTTAAACCCGGTCGTTACGGAACCAAATAGTTTAACATTTTCAGCCAGTTTGTACGACGGGGCTACGCTAAATGTAGAATTGCTGCCGTACTCAGTATGGTTATTGAGCCTGTAGCCGAGTTCAGCGCTGAAACCGGCGGCATCGTTAAGATATACGGTGGCATACGGGCTTATGATCGACGCGTTGCGCGATGAACCACCTTCGGCCGCAGGAATCGAAAACCCCTGGTAGTTCAGGCCCGCTAAAACCTGCACATAATCAGTGAGGCTATAATTCCCAAACAGATCAGCATTATGAAACCTGCCTTCAAACTCGTTCTCGCCAAAAGAGTTTACAAAAGAACGCTCTGTGCGAGTATAGTTATACTCCGCGTTAACCCGGGCCCGCTCTGCATTGTACTCCACCTGTAATCTGGGGCTGAACATCTTTAGTGTAAACTCGTTTTCAGCATCCGAAAATGCACCGCCATCATAATCGCCATCATAGCTGGAATACTGGAGAAACGGGCTGATGGTGAGATTTTCAACCGGGGTGATGTCAATGCGGCCAAAAAATGAATCGTTGTTAAATCCATCCTTATCAAATGAGCCTTCAGATCCTGGATTTTCTGCGGCGCTGATTCCCTCAGCTGACTCACGGCTGTAGCTTACATTATATCGGACGCCCTGAGTAACAGCGCCGTTAACCCCAAGACTTCCGTTGAATGTATCGTATGACCCGTATGAAAACTGCCCGTTTCCGTTGATAGAGTCATCGCCGCCTTTCCGGGTAATAATATTGATGACACCGGCAATAGCATCCGTTCCATATAATGTAGACTGGCTACCCTTGATGATCTCAATTCGCTCGATGTTCTCTGTCGAAAGCAGTCTGAGATCAAACAAACCGCCGGTACCTGATGGATCGCTGATAGCCAGGCCATCCACGAGAATAAGTGTATTCGTGGCGGCAGCACCCTGCATATACAGAATTCTTCCGTTTGATGGAGCTCCAAACGAGTCGTTCACACGAATGCCGCTCTGCTGGTTCAGGATCTGTGAAAGATTGCGGCCGGTATTTTTTTCAATTTCAGCTCGATCAATAATCTGTACCGGCTTGGTGGTTTCACGCCGGGCCTGGGGAATTTTGGATGCTGTTATTACGATGTTGTCGAGCTCCAGTGAGTCGACAGTCGCCGATTCTGTCGATTGCGCGCTGACCTTCACCTGTAAAAGCAAAAGGCATAGAATGAAACATATTGTAATTAGTGGATAGAGTTTGCTCATGGTTATGTTTAATTTTAAAGATTTAAACCGATGAGCTTCCGAATATGAAAAAAGATGGGAGATTCCGATGGCAGGGGTTTGCGTATGAGAAGAAACACTGACCGACCGATCGTTCATTCCCGGCCTTTCCTCCGAAAGCCTGAATTATGTGCAATCAGGCAGGTCTTCTGACTTACTCCACCCCGGCGGCCTTCCCGATCTTATGTGAAGATCAGTGGCAATTGAGTACCGGGGCGTCTTGGAGCTTACAGCTACGGGGATAGTCCCGGATTTTCACCGGATTCCCTTTTCATCCGTTGCGAGCGAATTTATGATGTCGCCGCCAACGGAACCTAACGCGTGATTATGGTACGGGCTTCAGGAACCGAAATCAATCATCAATAAGTATTTTCTTGATGGTTTTTTTAGCGTGTACCGATAGCTGAAACTCTAAGGCAATCGCTGGGTGACCTGGGATGATTGGCGACTTCAATGCTTCAATACCCATCCACACCACACCCAGAATGTATCATCCGCTTAGCGGATTTTACCCGGGTGGATCGTCGCATAGAACCCGGCAATGAATTGCCGGGCTACCAAGCGTCCGTCTCTTCGAGACTGTGGAGGGCGAATTGAGAGGCCATTCAATCCCATGTCAATGTCCCGCCGAATATATCATTCATCGTAAAAAAATTATTTCAATGCTTCAATCCACTCCACACCACACACCCTGAGTCCGAACGGGGCGAACGCTTCGTTTCCCCACGTTTCGCCGCAGGCACTCATTGGGCAACGTGGGGTAAATGGCGGACACATTGATACAAAAGAGTCCGTGGAACGGACGGGACTCCAAATTCCCGATGAATTATGTAGCCAATTTATCGTAATCATACCCACCCAATGCTGGATTTTGATGATTGATATGAGATCTTTATCCAAACCAGGATGTGCCATCGTTTTCCTGTATGAACGGAATAAAGATTTCCAGCCGGTACAACTACTTTCAGATAAAAGACCGCACACTGAAACAGTGCAGCTGAAAATCTATGTTCATAAATTCAAAACTGTATTTTGTATTATTACTTAACAAATATCAATTCATCCTAATAAAGCAATTATGAGCGTCATCAAACACACAGAAGAATTTGTGGTTCGGTCCTACGAAATTGATCAAACCGGAAAGACTGCCCTGCCTGTCATTGCAAACTATTTCCAGGAAGCGGCCGGTAAAAATGCAAAAGACCTGACATTTGATATCGAGGATCTTCACAAGAAAGGAGTCACGTGGGTGTTATACCGTTTGCACATCAAAATGGACAAATTCCCAAGGCGCTGGCAGCGAGTTGTCGTGAATACCTGGCCGTCTTCGGGTGATGGGATTCGGGCATTCAGAGATTATGAGCTTACCGATGAAAACGGCATGACGATGGGCGTCGGCGTCAGCCAGTGGATGGTGTTGAATATCAAAAATCGCCGGCCTGTTCGTATTCCGGAAGAGATTATAGAAATGGGGCTTGATGTTGATGAGCACAAACTATCAATCGAGAAGTCATCATTTCCATCAATGGATTCACCTGACCGTATAACGACTCTAACGGTAAGCAGCCACGATATAGATATGAACCACCACGTAAATAATGTGACTTACATTGAGTGGATGACAGGATTCATGCCCGATGAGATGCCGCCAAAATTGACGTGCCACGAAATTAATATACAGTTTCACAAAGAGGCGAGTTTATACCAGCAAATTGTGATAAATACGAGATGGCTGAACGACAATACCTATCTCCACACAATTGAAAAGGCAGACTCCGGCCACATATTGGCCGAAGGGATTTCGGTATGGAAAGATTAAGGCTTCTCCTCTTCTGTATCAATCACGGCTGCATCATTTCGGCGACGGTAGTCTTCAGGATGTTTTTCCATCTCTTTGAATTCCTTAAAGGTATAAATCAATCCTATCAAGAACAGAATGACTACTATTATACCCGATGAAAATATAAACTGAATACTCATGGCATACTCCTGTATTTAATGATTTTAAAGTATGCTCCAAATCCGAGTATAGAGGGAACCCATATTCCAACAAATAAACCTGCATCGGTATTACCACTAAACCATAAACCGATGGATAGCATCATTGAAATAAGAGCGGCGATGAGTATGAAGTAATCTGAGGTTTTTAACATGCGATTGATAACGTAGTTGAAAATATTTTTGAGAAATTATAAATCAGAACGTGTTATTGCTGAAGCTGACTATTAATAAATCGATAGCAGCAAAAAATACATCTGAGCACTGTAAACTTAATTAAGATAATCATTTAATCGTTCATTTTGACCAATCGGGTGCAAACGATGGATTCACGAGCCTAAGGCTCTTATCCAGCTCATCAATGCTTTGAAATTCTTCGTCTGTCAGTTCAAAATCAAAAATATCGATGTTTTCTTTGAGATGCTTTTCACTGCTCGCTTTAGGAATTGCAACTACATTTTCCTGTTCGATAAGCCATCGTAAAGAGACTTGCCCCGCTGTCTTCCCATGATTTTGACCTATATCTTGTAAAAGCTCGTTTTCGAACACTTTGCCCTGGGCAAGCGGACTGTAAGCCGTAATCAGGAACTCCTGCTCATAAGAATATTCAAGCAGATCAAATTGTTCCAAAAAGGGGTGAAATTCAACCTGGTCGCAAAATATCGGGATCTGCAGTTCTTCTGTAACCTCTTTTACCAGGTCAATCGGGAAGTTACATACGCCGATATTCATCGCCTTGCCCTGGTCTCTAAGTACCAGCATGGCTTCCATCGTTTTTTCAAGCGAGTATTGCTTATTAGGCCAGTGAATCATTAACAAATCAACGTAGGGCGTTTTCAGCTGTTCAAGGCTGTCTTCCACTGTTTGCAACAAATCATCGTGCTCCAAATTAGTATGCCACACTTTTGTGGTTACAAAAATTTCTTCACGATCCACATGCGATGTTCTAATTGCGTCTCCGATCTCCGCTTCATTCTTGTACATTTGCGCGGTATCCACCAATCTGTACCCCAGGTCGAAGGCCTTCATTACCGTATTTTTGCACTCTTTCCCGTATAGTTTATATGTGCCGAGTCCTATTTCGGGCACGTCTACACCTTGAATTGTCTTATACTGCATGTATGTTGTAATAATGGTTTAGTTTAAATTAAATAATGGTTTAAAATCGTCGTCAGCCGTCTGTTTCAATGGGGATTTTGCAGATATTTGAAACCAACATTCTAACTTATCAGTTAATTTACAGATCTGAAAGATTGATTGTGCTATTAATACCCTTTTCCGAAAGCCAAACATCTCCATTTAAGATTTCTCAACGAAAATATCGCCCAATTCTATCCATTATCAGCAATCAAATGTGAAACACAAGATACCATTCACTTAATGAGCGTAATTTTACGTGTTTGTACTGTATTCATCGCTTCCATCTGTACTATATAAACGCCACTTGGCATATCCATGGCATTCCAGGTTATCGTATGATCTCCCGGACCAAGGCGCTCATCTACCAATTGTCCTACTTGTTGTCCCACAACGTTGTAAACCCCAATTTGAACGTCAGTTGCTTTGGGCACATAAAAACCGATTGTTGTGGTTGGATTGAATGGGTTCGGGTAGTTCTGTTTAAGCTTGATGGATTCCGGCGTCTCACCTTCATCTTCGAACTTCCCGAGATCTCCTGTGGATGAAATTCGTATATAAAATCGGTTATACTCTACTTTTTCAACAGGCTTAAATGAGTGATCCGGATCGTTCATTCCTTCCCTTAAAACCTCAGATCGCTCAAAAAATGAATATGATCTCTCCTCTCGCATGTTAATTTTCTCTCCCAGTTCGGCATCTACCAGCTCTAGCTCCCACTGCTCAGGCAGTGTTTCAATTGAATCCCACACAAAACGAGCACTGTTAATGGCTGCCGGCAATTTCAGGCCAACAGGCACCTGTAACAACTCTTTGGGCGTGAATGAAAAATTGAGATAGCTGTTAGCCGGATATGCGGTATCAGCTGATTTAAAATACAGCATTGGATCACGCTCCTCAGGTCTGCTCTCTTCAAGTGGTGTCCACAATTTAGGCAAACTAAAATCCGTGCTATGGTCTTGTGATGGCGATTCCCAAAAACCTATAAGGGACCGATCATACTCGATGGCCTCAGAGTCCTTGTCTGCGTCTGAAACAAGCGATAACACAACCGAACGTGTCAGGCCGGACCAAACATTCTTTCTATTAGAATCAGTGATGTGCCCGGGCAGCATTACCTCTGCTTCTCCTGAGGCCATGTAACTGTTCCAGGGAGACAAAGTGTCCTCTTCTTGCCATACCAGCTCAAACTGCTGCGAACTATTACTCCAGGTCAAAAGGGCCGGGTAACCCTGATTCCCTTCCTGAGTAATTATATCACGTATCATTGATTGATGTGTGATGCTGAGGCTAACTAAGGGTACTTCCTGAAAAATAGCGTGGCGTTCTGATTTTCTTTGATCGGATTGAGACTCACCGTCGCTCTGCCCTGACGCATACACTCTTACAGGATCGGCTTCAGACGGATGAAAGTAAATATAGGGAGGAATGGCTTTGTCGGTATCATTCGCGGCTGATTTATCTTTCAATGAGGCTAATTCAGGGCTCAGCTCTCTGTTCAGTGCATCTGAAAGCTGACCCGGCGGTTCCAGCAGGTACCAGCCGCTTTTTGTGATGGTTTTGCTGTAGAAATGGCTTTCGGGTTCAATGTGGCCAGGAGTGCCAGAAAAAACCCGGCTCCACTCTTCTGTTGCCGGTTCAAAATGACTAAGGCCAGAGTAGCCATCGAATGCATTTGCGAGATTATCCATCTGAACTGCAGTTCCGGATTTTGAACTTCCGAAAAGTGCTCGTGCCACGTCATTGCCATCGATGATAAGCGAAAGGCTGCCTGAATTTGTTTCTACTAATGGCTCTGAGTAATGATAATCTGTAAAATTATAGGTGGTGCTGTTATTCTCACTGCTTCCCGTTAAAACTATCGGCTTGTAGGGTTCCGCAATGACATTACGCTGAACTACAATTCGGTTTTCACCAGACTGGAGAACCAGCCCCTTTAAATTGATTGGATTTTCTGTGCTATTGTATAATTCAACGTATTCCAGTTTACCTGACTCAGTCTCAAAAGCAGGCATAATTTCTGAAATGATAAGCGAGCCGGAATGGATTTCTTTTGGTTCAGCCTGTTTAGCAAATATTTCAATTTTTTGAAGTGCCAATGGAATAAAACTATTGCCCTCACTCGTATCTGTTGCCGTCCAGCGAATGTACAGATGATCGTTTGGAAGCAGGTAGAGCTGATCAAGCATAATTTGCATGGAAAAAGAGTTCCAGCTTTCCTCTTTAGCCTGGAAAATATCTGACGTGAAAAATCCGCCTGACGGCGATATCCAACGGCCATCATTAACCTTGTACGACAACTGATAGTTAATTTCAGATTTGGTTTGCGCAGGCTTGTACACAAAATCAAAAGCGATTGAGACACCTGCAATGTTGTGCGGAGTTCCGTTGCGGACAGGCAGCTGAGAAACTACATTTGACTTGCCTGAGTGGTAGTATCTTCCCAGAGACGCCCCGCCCCGGGTGTCGACATAATAAAATCCCTTTTGATTATCCGGGCTTGATGTAAACCGAAAAGGTTGTCCGTCGTCTATCTCAAGGCCGGACATTTGTTTCGCTTCCTGCATAGACAGTTTTACACCATCCTTGTCCAGGTTTGATTCTTCGGACGTAAACGAAATCTCAAACGACCGGAGATCAACAAGTGGTACCTGGCCATAACTTAGTATCGTTTGAGTAGAACTCAGGACCAGAAAGAGAACAAGAATCTTAAATAAGTTAATCTGTAACTTTTTGCCCATAGGCTTGATTGAGTTCAGAGCAAACACACAAATAGTCTTGAATAATATGTGAGTGTGCTTAAGGAGTTTAGTAAAAATTATTGGTCAATCAAACCGAGAGCATAAAGTTCATCAACACGGGTTTTGCTCATCTCAGTGAGTTCATGCAGATTTTCGTTATTCAGCGATATCACAAGCCTGTATTTTTCTGCAGCTTGTTCCGTATTCCCGAGCAGCTCATAGAGTTCTGCGGCTTTGTATAAAAAAATTACGTTTTCTGAATATCGATCAGTAAGTCGTTCCGCATATTCAACAGCTTTAGTTATCTCCTTTTCTTTTTCGTGCAGGTACATCAGCATCATCATGGCGTCATAACGAACGGCATTATCGCTTTCAGCTGCTTTTTCCAGCTCCCTGAATCCCATCTCAATATCTCCGCGAATACCGGCCAAATTTGTGAGCCACCGGACTTCACCGGGAATACTTCCCACCATATAATAAAACATGCCACGCCCTATTTGTGCATCCGGTCGGTTTGAGTCTATAGACAGAAGCTGCCGGGTATAGGTAAAACCGGTCACACCGCTTTGCATAGCTATCCTGTACTCCTTTTCACTTGCAGCCACCAAGCTCCTGTAGCCGTGCAATCCGCTCAGTAGAAAAACCATCGTGGTATCACTCGGATTGTTTGCCAGCCGCTGTTCGCTTAAGTCGACGGCCCGTTCCGATTGGTTTAGAAATTTATCCGCAAGCTCACTCTTTTGATGGATAAAGAAATATTCCCAAAAAGGCATCATCGATTCAAAAAAGTGTGGCCTCGGATCGGTGGGGTGCTCGGCCTTAAGATCGTCAAAAAGCTCCTTAGATTTAGACCACCTGGTTTGATAAAATTGCTCGATCGCATACTCAAGCTTTTCTTCAAAAGATGATGTATCAGGCTTCTCAGGATCTTCAGTTCCGGTCTTTAGAAAAGATTTACCCATAGCAGAAACTGTAACGATAAAGAAAAAGAAAACCGCCAGAAACGTCTTCATCATGATAATCTAATCTGTTAATAAATGAATCTGCTGTATCTATTATTCATCATCAAAGTGAATATCACCGAGCATACCTTCGGAACTTGCTACAGCAACCGATACCGCGGCATCACCGGTGATGTTAACAGCCGTTCTTGCCATGTCCAGTATCCGGTCAACTCCCAGAATCAATCCAATACCTTCAACGGGTACCTGAACCGCCTGGAGCACAATAACCAGCATAATGATACCTGCACCGGGAACTCCGGCAGCCCCAATGGAAGCAAGAGTAGCCGTCAGAACAATTGTAAGCTGTTGAAATATTGTTAAATCGAGGCCGAGCGCCTGAGCGATAAATACGGCAGCCACTGCCTGGTATAAACTTGTACCGTCCATATTTATTGTAGCTCCCACCGGAAGCACAAAACTCGAAACCTCCTCGTCCACACCAAGATTTTTTTCCACCCTCTCCATCGTAACGGGCAGAGTGGCCGCACTTGAACTTGTGCTAAAGCCAAGCAGAATGGCCGGGCGAATAGCTTTTAAAAAACTCCGCAACTTCATTTTGCTGAATAATTTAAATAAACTGAAATAGACAATCGAAACGTGCAACAAAAGGCCAATCAGCACAGCTATGCAGTACCAGCCAAGAGCCCTGAGCAGCACAAGCGCCTGGGTTAAATCGTCGCCTGCCAGGTCAACAATCACCGTTGCCATCAGAGCAAACACTCCATAAGGGGCGGTTTTCATGATCAGGTCCACAATTTTAATGATCACATCATTAAGTGAATCGAAAAAGTTGATAAGTACCTCCCCTTTTTGCACCGGTATATTAATGATACCGATCCCCAGAATGATGGCGATAAAGACAACTTGCAGCATATTAGAGTTGTCAGATGCCGCATCAACGGCGTTTACCGGTACGATATCCACAAAAAACTGAAGAGGGCTTCGTTCAATCAGTTCCTGTGCAGCCTCGTCCCTCCCCTCAAGATTTTCGCTATAACTTTCCATCAGCGACGTGCGGGTTTCTTGGGGTAGTGTTTTTCCCGGCTGCATCACATTTACAATTGTCAGGCCAATTGTGATTGCAAGAACGGTAGTGACAAGATAAATGCCAATGGTCTTTCCTCCCATTCTGGAAAGTTTCGTCATATCGTTCAGGCTCGAAACGCCCACAATAAGGGACGCAAGCACAAGTGGCACAGCAATCAGTTTCAGCAGGTTAACAAAGATAGTACCAAAGGGGCCGATATAATCGACCGTAAACTGGTTCCAGTTAAGAAAGCTTGAAATTAACCCCCATACGAGACCAAGGATGAGACCGATAATAATTTTCCAATGCAGCTTTTGATACCACTTCATAGTAAATCTGTTAAATAATTAATAATAGAATGAGGGCAATCAGGCCGCCACTTCCTGTTGAAACCCAGTTCACAAAACTGTTTTGTTTATCCTTGTCAAGAGAATACCAGGGGTGATCGGACTGATCCGAATCGTTGCTGCGCTGATAAACCGCCCCGATGTAGGAATCAATTAAACACCCCGCAAATCCCGCGAATGAAACCACTGCGAATGTGTGAATAGCGTTTTCTCCAACTTCTTGTGATGCAAAAAACCCGATGAGCAGCGCTCCTAATATTGAAAAAAACGTTCCTTTAAAACTTATGCCGCCTTCGGTACCGGGCGGCACGGATTTCCTCGTTTTAATACTGATGGTCTTCCCCGGTTTGCGTATGCCCGTTTCGGTTGCCCAGGTGTCGGCGGTGGCTGTAGCTATAACCCCGAATGCAGCTCCCAGAAAAAGGTCGAGCGGGAATAAAAACAATAGGAAACAGAAAAAAGCAGCCCAGAATCCGTTCGCCCACACTTGGAGTCCGTCTCGTCGCCTCTCAGGAAGTATCGACTGATCATTGGGTGTATCGAGATCGCGATTTAGCCTGCTGAACAGGCTTCCGGTGATAAAAAAGACAACAACCGCGATAGCAAGTATCCACCCTCCAAATCCAAAAATTGCGGTTCCTATCACAATTACAGGAAGGGTTGCATCAAGTGTGAGCCAGGTGAGAAAAAATGCGAGATAAGCCACAACCAGCGAAATTGTAAATCCCTGGATCAACATCACATGATCGCTGGCATCACCCTCGAGAATCGCCAGGTAGATGAGCGCAAAGATAAACCCGTAAGAGGTTAGTCGGTTCAACGTTGTTGAGGGGCTCTGTCTGATTCGTCATTTAGTGCAGAAGCCGGTCGCTTTAATATGGATACCGCAACAACAATATACCCAGCCATAATTACCACTGGAGCGATGTAAAGCGAGATAAAACCGTACACTTCATTTTCGAGGCGCATGATGGTGAAACCGATGACAATCAAAAGAACGCCAACACCAAGAATTTTATAGTTCAAAGCATGGAAAGCCATCGGCTTTTGCGATCTTTTTTTGCGTTTTGCTGACATAAAAATTTTTCGTTTACTGCTATTGTTATTTCTGAAACTGATCCGCTATCATTGAAGACTATTCGCAGATATTATAAAAAGGTTTGTGCATGTATATTAACTGATAGCAACAACCTTATTCAAATGAAGGTATTCAAAAGTATTCTAACTGAAAAATTACGAATGAAAAAGGATATTTGATGAGCAGTATCATTCTCGCCTCAGCCAGCCCGCGGCGAAAGACGCTTTTTAACATGATGGGCGTGTCCTGTACGGTAGATCCATCAACAATTGAAGAAATTATTAACGAAAATTTGAGTCCCGGTAAAAATGTATGCAGCCTTGCGGAACAGAAAGCTGCGGATGTTGCCCAACGCAGAATGAATACTATCGTCATTGCCGCCGATACTATTGTTGTGAAAGACGGTGCAATCATGGTCAAGCCGGAAACCTCGGCTCAGGCATTTGAGATGCTGCGATCTCTGAGCGGCCGCCATCACTGGGTGTACAGCGGCGTTTCAGTAATGGGTGTGGACATTGATGGTTCGATTCGGCAATCTGTTGCTTTTTTTGAAAAAACTAAAGTAACGTTTAGTACGTTGGAGGATACCGAGATCAACCGATATATTGCAACCGGCAGCCCGATGGATAAGGCCGGAGCATACGGTATCCAGGATGATTACGGAAGTTTATTTATAAAAAAGATCGAAGGTGATTATTATAATGTTGTTGGTTTTCCGGTAAACAAGTTTTACCAAACGCTTAAGAGTGATTATCCCGCTATGTTTAAAGAGGTATTTAATTTATGATCAGATTTTTTTCGTTAACTGCTTTTCTGACGGTAGTATTATTCATTTCTGCACTGTCACTAGCTGATGCACAATCCAACGAGTTTAGAATTGCGAATCAATATATGCAGCAGCAGAAGTATGAAGATGCTCTGCCAATTTTACGTGAACTGCATCAGCAATATCCCGGAACTTATACCTTTTACGATCACCTGGCTGAGACGCTCATTAACTTAAAGTATTACGATGAAGCCATAGAAATATCTAAAGCCTCCCTCCGAAACGGACATAATGTTACTCGTACAAGAATTAAACTTGCCGAAATTTACCACATCAGCGGAGATACCGAACAGGCATATGACGCCTGGCAAACGGTACTTGATGAAAATCCGCGCCAGATCCAGATCTTTCATAGTGTAGCCTCTTCCATGATGGAAAGACGTGAATACGCAAAAGCTGTGGATATTTACACGATGTCGCGCGAGATATTTAGAAACCCATCGCTTTTTACCAACGAGATTGCAAACGCATACATGCAGTCCGGTCAGTTTGAAAAAGCTGTAAATGAATACTATTCTGTGATTACAGAAACGCCGCAGCAGATGAGTTTTGTTCAGCAGCGTTTTTTACGAATGAGAGATGACAAGCTTTATAGCATAGCTGCACTTGAGCTTGAAGACTATCTTCTTGAGTTGGATAATCAGCACCCGGCCTACTCGCAGCTCTACCAGCTGTTAAGCTGGCTGCTGCTTGAAACAGAGGAGTACAGGCGCGCTTTTGTGTTCGCCCGGCAGTATGAATCACGAACCGAACAGACCAATTACTCGCTATTCTCGCTTGGAAACCGGCTTCGATCGGCCAGGGAGTACGAGATTGCTGCTGATGCCTACAACTATTACATCGAATCGCAGACAGGGCCCGTTACCCGAGCTACCGAAGAGAAGGCAACCACCTATATTCAATGGGCCCGGCATCTCAATCAGCAGGGACTTGGCACATTTCAGCAGGCTGAAGATCTTTTCAGGGAAGCCTACCGTCTGAATGAATCTATCATTGAATCTGCACCAAATTATAACCGGAAAGACCGCGTCTTGACAACGCTGATTGACCTTTCGCTGGATCATTTTAAAGAGATCGAGAAAGCAAATCGCTGGTTTAAAGATCTCAAAACATACTCTGTGCGCGAAACTTCCGGCGAGCCTTACACACTTTATGCTGAAGGCCGTATCGCACTATTCAATAAAGATTATACGACATCCCGGCAAGCCCTCACCCGAGCCGACCGCGTTACTGAAGAGACAAATCTATCCGAAAAAGCTCGCTACTATCTTAGTCTGTCTGATTTCTTTGCAGGCGATTTTGAATTCGCCGAAGTTCAGTTAAGCTCACTGGAACGGCGGAATACCTCTTACTTTGCCAACAATGCCATTCAGTTGCGTATGTGGATTAAAAACGGCATTCGAATGGACAGCACTGCTGCAGATCTGCGCAAGTTTAGTAAATCTCTTCAGCTTCTGCACACCGGCACTTATGATGAAGCCATTGATGCATCAAGCCAGCTTCTGGAAAAACCGTCTCATCCATTTTCTGACGACCTGATTGTCCAGTTTACAAACGAGTTGCCGAGCCAATTCCAGCCATTCATTTTGTCACTTTTACAGGATCAAATCAGCAATAATATTCAATCGCCTATCCGAGAGCGGCTCATGTGGGAGCGTGCCGAAATTGCTGATCAGCTTTTAACTGCGAGCGAAGGTGATAAAGCTTCCCTTAAAAATGAAAGTTATTACTCGCATGATGAAATAACCACCGGCTATCAATATCTTGGTTCCGAGAATCGATTCTTCAACCGGCAGACAGAAGTGCTACTCGACCGGAACAGTGTCAATGAAATGTACGAAAACATACTTCTTGAATTTCCTGAAGGATTTTATGCCCACTATGCCCGCGAGAAACTACAACAGTCTGACGCACAAACTCTGTAATATAATGAGACTCATATTCCTGTTTTTTTCGATGTTATTTCTTTCTGCCACGTTTTCACTGCAAGCACAGGATCGAGTGTTAATCCCTATGGATGCCAGCCAAAGCGATCACCTGAAAGCGTATGGCGTGGTTTTCAACCATCTTGGAGAGAACCAATCAGGTCAGTGGCTGCTTAACTATAGGGGCGGAAGTTTTATAACAACACAAGCAGGAGATATTGTCAGGAAGAGCCGCGTGAGAGGTGTCTCAATAGAATTGATTTCGGAAAGCGAAGCAGCACGGATCATTAGCGAAGTGGAACAGCCAAACGCAAATATGGCTGTTGTAAATCTGGAAAAGGTGCCCTCCATTGCGGTTTATACGCCGGCAGACGCTATGCCCTGGGATGATGCTGTTACGCTTGCTCTCGATTATGCGGAAGTGCCCTATGACAAAATTTATGATGAAGAGGTCCTGAATGGCGATCTTGACCAATATGATTGGCTGCATCTGCACCACGAAGATTTCACAGGCCAGTTCGGAAAGTTTTACGGCACCTACAGAACTGCCCCGTGGTATATTGCGCAGGTGAATCAACAGCAGGATCTGGCAGCGAAGTTTGGGTATAACAAAGTAAGCCAGCTTAAGCTGAACGTGGTTCAGAATGTGAAAGAATACATCGGTAACGGTGGTTTTCTATTTGCGATGTGTTCCGGAACCAACACGTTCGATATCGCCCTTGCGGCTCACGATCACGACATTGTTCCAACTGAAATAGACGGCGACCCGGTTGATCCCAATGCCAATGAACGCCTCGATTTTGACAATACCTTTGCCTTTGCCAATTTTTCCGTGGTTACAGACCCATTTGTTTATCGACATGGGAATATTGATGTGGAAGTTGATCTGAACCGCATCAGCGAAAGCCTTGATTATTTTACTCTGTTTGATTTCTCTGCTAAATGGGACCCGGTGCCCGCCATGCTTACTCAAAATCATGTGAGCAGCATCCCCGGTTTTTATGGCCAGACAACTGCCTTTCGGGCTGATAAGGTAAAAAACAATGTCGTGAAGCTTGCAGAGTCAGCCGGACGCGACCAGGTTAAATATCTGCATGGAAATTACGGTCAGGGCACATTTACGTTTTATGCCGGCCACGATCCCGAAGATTACACTCATCGTGTAGGTGATCCGCCAACTGATCTCAACCTTCACAAGAACAGCCCCGGTTACCGCCTTATTTTAAATAACATCCTCTTCCCTGCCGCTGAAAAGAAGAAAAGAAAAACTTAGTTACGGTTATCAGTTCTCAGTGTGGCAGTGAACAGTATGTCGGTGTACAGTTGTCGGTTATCAGTATATGGAGATAGTTTTTGGCATTTGGTTAATAAAGAATCAACTAAAAATGATGGTAAGCTGCGTAAATTGAAAAATTACACAGGTTTGTAAATTAACTCGGCATAAACTTTTCCTTCACTGACACACTGATTACTGGCTCACTGACCCACTGATTAACTGACAAACTGAATACTGAAAATGGACTACACCCACATCAAACCCAGCCGCGATTTTTCTGATTTCCTTGAACTTGTTGCCATTCTAAGAAAAGAGTGTCCCTGGGACCGGAAACAGACGCATCACTCCATCAAAGAAAATTTAATAGAAGAGGCGTATGAAGCCGTTGAGTCGATAGAAAACGATGATTACGACGAGCTGTCCCGCGAGCTGGGCGATCTGTTGCTACATGTAGTGTTTCACAGCAAAATGGCGGATGAAAAAAATAATTTTGATATCGGCGATGTGATTTACAGAATATCAGAAAAGCTTATCCGCCGTCATCCTCATATTTTTTCTGATACCGTGGTTAAAAGTGAGAAAGAGGTGGCGGAAAACTGGGAGTCCATCAAACTAACTGAGGGACGCAGTTCAATACTTGATGGCATTCCGGCTCACCTGCCAGGCCTCATCAAAGCACACCGCATGCAGGAGAAAGCAGCAAATGTAGGCTTCGACTGGGCCGAGTGGACACTCGCCTGGGAGAAACTAAACGAAGAGATCGACGAGTGGCGCGAAGCGGTTGATCAACAAAACAAAGAGGAACAGGCCGACGAATTCGGGGATCTTCTGTTTAGCCTGGTTAATGTGGGTCGCTTGTTAGACCTCAATGCGGAAGACTCCCTGCGAAAGGCCAACAAAAAGTTTGACCATCGGTTCAGATATATCGAAAAGAAGCTTAAAAATCAGGATAGAACGCTCGAGCAGGCCGATCTTGAAGAGATGGACCGCTACTGGAATGAAGCCAAACTTAGCGGAAGCTTGTAAAAATAATTAAACCTCTACCCCGATCATTTCATCGGGCACATTACGGTGAATAGCGCTTCTAAAAGAGCCACTATTTTTGTATTTTTTTAAAGATGAATTGAACGTCTCTGTTCAAGGAGTGTACCCACTCGAAAAACTGAATCCCGTTTGACCGCTGGAACGGTAAACTGACTAATATACTTGCAGAGGCAGCAACTAAGAAATCAAAATTTACGGACAGTAATATGGCCAAACAAAACTTGGAAAACATAGACTTAAGCGAATATCCACATATCAACAAGGGACTTGAGGGAATCGTAGCGTTCTCTACCACAAAGAGTTTCATTGACGGGCAAAAGGGAGAGCTGATCTATTCAGGGTACAACATCGACACTCTTGCAGAAAACGCAACGTTCGAAGAGGTATGTTTCTTGTTGTGGAATGACCGCCTGCCAAATAAAAAAGAACTGGATGAGCTAAACGACAAAATGGTGGGCCAGCGAAAGCTACCTCAGCCGGTAATCAACTACATCAAGTCTACCAACAAACAAGCTGAACCCATGGCTGTACTGAGAACGGCTGTTTCCATGCTGGCTGATTTTGAGGATAGTTCAAGTAATACCGATGCTGCTATTGCCATGGCGGCGCAAATGCCAACAATTGTCGCAGCATTTGCACGATCACGCGATGGAAAAGAAATGGTAGAACCGCTTGATGAAGGCAGCACAGCGTTTAACTTTCTGTATATGCTGAATGGTGAAAAACCAGGAGAACAAGCTGAAAAAACGATGGATCTCTGCCTGATTCTCCATGCAGAGCACGGAATGAATGCGTCCACGTTTACCGGCCGTGCCATTTGCTCAACTCAATCCGATATGTTTTCTGCCGTTACCGGAGCTATCGGGGCACTGAAAGGACCGCTTCACGGCGGAGCCAATACTCAGGTGATGAATATGCTGCTTGAACTCGAGGAAGATCCTGATACGGCTGATCCCGTTGAGTTTACCAAGAAGAAACTGTCCAATAAAGAAAAAATAATGGGCTTCGGTCACCGCGTTTATAAGACGTTTGATCCGAGAGCCCGGTTGCTCAGAGATATGTCGAAAAGCCTTTCTGAAGAGACGGGACACGAAACACTTTATGAGTGGTCAGAGGCGATTCTGAAAACAATGAAGGATGAGAAAGATATCGATCCTAATGTTGATTTCTTTTCCGCCACGGTATATTACTCTCTTGGCATCAAACCTGATTTGTTCACCTGTATATTTGCAATGAGCCGCGTGTCAGGCTGGACAGCACATTATATAGAGCAAGACGAGAATAACAGACTTGTACGTCCCCGTGCGCTGTACATCGCCGAGAAAAACCTGGACTGGACACCAGTTGAAGAGCGATAATCTCGCTTTTAAAACCATTTAAAAAAACAAACCCGGCTGATCATATATCATCCGGGTTTTTTTATTACCAGTTACTATCTGTTGATTTTACGGATACTGGTTTATCTACTTGATTAAAGACACGCTTCTTGTTTGCTGAACACCGGCACCATTCAAACGGACCAAATAGACGCCACTCGACAGTCCGGATGCATCAAACTGTACGGTGTGATTGCCGGCTGTCATAAACTCATCTACCAGCGTTGCCACATTACGACCCAGCATATCAAATACCTGAATGGTTACATCGGCAGCTGTTGCCGTTTGGAACGGAATAACCGTCGACGGGTTGAACGGGTTTGGATAAGCAGGATTCAGCCTGAAATTCAGTGATAGCTCATCAGTGCCGATGGATGTATTTACATCACTCCAGGTAAGTACAGCGCGACCGGTTGCGTGCATATGCTGAGCTGCCTTAAAGAAAAAATTATCCCAGCTTCCGAACTTTAGTACTTCTGTGAGCAGATTATCATTGTTATAGAGGTACTGCTCACTGAAAACCATCTGAAGTTCCATGGATTCTTCTTCATCAAAAGTCGAATAGAATGTCAATCCGGTTGGGACTTCACTGTCATCAAATCCCACAATGGCTTGATACGCGATCATCCATTCGTCAGGCACTCCGGTACTAAACTCAACTGATGTCATGACAGCTGAAGTCGCGCCATACTCAAGCTGATCTGAAGGTGATTTAATCTGACGTTCAGTAGCTACCCATGAACCATTTTCGCCGTCTTCAACCCACTCATAGGCTGTATAATCGGGCAGTAAAGACAATATATAGAGCGATTTACCATCATCTATCTGATCGATTAAACTGAAAAATTCCTCGTATAAATCAGATGCCGTTATATTTGAATACACATACTGCTCATAATTGATCCAGCTTTCAGAGAACTCATCGTACATTTCAGTCGTCTCTACAAGATCACCATTTATCTCTTCGAGTGTAAACCGGTCGACCAATGTCCAGCTGTCAATATCCCACTCCTCATAGGTTCCACCCACGATATTACCATTATCTACCTGGATTGTCGTTCGGTCCTCATTCACCCAGGGCTCCTCATCCCCACCATCCCTGTATTGATATGTAATTACTTCCGGCAGAGTTACACCAGCACTAGTCTGGTAAGTGATCAAAGTACGATCGCCCGATACAGGTTCATTTTCCATTATACTCAGGTAGACATTCGAGACAAGCAGGTCACTTTCATAGGTATATATTTCTCTGCTGTCCAATTCCCAGCTACCACCAAGTTCTGAAGTAAAATATCCGTTACTCTCAACCCGGTTTCCGGATTGATATGTATTATCGGTTTTCTGGAAAGGGATCCAATTTTCCTCATTTCGCACCTGCTGTTCAACCGTATTAAGTTGAAAAGCGTCGTTTGCTGTTTTGTACATTTTTTGAGGACCTGAGGCTTTATCAAGAGTAGTCAGAATCTTCAAAAGTGGATGATCCGGCAATGCCTTGATTGACGATTGGCTGCGATCTTGCGAAAATGCCGTAGTAGTAAGTACCGAGATGAGCAGGCCAATTAATAGTAATTGTGCTTTCATAGTAGTGAGGTTATAGTGTTCATACGTTTAGGTAAGCGACTTATATACTGAATGATCTCCCCGGTTTTTCCGACTATCATTCAAAAGACAAGAGTATAAAATCTAATTTTATTTTACGCAGATTTTAAATGACTATAAATATATAATAAATATATTTTCTGCTATTTGGCTGATTCACTGATCTGAATATGTATAAATATTGATAGAGACGATTTTGAAATTGTAGACTCCCTAAAAGTTGACGAGATTGACTTGATAAAAGTCAAACTGACTTTAACCCGTACCCCCAGAATTAGCAATGATCCGACTACTACTTCTCTCACCTTTGATCTTATTGCTTCTTAGCTGCTCGCTTGAATCGATCCACCCTAATCCACTTGCTGTTAATCTTGAAAACGTTGAGTGGGAAGAACCAGGCGATTGAAGCATTGCCCCTGCCGGCACGCGAACCTCACTGCAGTCAACTGACCCGAACACGGGTGGCATAAGCTACTATGGATGATTTCCAACCGGTGGATTTTTTGATCTCTACTGGCATACGCATGATGAATACGTTTCTGTAATCCGCGGCAATCTTACGTTTACACTTGGAGACAAAGTGTACGATCTTGAGCCAGGTGGATATGTTGTAACTCCCGGTAGTATGCATCACGCATGGGATATCCCGGAGTCTAATGATGCTGTCATTATGGTAAAACGAATGGGGCCGCCTGATTTCCATTTCGTGGATAGATGATGTGTATTATTTCTTCTGTAAAACCATTCGATTATATCTGAGAATCATCACATCTGGTTTCGTGTCAAGGTTAAGGTGCCGCATGCAAGCAACCTGTCAGCACCTACCGGATCTGACAGCGTTGGTTTTTGACGCTGACAGAAGTCTGGAAAAGCACCGGGAATGCTGTCAGGTCTTTATGCGACAAATGAGAATTGACATAACACTAGACAAAAATCTAAAAGTCAACACCCTTCCTGCCGGCGGGTATCAACGATCGAAAAGATTTTCCAGCCACTTTCTGTTTGAATCAGATTCATCGTATTCACGCCGCAGTGACTGAACTCCCCGTTGTAGTAAAAACTGTAGTCCATCCAGGCAGTTGACAGGTTACCATCTACATGAGCTGTGAACGATGTAAGTTGCTCATCAAGTGAACCTGCTTCAGAATTAATAACGCTGTTCATAAAAGCAGAGATTTCAGTCTGACGAAGATGCGTGCTGCCCTGTTCTCCTGATACAACTGTTTTCAGAGTAGCGCTTTCAGTAAGAAATGATCTCATATCGGCAGCATCTGAGTTACGCATACTTTCAAAAAAGTCCCCAATCATTTTTTCAACCTGCTCTTTTGGATCAGTGTTTACCTGATCGGAATACTTTTGGAACGGAAAAACGCCAGATAAAACAATACATAAAATAATTAACCACTGCATGGAGATTCAATTTAGTTGAGAGATTCGATTGTTGGGAAGACAGAAGTTCGGGAAATGAGTTGTCTTTTTTCTCACGCTCTTAAAAAATTGCAAACGTGTTTTATTTGGGATCGATACCTCCCATCCACCGGAGGGGACAGCGTGACAAAAGATCGCGAAGCGAGACTTTTGGTGCACAGGGGTGGGTTCCGTGGCAGGACACGATTCGCCGGCCCCACAAACCTACCTCTGCCTCGTCGCTGTCCTGCCTGCAGCAGGCGCTTTGGAGGTTATGAGGCTGTCCAAAAAGGGTGTCATCCCGTACTTTTCCAATGGGATCCCTTATACGGGGGATACGAGATCTCCAATCTTTGATATGGGCAGGAGATACCGGATCAGAATCCGGCATGACTTTTTGATTATGAAGTTCTTTATTAAACACCCTTTTTGGACAGCCTCAGGTTTTTTTACTCCACTCCAGCGCAGGGATGGGTTCCTTGAGAGAGCAGCGACCCAAAATTGCTGCTCAAACGGACAGTGATTTTTGATTTGGCGATTTGTGAGATTTTTGATTTCCGATTTCCGATCCACTTCCTCTCCCCTCCATGAGGCGTGCCTTTCGGCGGAAGAAGTAGAGACTGAAGGGGCGTGGGTCAGATACTTTAAAATACTTCTTCAACCGGAGTATACTCCATGTCAAATGCTTCAGCGACGTCTTTGTACACAACCTCACCATTTGCAATATTCAACCCTTTCAAAAGTTCGGGGTCTGCTTTCATTGCTTTTTTCCAGCCATGATTTGCAAGCTGCACAGCATAGGGAAGCGTTACATTCGTTAGGCCAAGCGTAGACGTGTACGGCACAGCACCCGGCATATTGGCTACACAGTAATGCACAATATCATCGACCTCATATACTGGATTATCATGAGTAGTTGGCTTTGATGTTTCAAAGCATCCGCCCTGATCAATGGCCACATCTACAACTACACTGCCGGGCTTCATCAGCGACAGCATATCTCTTGTAACAAGATGCGGAGCTTTCGCACCTGGTTTCAGCACGCCGCCGATCACGAGATCTACCCGGGGCAGCATATCACGAATATTTGCCTCATTGGAAAATTGTGTAGATACATTTTTCGGCATCACGTCATCCAGGTAGCGAAGCCGGGGAATATTAATGTCCAAAATCGTAGTTTTTGCTCCCATTCCGGCCGCGATCTTTGCAGCATTCACACCCACAACGCCTCCGCCAAGTACGGCTACATTTGCAGCAGGCACGCCTGGGATGCCGCCCATCAGCACACCGCGTCCGCCCATGGGCTTCTCGAGATACTTCGCCCCCTCCTGGGCTGACATACGTCCGGCAACTTCACTCATAGGTATTAACAGGGGAAGCGATCGATCCGATTTTTCAACCGTTTCATAGGCAATAGCGATACATTTCGATTCAACTACGGCTTCCGTAAGCTCTTTGCTTGCCGCAAAATGCAGATATGTAAATAAAATCTGCCCTTCGCGGATTCTTGAATACTCAGGTTCAATCGGCTCTTTCACCTTCATAATCATATCCGATTGTTCCCACAGTTTGTCGATATCTGTAAGAATTTCTGCTCCGGCATCAATATACGCCTGGTCAGAAAATCCGCTTCCTTCGCCGGCACCCTTTTCAACAAGCACGCGGTGGCCGTTTCGTTTAAACTGCAAAGCGCCGCCCGGCAGAAGTGATACTCTGTTTTCGTGGGTCTTAATTTCCTTAGGAACTCCAATAATCATATCTGTTAATCTAAGAGTGTTTATCCATTCAATTCTTGGGGCGAAAGGTAGAAATTTTTAGCGTATTTAACAGGGTTTGTTTACCGATTTCAAATTATGTTGTAAATCTAATCTATTTATTTTGTAAGCGCTTTTTTAAACATAAGAACCTGATTCATAACCCCAAACTGTTGACTCTTTTGGAGCATTTAGATTAGATTTGAAAAAGCATGAGTTCGCGTAACAAATCATTCTATTTCGAGAAGTTCTTGAAAGAATAGAATATTTAAAAGTGCGGCTTTGTCAGTTGAACTTTGGTGACTAGTAGAAGTGCAGTTTAGCCTTATTTGCCGGAACTATTCATCAATGATTTAACCTTAAGAAGTCCCTTTTTGGTTAAAGAAATATGTCCATACAGCGAGGGACCACCGATAGATTCTGCCTTGATGAACTGAAGATCGATCATATATTGAAACAGGTTCCGGATTTCAACCCGATCCATTTTTAACGTTTCCGCCAGCGCTTCGACAGGTATTTTTTTCTCTGCTTCGAAACCTGACTCACGCCCGGCTGTCATAAGAATCTTTTCACACCGTCTATTAAAATCGGATCCAATCAACATATGTATGTGGTTTGATGTACGACAATGTTCAAATCAAACCTTACCTACATGTTAAGCCAGAATTATGGTAATGTTAACAATTGGGCGGTGCACGTTTTCAATTTTCTGATGAAGTTGGAAAATGATCCTCAGAAAGCTACTTTTCATTCGTCGGTAAATTTGTTTGCATCACAAACTATCGTCAGTTAATAAACTAAATGATGTATTTGAAACACCAGCTGCATGATATCCAAAGAGATCCTTTCAAAAATTAAAAAGCTTGAAATACAGACAAAAGGCCTCGTCAATAACCTGTTTGGAGGTGAATACCAATCGGCGTTTAAAGGGCGCGGAATGGAATTTTCCGAGGTCCGCGCCTATACCTTCGGGGATGATGTGCGCCTGATAGACTGGAATGTGACCGCGAGAAACGATGAGCCCTATATTAAAATTTTCGAGGAAGAGCGTGAGCAAACACTTATGCTTTGCGTTGATATATCTCCAAGCGGATTTTTTGGCAGCCACAGCCAGACTAAGATGGAACTCTCTATCGAGGTTTGTGCAGTTATCGCGTTCAGCGCCATCAAAAATGGTGATAAGGTTGGCATGGTTCTTTTTAGCGATACAATCGAAAAAGTTATTCCGCCCAAAAAAGGGCGTACTCACGTTCTCAGGCTCATCCGGGAACTCTACGTTACAAGGCCCGAAGGACAGAAAACAGATATTGGGGAAGCTCTCTCCTACCTGAACAGGCTGCTTAACAGACGCTCAATAATTGTGTTAGCCTCAGATTTCCAGGACGATCATTTTCAAAAACAGCATAAAATTACCAACCGGAAACATGATCTGGTCAATCTTGTCATTCATGATGAATTTGAAGATGAGCTGCCTGATGCAGGCTTGATCAGCCTGAAGGATGCCGAAACCGGCCGGCAAAAACTGGTGGATACATCAAGTAAAAAAGTTCGCCTGGCTTACAAGACAAGGCGTCTTGAGCAGGAACACGAGTTGCGTGAGTATTTCAGAAAAAACAAGATGGATTCAGTCAGTCTGAAAACCAACCAATCGTACGTAAAACCGCTGATTAACTTTTTCCAGAGACGCATACACAGACGCTGAGAATCATTAGTCAGAGGCTATCCAAAAAGGGTGATCAAAAAAGAACTTTAGAATCGATCCCGTCATACCGGACTTCGATGCGGTATCTCCCAATTATATCAATGACTCGAGATCCCGTATCGAGTACGGGATGACATCCTTTAAGTTATGTACTGGCTCTAAGAGATATCATTAGTTTAGAAATACAAACTGACTTAGAGTGATGCGCGTTCTGAGTTTATATTCTCCTCCAAGCCCGCTACTTTTTCATTGAAATTCAGCGCATCAAGCAAACTGCGGTAACGATCCACCACTCTCTGGAAATCTGGCATCAATGATTCTTCAAGTGATTCTGATGCGGGGAGGTCTGCGGACACAGAATTAATGGGGCGATCGTTCACATACATTCTGTAGCAGAGGTGTGGTCCTGTTGCGAGTCCCGTTTGGCCCACATATCCTATTACCTGTCCCTGTTCAACTTTTACGCCTTTTCGAATACCGGGAGCAAATCCATTCATATGGAGATACGCAGTGCGGTAAGAACCGCTGTGGCGTATTTGTACAATATTTCCATTGCCGCCTCTGCGCTGTGCTTCCGTAACAATTCCTTCACCTACAGCAAGTATCGGCGTTCCGGTCGGTGCCGCATAATCGGTTCCATAGTGCGGTCTGTTTCTTTTCAAAATAGGGTGAAACCTGTTTCTTGAAAATCCTGAGCTTACTCGCTGACTATATCGAAATGGCGCTTTTAACAATTCTTTTTCGAGACTATTGCCGTCCTCATCAAAATATCCCCTGCGCTCCTCATGGTTAAGAAAGAATGCCTGGTGAGTTTCTCCGCGGTGCTGAAATTCCGCGGCTTTCACATCACCAATACCAACAAACTCATCACCTGCATAACGCTCTTCATAAATCACTTTAAAATGATCACCACTCCGGAGTGCAAAGAAATCAACCTGCCAGGCAAAAACTCCTGCAAGCTCTGATCCCAGGTACGGCGAGTGCCCCTGAGCTACGATTGTTTCGTATAACGAACTTCTGATGATACCGGAAGCTTCTTTTGTCACAAACCGAATTGGTATTTCGCCAGTCCCAACTCTGTATTCATTCTGCCAGTCAACCGTTATATAGCGCGTCAATTCCTGGTGCCAGACAAAAGATACCGGCTGGTTGTCTTTAAAGTAAACTCTGTAGCGCTGTCCGGGTACCATGCGATTAAGGTTGGCAACACCTTTCGACTCTTGCTGAATCTGATAAATTTGTTGAGGAGATATATCGTAGCGCCGCAGTATTATGTAGAGACTTTCATTTTTCTTAATCTCATGTTCTTCAAATTCGTAAATCCCTTTTTCAAATCCATAGCGATCCCGGGCAGGAAGGGGCTCTATTTCTTTTACGCTTTCCAGGGTTATCAGAAACGGATCTTCATTATCTTTGATGACAGATCCGTTGGAGTAACCCACTAAAAAAATTGCAATGGCAAAAACTGCCACACATACTATAGTGAATATCAGAGGTGTTCGAACTTGCATTGGCATTCCTAAAAGCAGTATTTTGATGGTAACACAGTTTTGATCATAATAGGATTTTATCCACGGTATTCATAAAAAAATTGATTCTTGAATGACTCAATAATTAATTTTTGAACGCGTTGAAATCCTATACATTAAATTATATCTATCAGAGCCACGTTTCAATAAGATATACACATGGCAATAGAATAGAATTGTGTAGCAACGTTTTGTTGCTGTACTTAAGACTTTATAAACAGTTACCGATTCCCAATTAATTCCACGATATTTGACTGTTCTGTCATTTGCTAATCTTAACTGTCACTATCTCCCTACGACTTTATTTTGAATTTCAAATTTCTACTTCATTTGCTTCCGGGGTCAATAAAACGATCCATCGCGATAAAATTTTTTGTTTTATTATTTTTGATACCGGTTGGCCCGGGCCTGATTCACGCGCAACAAATTCACACCATTGTTGATGCTGACTCAGTTCGAGTTGGAGACATGATCAACGTATCTGTTGTTCTTGAAGGAAATTACTCGCTTCAAAGTTATCCCGATTCAACTGACTTTTCTGACGAGTTGGAATTGTTGTCCAGGGAAAGGTACCAGGCCGCTGCCAACAGAGACAGCATTGTCTACAGGCTCCAGTATTTTGGAGTTGAAGATCTTGTAATCGATCCACTCGAATTCAATCTCAGGGTGTCTAACCGCGATACAACTCTCAGAACCAGCCGAATACCGCTATTTTTCAAATCAACGCTGACATCACAGGAAGAGGAGTTACGGCCATTAAAACCTATTTTTGATTTTGCCCGGTCATACTGGCCTTTTATTCTTTTGGGGATTCTGCTGATTATTCTTGGTGTTGCCATTGCCCGGTATTTAAAAGAGCGTGCAAAACGAGACACTTTCATACCCGAAACATTCCGCGAAGAAGAATTTATTAATCCTCTGGATGAACTGGAGAAAGATATTGTAGCCCTGCAGAGTGGACCCTCTCCATCCGACAGAGACGAATTTGAAGCATTTTATGTTCGCCTGGCAGACTCCATCAGGCGCTATCTAAAACGCGTTTACGATTTCCCTGCGCTTGAAATGACGACCGGCGAAATTATTCGTGAACTTCAGCGGGAACGGGCATCATCAGAGTTAATTCGTGACGTTAAAAAAGTGCTGCGCGATGCCGATATGGTTAAATTCGCGAAATTCAACCCCGCATCTGACCAAGTGTCTGATGCCATTCGAACAGGGCTTGACTTCCTTGAAACCGCGCGTTCAGTTGATATCGACCGGGTTGAATACCTTGAATATCAGCACAACGAAGAGCAGGAAGCGCTCAGGCAAACACACATTGAAGAACAACAGGAACTCAAACAGGAATTTGAACAATGAGCTGGGCAAATCCTGAATATTTTTGGTTATTGGCGATCCTGCCGTTTTACATCGGCTATTTCGTTTGGAAACATTTTACAGGAAAGAGGGCTTCAATCGCCTTTTCCTCAACATCGGTTTTGGACGATCTGCCGGGCAACTATCGGGCGAAGCTCGTCTGGCTGACCCCGCTTTTCTACATGGGAGCCTTCGCGCTTTTTGTGACGGCACTTGCACGTCCGCAGCTGCAAAATACAACGGTTGAACAGTATGTAGAGGGCATTGATATTATGATGAGCATTGACATTTCAACGTCCATGCGGGCTGAAGACCTGGAGCCTAACCGCCTGATTGCCGCCAAACAGATTGTGGCTGAGTTCATTCAAAACCGGGATAACGACAGAATTGGAATCGGGGTGTTTGCCCGCGAGAGTTTTACAGTCGTCCCTCCCACTATCGATCATGACCTGGCCATTGAGATGCTCGAAACAATCGATATGGGCATGGTTCGTGACGGGACCGCCATTGGTGTGGGACTGGCCACATCTCTCAATCGTCTGCGGGACAGCGAGGCGGAAAGCCGGGTTGTGATCCTGCTCACTGATGGGATGAACAACGCGGGTGAAATTGATCCGCTAACTGCAGGTGAACTGGCTGCGTCTTATGGGATCAAAGTTTACACGATGGGTGTAGGATCACGCGGAACGGCCCCCTACCCCGTTGACGATCCGGTGTTTGGCCGCCGCTATCAAAATGTATCGGTAGATATTGATGAAGAAATGCTTCAGGAAATTGCCCAAATGACCGGCGGACGCTATTTCAGGGCCACAACCACAGAAGAGCTCAGCGAGATTTATGGAGAAATAGACGAGCTTGAAACCACAGAAATAGAAGAAATAATCTACCGAGACTACGAAGATCTCTATGCTCCCTGGCTTTTTTCAGGAATTATCTGCTTGCTCTTTGGTTTTGTAAACGAACGATGGATTACCGGCTCCTCTTTACTCGAACGGTAGGTATGCATCTCTGACAGCATCACCGCCAATATTTTATAGATTTTATGATTGAACATATACAAAACGCACTCAAAAAAGAGATCGATTTAAAGCAGGTAAGGGAGGAACTGGCGGGCGGAAGTAACGTGAAGCTCAAACAGTTTAACGGCTCCGCACCTGCATTTCTATTCCAGGAACTTGAATCTTCATTCGACACACTGCTGATTCTTGCGGAAGATTACGAGCGGTCGGCCGCAATCGCTTCAGATATTGAACAGGTCGGTGCCGATGGCGTCTTTTTGTTTCCCCCCACCCGACGTAAACCCTACGATCTGCAGAAAATAGTAGATACATCAACGATGGTGCAGCGCTCGGAGGTTTTGGAAAAAATTCAGCTTGGAGAAGCCAAATTCGTGGTGGCCCCGATGGAAGCAATCTTCGAAAAACTTGTGCCCCCTGAACAGTTTTCCGGCGCATCGCTGATGATTGAAAAGGGAATGGTTCTCTCCCCTGAAAAACTCTCCGAACGACTGACCGACCAGGGATATACAACCGAACGATTCGTCGGTGCGCCGGGAGAGTTTGCCGTTCGGGGCGGAATATTCGACATCTTTCCATTTTCCGGCGAATACCCGCTGCGCATTGAATTTTTTGGTGACGAGGTGGATACTATCCGTGAATTTGATCCCGATTCTCAGCGGTCTGTCGCCTTTTTGAATCACGCCCGTATTGTGCCGAACGCCGCATTTTCGACCGAGGAGGCGAAAGAGAGCCTCATTACCTATCTTCCGAAAAAATCAGTGCTGGTTCTGGAAAAAGCTGATCTTTTTGCAGACATGATTGAAGAGTTCCTGGAGGAAGCCGACGAACAATTTGAAAAACTTGATGACGACACCATCAACCCGCCAAAAGACGAGTTCCTTACTGTTGATGAATGGAATAAGGCACTGGATAATTTTCCCTTGCTTACAACCGGCTCCCTTAATAACTCCATCAGTACTAAACTGACGGTTGAGATTAACAGCTCACCGCATCCGTCGTTTAACGGAAGTTTCAAGATTTTGAGATCGTTCATTGAAGAGCAGTCTGCCAGTGGCGTTCGAACGATCATCTTGTGCAATCACGAAAATCAGAAAGAGCGGTTTGATGAACTCCTTGGAGAACCTTCTGATGATTTTGAGTATCTGCTGGCGGTACAATCACTCCACGAGGGGTTTATTCTGCCCGATCAGCACCTGGCCGTTTTAACCGATCACGAGATTTTCAACCGCTACCACCGCCCGAAAGTGAAGCGCAAGCAGGTTCGCGGCGGTATTTCAATGAAAGAGCTGAAAGATCTGAACGTGGGCGATTATGTGGTTCATGTGGATTACGGGATCGCAACGTTTGCAGGATTTAAAAAGATCAACGTTCGAAAAACGGTTCAGGAAGCGGCCGTGCTGCGCTATAAGGATGATTCGATCCTCTACGTGAATGTATCAAGCCTGCACAAGCTTCAGAAATATTCAGGAAAAGAGGGGAAACAACCCCGGATAACAAAACTTGGTTCGGGCGAGTGGGCTCGCAAAAAAGCCACGACCCGCAAAAAAGTAAAAGATATAGCACGGGAGCTGATCCAGCTATACGCCAAGAGAAAAGCCATGGAGGCTTACTCATTTTCTGATGATAACTCCTGGCAAATGGAGATGGAAGCCCGGTTTGAATATGAAGAGACGCCCGATCAAATGGAATCCATCCAGGCAGTCAAACGTGATATGGAGTCAACCCAGCCTATGGACCGATTAGTTTGCGGTGATGTGGGATTTGGAAAAACAGAGGTTGCCATCCGTGCGGCGTTTAAGGCGGTGATGGATCAGAAGCAGGTGGCGGTGCTTGTGCCAACGACTATTCTGGCCGATCAGCACGCAAAAACATTCCAGGCAAGAATGAAAGACTTTCCGGTTGTGGTGGAATCTCTGTCACGTTTCAGAACCGCGGCTGAGCAAAAACAGATCATCAAGGATCTGGAAGCCGGTAAAGTCGATATTCTAATCGGCACGCACCGCATTGTTTCCAAAGACGTGAATTTCAAGGATCTTGGTTTGATGGTTATCGATGAGGAACAGCGGTTTGGTGTCTCTGTAAAAGAGAAACTGAAAAGATTTCGCGCCTCCGTGGATGTGATGACCATGACGGCCACACCCATTCCAAGAACGCTTCAGTTTTCCCTGATGGGCGCCCGTGACCTGAGCATCATCAACACTCCGCCGCCTAACCGACAGCCGGTCTACACGGAAATCCACAGCATGGATCCGGAACTGATTCGGGAGGCAATCCTGCAGGAAGTCACGCGAGGCGGCCAGGTTTTCTTTATAAATAACCGTGTGAAGAACATCAATGAAATCACGGAGATGATACGGGAACTGGTGCCAAATATCCGCATCCGAACGGCGCACGGGCAGATGAAACCGTCGAGCCTGGAAAAGATTATTCATGATTTCTATCATCATAAGTTTGATGTGCTGGTATCCACCAACATCGTGGAAAACGGGATTGATATTGCCAACGCCAACACGATTATCATCAATAACGCCAACCATTTTGGCCTGTCGGAGCTCCACCAGTTGCGCGGACGCGTGGGACGGTCGAACCGAAAAGCGTACTGTTATCTTATTACACCGCCGATCCGAAATTTGTCAGCAGATGCGAGAAAACGATTGACGGCACTTGAAGAGCATTCCGATCTTGGGTCAGGTTTCAATATTGCCATGCGTGATCTTGATATTCGCGGGGCCGGTGACATTCTGGGTGCTGAACAGAGCGGGTTCATCACCGACATCGGGTTTGAGATGTACACTAAAATCCTGGACGACGCCGTGCGCGAACTCAAGGAGACTGAATTTAGCTCAATGTTTTCAAGCGAACCAAGACCTGTGGATCTGCCCGATACCCAGGTCGAATTCGATCACTCCGCTTACATCGAAAACACGTATGTATCGGATAATGTGGAGCGGCTCAATCTTTATAGAAAACTTAGTGAAGCCGACCAATCATCAGTGATTGACGACTGGGAAGAAGAGGTTAAAGACCGCTTCGGCCCGATGCCGGAAAGCACCGTATTCCTGTTGCTGGCAACCCGCCTTAAAGTGGAAGCGTCACAGCGGCTTGTCAAAAAAGTAACGACACGTGCCGGCAGAATGTGGCTGCAAATGCCCAAAAACAGTTCGAAAACCGGCGAACATCTTTATGGCGAAGGATTTTTCCAGACGCTGCTCAAAGATATCGAAACTAAGAAAGAAAATGCCTTTGAGGTGATTCAGAAGAAAGATGCCGTCCGGCTTGTCATACATGATATCGAAGACGGTAACGCAGCACTTGACTTCCTGAAAAATCTCCCACGCTACGCAGAGCAAGAGGAGCAGGTGACGGCATGATCGTCAGCGCGCAAAAAGCGGCAGAACTGATTCGTGAGGGACAGGTTGTGGCGATACCGACCGAAACGGTTTATGGCCTTGCAGCTGATGCAACAAATATTCAAGCCGTACGGCATATTTTTGAGCTAAAAGGACGACCGCCCGATAACCCTCTGATTGTACACGTAGCTGAAATAAACCAGGTGGCTTCATTTACTGATGACAGGCCAGATATACTATTCAAGTTAATTGACCGGTTCTGGCCCGGGCCGCTGACTTTTGTTCTTTCCAAAAAAGCCTCCGTTCTTGACATCATCACTGCCGGACTAGATACGGTTGCACTGCGGATGCCTGATCATCCTAAAGCCCTGTCAGTCATAAAGAAGACAGGACCTGTTGCGGCCCCGAGCGCCAATCGATCAGGACGCCCTAGTCCTACCAGGCCGGAACACATTACACTCGATTTTGGAGACGACCTTCCTGTAATTGATGGCGGCCCGTGCTCTATCGGGCTTGAGAGTACAGTGCTTGATTTGTCAGGTTATATTCCCACTATATTGCGACCTGGTAAAATAACGGCCGATCAGATCGAGGATATGCTTGATATAAAAGTTTTACGAGAACCAGCCGGCGAAAATCAGATTAGGCGCAGTCCCGGAACACGGTATTCTCATTACAAACCTAACGCATCTGTTAGCTGGATGTCGTCAATCGAATCAATACGGTCGTATCAGCCTGATACACTTTACATCTTCCACACTCAATCTCCGAAAATAACCGACGATAACATCATAACTTTTGAGGGCAACTATTTGGATTTCGCAAAGTCGCTCTATGATCTGTATCGCACGGCAGATAAAAGAAATTATAAGAAAATTTTTATCGAACCCCTTCCGGATACTACTCTCTCCCCTATCATACCTGCGCTTCTCAATCGAATCCAACGATCTGTTTCGCATTAACTTAGACGCATTTCTTTTTAGAGCAGATTTTTTTAAAAGATTAAGAAACGAATTAAACATTGTGGCGTGTTATAAGCCCAACTGAAATGAATTTGTTGATTACATATTCAATCAGAATCTTTAACCCCACAAATCTTTCTTATAATGAATACACTAATCAAACGACTAAGTTTGTTTGTCATCTTACCTATCTTCGCAGCATTTTTTTTAACTTCCTGCAGCGATGACGATGGCATTCCGACGGCCGATGATACCGACCAAGAGCTAAATATTGTTGAAACAGCCGAAGAGGCTAGTAATTTTACCACACTTCTTACAGTAGCAACTGATCTTGGTCTTGCTGAGACCCTACAAAGTGAAGAGCTAACCGTATTCGCTCCAACTGATGCTGCATTCGACGCCCTTCCCGATGGTTTACTCGATCAACTTACAGATGAGCAACTTACAGAAATAATTCTATACCATGTACTTGCCGGAACGGTAGAGTCTAATCAAATTTCTGCTCAGCAAGATGCTGTTACGGAACAGGGAGAGCGAATTTTACTACAAAGCAATGCAAATGGAGTAACCATAAATGGCAGCACATCCGTCATATCAGCTGATATTTCTGCAAGTAACGGAGTGATTCATGCAGTGGATGAAGTGCTGCTTCCGGCTGCTTTCCGTGAACCGGGAATTATTGAGACAGCCCAGGAAAATGGAAACTTCACCATTCTTCTCGGAGCTATCGAAGATGCGGGTCTTACAACCACGCTGCAATTTCTCGGAGACTTTACAGTTTTTGCCCCTTCTGATGCAGCTTTTGAAGATCTAGGGATTGAAACTGTTGAATCTCTCACTGATGATCAATTAACAGACGTTTTAACCTACCATGTACTGGATGGTGAAGTTCCATCAACCGCGCTCCAGCCTGAACAGACAGTAACGGCACTGAACGGATCAGACCTTTTTATCACATTGGATAATGATGGAGTTTCCGTCAATGGTACGGGTAGCGTATTTTTAGCCGATGTTGAGACAAGAAATGGCGTCATTCACGCTGTTGATCAAGTGCTTTTGCCTGATGCCTTTGGTAACGTAGTTGATAATGCAGTAAAGCGTTACGAGCTATCTACGCTTGTTGATTTGGTTACACAGCAAAATCTTGCCGGAATTCTTGCCGATGCTGATGCAGAGTACACGGTCTTTGCACCTACAAATGCAGCATTTGAAGCGATAAGCTCAACGCTTGAAACTCTGACCAGTGATCAAGTTACGAATACCTTGCTCTACCACGTCCTCGCAACTGCTGTTGAGTCAGGTGACCTTGCACAATCACAGCAAGTTATGACGCTGAATAACGATGAAGAAATCCTTATCGAAGTCTCAGAAGGAGTTGTTTCAATAAACGGAGACGCCACTGTTCAGATTGCAGATATTGTTGGAACAAACGGTGTCATTCATATCATCGACGCCGTTCTGATTCCTGAAGCACTCGGTGGTGGAATTCCTACTGATGGTGAGGTATCAGCCAATATTACAATAGATAATGTTGGTACAAGTGCCTGGAATATCGATGAAATCGACGGTGAAGGTGCATCAGGTGATATCGGTGTCGACAATGCGACACTGACACTTGAAGAAGGACTAAGATACACCATCACAAATCTCGGAGCGGCGAACCATCCCTTTCAACTTCTTGATAGTAATGACAATGTATTAATCGCTGCCGGTGGTAGTGGAAGTCTGCAAGACGATGCTGACGCGAATGTAGTCTTAGACGATGAAGAGGGTACGATTTCATTTACTCTGACAGGTGCACTTGCGGACCAGGTTGCAGCATACATTTGTGAATTTCATCCCTCTATGGTTGGCGACATTGTCGTGAACTAAATCTGAGTCTACTAACACTTAGATTTATTTTCAACAAACAAAAAAAGGCGTCCTGATTTATTCAGAGCGCCTTTTTTCTTTGAAAAATTTACATCGACAGGAATACACGTCGCGATTTTTTTTGCCTTTACTTTACGTGTCCTCGTGGCAAGAGCAGCAGAGTGACAAGCTATATCCGAACAATATTCAGATTCTAATCCAGCTGGTTCAGAGCGTTCTCAATGGGTTGGTCACCTGAAAGAAGATCAAACGATTGACGATGGGTCGACTCATTTTCAAGCGATGCAGCTATGACTGACGCCACATCTTCTCTTGGTATCTCTCCTCCTTCAAGATCACCTACTTTTATTCGACCTGTTCCCTCTTCATCAGTCAGCCTTCCGGGTTTGATGATAGTATAGTTCAACCCGCTGTTGATCAGGGCTTCATCTGCCTCAGCTTTGGCTTTTTGATACACCTGGAATACCTCGTTTCCACGTGGTTCGTCGAGGCCCATTGCGCTGATCATAATATAGCGGTTGATTCCATTTGCCTGACAAGCGCGCATCAGCTTAATGGCACCGTCGCGATCTACGGTATACTTTCGTTCTTTACCACTCCCCGGCCCGGCACCTGCAGCAAATACAACGGCGTCGACATTACCGACAGCCTCAGAAATGTCCGGTGATTGTTCAATATCTTCTACCACAGGTTCTGCTCCTAATTTTTCAAGAGTGTCTGTCTGCTCCTCTTTTCGAATGATCCCCCTTACGCTGTGTCCGTACTCTATAAGTTTGGGATGGAGCAGCTGGGCGATACTTCCGTGTGCACCTACAACTGTAATATTCATTATATATCCGATTTTAATTTTCCTTTTGATGAGGCAGAATAACAATCAATCCGGGAAAAACATTTTTTAATCAATTCACTTCCTTTTCACTTCTCACTTTTGCCTTTCTCCTTCATCATCTTGAACATGCCTTTCAATTTCTGACGATCCATCATTCCATCAATAAAATTAAACTGTCCGCCTGAAAGCTTTTCACCGCCGTCTATCGTAACACATTCTCCGGTAATATAAGGCGCCATATCACTCATCAGGAACGCGGCAAGATTGGCCAGTTCCTCGTGTTCTCCATACCTGCCCGCCGGTATTTTGTTCAGATACTGCTGCTCAAATTTCTCGTCTGGAAACAGACGTGTCCAGGCCCCTTCGGTAGGGAAAGGACCCGGTGCTATGGCATTGAGCCGAATACCATACTCAGCCCATTCAAACGCCAGTGATCGCGTCATTGCCAAAACGCCAGCTTTACCGCAGGCTGAAGGAAGCACAAATGCCGATCCTGCATCTTCAGCGTAGGTTGTAACAATATTCAAAATATTGCCGTCAGACTCAGAATCGATCAGGTAGTTTCCAAAATGGTGGGTGCAGTTAAAACTTCCATGAAGCACAATATCGACCACAGTTTTAAACCCGCCAGGTGACAGGTCTTCTGATGTGCTCAAAAAGTTACCGGCGGCATTATTTACCAGTCCTGTCATCTTTCTGAAATCTGCTACAATTTGCCGGATCATCTCACCGACTTTTTCATAATCCCGCACATCCACCTGATACCATCGAACGTTCGTTCCAAAATCCGCCAGTTTCTCTGTTGCGTTCTTCAATTTCTCTTCCGTTCTGCCACAGATGGCTATATCAGCTCCAAGGTCAACAAACTTTTTGGCCATTGAAAGCCCGAGACCGCTTCCGCCGCCTGTGATGAGAATGACGTCATTTTCGAGTGTGTTGTCTTTGAACATAGCATTTTAGTTTTTAGTGGTGATTTTTTAGTCACTTGAAACTAATTGAGTGATGAAGTTTATAATCCCCTCTCGAGAGGGGAAAAGTGAATATCGAAAGCACACAGTGCTATTCGTTAGAGCGAGGGGTGTGTTTACGGAGCGTTGATATAGGTTTTGAATGTATATCCGTTCTCCAGCCCCACCAACACACCCCTGATCAAATTCACTATACGCGAATTGATCTGTCCCCTCTCGAGAGGGGATTTTCTTATCCTTACACCATTTTAAAACTAACGGTCAAGCTAATTCAGGGATTGACATCATCTCAATACTCACTACTCATGACTCAATACTATAATCTTTCAAAAATTCCGGCAGCCCCCATGCCGCCGCCGATGCACATCGTTACCATACCAAACTGTTTGTCGAGGCGCTGAAGATCGTGCAGGATTTGGGTGGTAAGTTTAGCTCCGGTGCAGCCCAGCGGATGCCCCATAGCAATCGCTCCGCCATTGATATTTAACTTGTCCTGATCCAGACCAACTTCACGAATAACAGCCAGTGATTGCGCCGCGAATGCTTCATTTAATTCAATCAGATCGATATCGTCCAGCTCCAGTCCTGTTTGTTTAAGAACTTTTGGAATCGCCTCAACCGGACCAATTCCCATAATTTCCGGGGCCACGCCGGCAACTGAAAATCCATGATAGCGTGCCATCGGCGTCAACCCAAGTTCCTCCGCTTTTTTTCGGCTCATCACCATCACGCCGGAAGCGGCATCATTCATCTGCGAAGAGTTTCCAGCCGTCACACTCCCGCCCTGCTTAAATGCTGCGTTCAATCCGCTCAGAGCATCAAGGCTTGTATCTTTTCTCGGTCCTTCATCCTGCTTGAACGTGAAATTGTCCTCAGCCATCTCCCCATTGGACGCCACGTATTTGTGTACCACCTCAACCGGCGTAATTTGGTCGTCAAAATACCCTTCTTCCCATGCGTTTACTGCTTTTTGATGACTCTTTAGAGCAAACTCATCTTGATCTTCACGACTCACGTCATATTTATCAGCCACATTTTCCGCCGTCAATCCCATGCTAATGTATACTTCAGGCCGCTCATCAGCCAGGGTTGGATTGGGCTGAAATGAGACGCCGCCCATTGGCACCTGGCTCATACTCTCCACCCCGCCTGCAATCAGAATTTCAGCACCCCCGGCCAGGATTCTCTCCGCAGCCATGGCAATCGTTTGCAGTCCGGACGAGCAAAAGCGATTGACAGTCATTCCCGGCACAGAATCAGGCAGCCCGCCTAAAAACGCACTTTGCCGAGCCACGTTCATTCCCTGTGACCCTTCCGGAAACGCACATCCCACGATCACATCCTCAATCATGGAAGGTTCAACGCCGGGCGAATGCTTCAGCAGATCCTTGATGATTTCTCCCATCAGAGTATCCGGCCTGGTAAATCGCAGCGACCCTTTGTTCGCCTTTCCACATGGGGTTCGTTTTGCAGCAACGATGACTATTTCTTTTTGATTATTCATAGTTTGTAAATTTCAACAAATTTGGGATTCAAAAGTCCCCTCCTTCTCAAGGAGGGGATTTAGGGGTGGTTCTATTCGTATTTTGTTATCAAGGGAATACCAATATTCCTCGCTCTTTCCTTAAAAATATCTTCCAAATACAAAACAATGCTTTCATAATCATCTTCAAGATCATAATTATTCAACCTAATCAGCTTTATTCCTTCATCTTTGAGTAAATCATTTTTCCTGGAATCACTTAGTTTTTTACTAGTGAATTCGTGTACATCTCCATCAACTTCAATTGCCAATTTCAATTCCGGACAGTAAAAGTCTATCACAAAATTGTCTATCCCATACTGTCGCCGAACTTTAAACCCAAGCATGTTCTTTCCTTTTAAATCATTCCACAGTATGACTTCCCACTTCGTCATATTATTTCGGAGATATTGCCGCTGCTTCTTGGTTTTCTTTGGATTAAGCATATCGTTCGGATTTAGCTAATTCTTCACATTTCTCACTATCAATAATAGAAAAAGAGGCTTAAAGGATTAAAAATCCTGCTATTTAGCTGTCTTTATTATTGGATCTATCAAAAATCTAAACTGTAAAAAAATCCTTGATTCAACCACCCCCAACCCCTCCTTGCAAAGGAGGGGAGCGTTTTATCCATTTCCACACTCAAGACTCATATCTCAAGACTCATATCTCAAGACTCAAGACTTATAACTCAGCACCTAATTCCTCAGCGGCTTCCCCGTTTTCAGCATGTGCTCCATTCGTTTGTGGGTTCGTTCGTCCTTAAAGCACTCCAGGATCGCTTCGCGTTCAAGTTTTAAAATGTACGACTCAGGCACATCTTGCGGTTCGCTCAGGTCACCGCCGGTCATGATATCGGCAACTTTGCCGGCCAGCACTTTATCGTAGGGAGACGCCCACTTCCCTTGCGTCATAATGTAAAGTGTAACGTCCAGAACACTTTTGCCGGTCTTGCCCATTAGCTTAATAGTTGGCTCGGCCGGAGGTCGATACCCGGCATCAGCTATGGCTCGCGCCTGTTCTTTAGCTGTTTTCAGCAGCAAATCTCGATGCATCACGATCATATCTGTATCCCTCAGGTAGCCGAGCTTTCGGGCTTTGGGTGCGCCATCTGAGACTTTGGCGAGTCCAATCGTTTTAAAAGCATCTTTCAGGTAGGGCAGTGGATCGGCATTCTCATTTTCATTTACTTTATTCATCGCCCGAAACAGCAGCTCTTTTGTTCCGCCGCCAGCCGGGATCAGCCCAACGCCAAGTTCTACCAAGCCACAATACAGTTCATGATGAGCAACAACCTTATCGCTATGCATCATAAACTCCACACCGCCGCCAAAACATCGCCCTGCCACCGCACTGATCACAGGAAATGGCTGATAGCGCAGGCCCACAGCCACACGCTGGAAATTTTCAACGGCCTCAACAATCTTATCAAAGTCTCCATCCTTAAGCGCCTGACCGGCCTCGCCCAGGTTTGCCCCATAGCTGAAATTTTCGTTATCGTGGCCAATTACAAGAGCATCAAACTGTTCCTTTACGATTTCACAACAGTGGTGCAGTGAGCTAACCAGTTCAAAACCGAGCGTCTGCTGCTTGGTTCTGAATTCGAACAGCGCCACGCCATCACCTATATCATACAGTCCGGCACTGCTGTTGCCCCACACCTCTTTTGCATCCTTCTTCAACTGTTTTACGGTAATGGCTCCCCTTGCCGGTGGTGATAGCTGATCAACATCACCTGTTGCAAGATTATATACGGTGCCATCATTCTTATAAAATGTATCGCGGCCGCTGTCGAGCATGTTCTGCACAGAATCCGGAACCTCGCGTCCATCTGATATCATCCTCTTTACTGATTCTCTAACCCCGATGGCATCCCATCGCTGGAATGGACCCAGCTCCCAGTTGAATCCCCACTGCATAGCACGGTCAATCGATTCAACAGACTCGGTAATTTCCGGAATCCTGTTGGCTGAATACAGTAGCAGGTCGCAGTGAATCTTCCAGAGAAACTCGCCCGCTTTATCATCCTGATTTACTAAATATTTTAGCCGCTCACCGGATGATTTGAACTCCTTTTTGGCCTTTTCGGCTGATTCAAATTCTACATCTACCTGCGGCTCATACTCAAGCGAATCGGGATCAACCACGTGATACTCTTTTCCTTCATCGGTTTTTACTTTGTTATAGAATCCATGCCCGGTTTTATTACCGTGCGCACCTTCCTCTACCATTTTTTGGAATTCTTCAGGGACTTTAAAAACCTCACGCCGTTCATCATCCGGAACCGCCGGATAAAGATTTTCCGCCACGTGATTTAGCACATCAAGCCCGGCCATATCAGCCGTTCTGAAGGTCGCCGCTTTTGAGTAACCAGTAAGCGTTCCGGTGAGGTAATCGATCTCTTCGGCCCGGAATGTACCATCAAAAAACCACGGCATTATGGTGGCCATTGAAAACACACCAATCCGGTTTGCTATAAAATTTGGTGTATCTTTGCACTGAACCACTCCCTTGCCGAGAATCTTCTCGCAAAACCTGGTCATGTAGTTTACGACATCCTCATCGGTTGTCCCGGTCGGAATAATCTCGAGCAGCTTCATGTAGCGCGGCGGATTAAAAAAATGGGTACCAAGAAAGTGCCGCTTAAATTCATCAGACACATTCTCACTGATATCAGAAATCGGCAGGCCGGACGTATTGGAACTGACAATCGTGCCTTTTTTCCGGACCTTTTCCACGTCGTCCATCATATCCTGTTTGATGTCCATTCGCTCTACAATCACTTCACACACCCAGTCGGCATCTTCAATCCAGGACAGATTATCTTCAAAATTTCCAGGCGTAATTCGATCGGCCCATTCCGGAAGAGCCAAAGGCGCCGGGTTCATTTTTTTCAGTTTCTGAATGTTCTCTTCAACCGTTTTATTGGGCCTGTCGGGATCATCCGCTTTCAGATCAAGCAGCTTCACATTCAGACCTGCGTTTATGCAGTGAGCCGCAATTTGGCTCCCCATAACCCCGGAACCGAGTATGACTACGTTCTGAATGTTAAATTTTTTTGGTTTGCTTGCTGGTTCTTGAGTCATAGATTGTGAGTTGTGAATGTTAGTTTTGAATTGCTGAGTCCTGAGTCCTGAGTCCTGAGATATGATATTCTAAATACTCATGACTCACTACTCAAGACTATTCCTCATCATACATCGATTCGATTTCCTCTTCGTAGTTCTCCTTAACCACCGATCGTTTCACCTTCATAGTTGGCGTAAGTTCGCCACTGTCGATACTGAGGGGTTCTTCGAGGAGAACAAATTTTTTCACCTTTTCCCACGGCGAAAGCTCTTTGTTGGCTTTATCTACTTCCTTCTGGATCAGTTCTCTTACTTTTTCATCTTCAGAAAACGGCTCATCAGGAGTGTATCCATCTCGCTTTAGACGTTTAATGACGTTATCATAAGACGGGATAATAAGAGCAGAGCAAAACTTTCGCTGATATCCAAGCACCACAATCTGGTCAATAAATCCGGAATTCGAGATGACGTTTTCCACATTCTGAGGAGCCACATATTTCCCGGTTGAAAGCTTGAACATCGACTTTTTACGGTCGGTGATAAATAAAAACCCATCCTCATCAATTTTGCCGATATCCCCGGTTTTAAACCAGCCGTCGTCCGTAAAAACTTCTTTCGTTTTCTCCTCGTTTTTATAATAACCTTTCATCACGTGCGGGCCTTTGGTTAGTATCTCCTGATCGTCAGCGATCTCTACCTGCACGTTACGGAGCGGCTTACCTGAGCTGCCAATACGCATTTCGCCGGGCGTCTGAACTGTAATAACAGGTGAGGTTTCTGTGAGTCCATAACCCTGCACACAGTTAAAACCAATGGCGTTTATAAACTTAAATACTTCAGGCGAGAGTGCAGCGCCGCCGCTTACCATCCCTTTCAGCTCATCTCCAAAGAGCTCGCGAATTTTACTGTACACAAGTTTATCCGCAATTTTATGTTTGATACCATCCAGCCCAGACGGCGGGTACTCAGGGTCATAATTCTCCGTTCTGTACAATGCCCAGTAATAGAGATTCTTTTTAAGCCCCGACATCTCCTGCCCTCTCACCTTCACACCGGTATGAATTTTTTCGAGCAGCCGCGGCACCGTTGCAAAGAAAAAGGGCTGAACATGCTTAAAATCATCTCGGATCTCGTCAATCGTTTCGATGAAGTAAATTCTGCTGCCCATGTTCAGGTACATATATTCGATCATCCGCTCGAATACATGCGAAAGCGGCAGGTAAGAGAGCATATTGTTCCCTTTGAAATCTTCAACAGGGAACGGCAATTTCTCGAGTGACGCCATCACATTAGACGCAATATTATCGTGAGAAAGCATCACCCCTTTTGGCATTCCAGTCGTACCGGAGGTATAGATCAGCGTTGCGAGGTCATCGGGTTTTACTTCTTTTCTGAGTTTATCAAAGATGTCAGGTTCCTTTTCTATCAGCTTCTCCCCCATTTCCATCACCTCATCAAACTGCTTTAACTTCCCGTGTTTAGAGCCATGGATGGATATCACCGCTTTTATGGATTTTACTTCTTTAATAAGCGGCTTTGTTTCTGAGAATAGTTCATCATTTGATACAATGTGGGCGACAGCATCAGAATTTTCCAGGATGTACTTAATCTGATCGCCGGGCTGTGAAGGGTAGATCGGCACATTAGCCGCACCGATTGAAAGGATGGCGAGGTCAGAAATGAGCCACTCCGTTGAATTTTCGGAATGAATCGCGACCTTGTCTCCGGGCCGAACCCCCAGTTTGTACAGACCCATCGCAAATTTGTGCACCTTATTCTTGTAGGTCTCAACGTCGGTGGTATGCCAGGATCCCTTGCGTTTGGTTGATGTAAACAAGCCCCCGGGATGTTTATTCAGCCCTTCATAAATGATCTCCGGCAGTGTTTTTTTTGATCTGTTCATGGGCAAAAAAGCGGTTTTTATACAAATGAAGTCAGGTTAACACCGTTACTTTAATTTACACTTTACAGAGACTTTTAAAAATTTGTTCGAAAAAAAATATTACCACCGGATGCAAGTGCTTTAATGCCAGATTTTGCTGATATACCTACCATTATTTCAGAATCACATCCCAAACTAATAACTCAATATTGTCCATTTTATAAAATGAAAACATCTGCCAGTTCTCTATTTTAAAAGAACAGATATTAAAAAGACTCACAAAAAGACAAAATTTTACATGCAGATAGAAGATCAAATAAAAATTAAAGCTGAGGCTATGCTCTCATCAAACCAAAAACATATGGGCCAGGCACTGGGAATTGAATTTCAGCTGATCAGTCGTGATGAGATGCGTGCCAGGATGCCGGTAAGTGAAAATACAATTCAGCCGTTTGGAATACTTCACGGCGGGGCGTCTGTTGCACTGGCTGAAACTCTGGCTTCGATAGGTGCCTATCTGAATATTGACGATGATAGTAAAATGGCTGTGGGACTGGAAATCAATGCCAACCATATCAAACCGGTCAGGCTGGGCGGATCCGTTGAGGGCATTGCAAGACCTCTTCACCGCGGGGCGAAAACACAGGTTTGGGAGATCAGGGTTCAAACGGAAGGAGGAAAGCTGGTGAGCATCTCGAGATGTACACTAGCTGTGGTTAAAAGGCGCAATTCAACGCCTTGAGACACCACCATTGATGGACAAAAAAAAGGGAATCACCGTGCGATGTACAATCAACCCCCATCGATTAATAGTCGCCGGTGATTCCCAACTCTCTGTTTTATGAATGAGTTCTCTTATTATTGGCTCATTTGTGAGTCAGTTTATCCTTAATTCTCCCTCTCAAGATTCGCGCTACATGTTTGTATACCAAAAATCCTGTAAATGGGGCAAAATGCTAATGCACCCGAGCCCACTAAAATGATTCCGGCCAGGCCCCACAAGTTATTGTAATAGAGTCCTGCTAAAATAATGATCATTCCCAATGCGACGCGTAATACGGAGTCTACGTTTCCCACATTCTTTTTTACTATTCTCATCTCATTCACCTTTGTCGGTTAATTGTAGTTTTCGGTAATTGATTAATGTCTGATTTCTATATCAAATATATCAATCATCTATCACATCATTCGTAATCCACAACCTGAATCCGATGTAGTTCAATCTACTACAAGGGGTGATCCCAGATGAATACTTATGAGTAAATGAGCTTTATCATTTTCATTGCCGGGAAGCCTTCTTCTATTTGGTGCTTTGCAAGAAATACCCGCGCTGCGGAATGGGCAGATGCGCCGGATTCAAAATCCGGTGGCAGCCATCACGCTTGGGTTCCAGGACAAATCATTGTGCAGGGGGGAACCTGGCGTAGGTGCGTAACATCAACCGCAAGCCGTATTGAGAAAAATACCTGACCTGCGATATACACAATCTCATCTATGCCAATGGAGCCCTCTTCAGCTCCAGCTACTATACTATTCCAGGGCCTTACAGAATCTCTCACAAATTTGTGTGGCATTATTTAGACGGGTTAGCCAGCTTCATGACGAGAATTATTAATGCAGGGTGTGACTTGATTAATCAACAAGGAAAACCATAACCCACCACGTCACTCATACAAATCATCGGTGTCAGCGCTGCACAGCTCTATATAGAACGACGCCAGTTTATCGGTCAGATCGTTGAAGAAACGCTCTCCCTTCTCTTTGTCCGATTGCGATGGGTCACCCACGCCGGTATCCTCCGTTACCTGAGACCATTTCCTTTCGGCCCATGCCCAGGGCTCACGAAAAGCTTTCACTTTGTGCTTTTTGTCGTGTCCACTCCCCGCCTCAGACAGAGGCCGCACCAAATCGCCGGCGAAATACATCATCAGGCTTGTTTCCATTTCGTCGGCATGATCGCCGCTGTTCTCAAAATATTGCGTTTTATCCAATGCCTGAAACCAGTTGCAGCAGCTAAGCAACATTTCAGGAAACGCCACTCCAAGTTCGCGCAGCATCATTTTAAAATCGTTTCCACCATGGCCATTCAGCACAAGTAGTTTCTTCATTCCCTGCCGGTCCAGCACTTCAATAATATCTCTCAACACAGCCTGCTGGGTACTGGGGTTCATGTTGATATTGAGGCGAATATCCGTTTGACCGGTATTCACTCCAAACGGCACTGTGGGTAACACCATAACCCTGCCTCCCTTATCCCACGCTTTTGCGGCAGATTCCGCAGCAATATGGTCTGCCTGTATATTATCAGTAGCGTATGGCAGATGATAGTTATGGGCTTCTGTTGCACCCCAGGGCAAAATCACAAGGTCTACTTGTTGGGTTTTCACCTCTTTCCAACTCGACTCTGCAAGAATATATGGCCTCATGTTTCCTTTTCTTTGATTTGGGTTCAATTTGTATATCATGATGCTAAAATAGTTCTCAAATGTTCATTCTACAAAATAAACCCGGAACCGCTCTGTTCGTCAAGATGTGTTACGATTTGATGGTTCAACCTCTTGCCTTAATTCTGCACGAACGATAAGTATTGCTAAAACTAAAAGCAGACATAAATGTGCGATTACTGATCGTTGACTATTGCTCAATTTTTGTACCCGGTGAATTAAATATCAGTGAACCCATTCATAATTTACAACCTGATACCGAAGTAATTCAGTCTGCTAAGGGAGTGTTGTGAAAGAACAGCTTTTCGTTAAAAAACACTTTGCTATTTTCATTGGCACAGAGCCTTCTTATATTTGATGCTATTCAAGAAATGCCCGGGTGGCGGAATTGGTAGACGCGCCGGATTCAAAATCCGGTGGCAGCGATGTCGTAGGGGTTCGAGTCCCCTCCCGGGTACCACTCAGAATAAAGATCATAGATGTTAGATTACAGGCAGGTGTTTTTCTTGAATTGTAAATTTAGGATACTCTTTGATTTTTTTCACTGTAAAACAGTTGTGAAACAACTTCTCTATTTATTTCACTACGTAATCAAACGTCACCTGAACGACAATGAAGCCGGCTTACGCTCTCTACTCTGCCTCTCATACACTTCGGGAAATTTAAATGGATTGGCCACTTCATTTATAAACACATCTTTAAGAAATCGAATAGCAGTCATTGGATGAGTCATACGGCAATCAAAGATTGATACAGCATGACTCATTCCTTCAACAACCCACCCAATAACTATCCGCTACTCACTATCACCGGTATAAACCACTCGCCAGATTCGGCCATCTTTGGAATCGGAGATATAAAGCGCGCCATCCGGTGCCACGGCAAGGCCCATCGGACGGTAGTCTGCCTCACCCGGCCCCGAGAGGGAATCCGTGCCGGCAAAGCTATCGGCAAAGGTTTCATAATCGCTCGATAATCCACCCTCTTCGAAGGGAATAAATGAAACTTTGTAGCCCTGTTGCGGAAGTGGTGCCCGATTCCAGGAGCCATGAAAAGCGACAAATGCTCCGCCACGATAGTACTCGGGAAATTGCTCGCCCGTGTAAAAAAGAAGATCGTTAGGTGCCCAATGGCCCGGAAAGGCTGTCACCGGATCAAGATAGTCTGCACAGCGTCCGATTTCCTCTCCGTCACCGCCATATTCAGGAGCGAGCACTTTCTGCCCCTGCTGCTGATCATAGTAGCAGTACGGCCAGCCCGCATTGGCCCCTTCACTTAGACGAAAAATCTCTTCAGCCGGCAGTTCAGCATTTTCTTCTTCGGTATAAAGATCCGGCCAGAGTGTGTTGAGCTGATCACGTCCGTGTTGAGCAACGTATAGCGCGTTTTCCGATGAATTCCAGTCGAGGCCAACCACGTTGCGAAGTCCCGTAGCGTATCGTATACCGTCCTGCTGAGTTTGACCGGGTGTGTCAGCCGAAAAGCGCCAGATGCCGGCCTGCCGCTCTAATTGCGGGCAGGGATCCATTCCCGGAGATCCGGCTGTCCGGGATTCCTGCTGGCAGGCATTCGACGGAGCACCCACATTTACGTAGATATACCCGCTATCATCAAAGGCAAATGATTTGGAGGCGTGTGAACTCTGTTCCGGAAAGCCGCTGACTATAATCTCCGGATCGCCATCAGGCACAAGCGCGCCATCTTCCGGCATTGGCCAGCGGTAGACAGCAACTTGATTGGAAGCCCAGATATATCCGTTGTGAACAACCATCCCGGTCTCCCACTGAATACCTGATCCCGGCTCGGTCATATTACTGAAACGCTCGATGATATCGACATTAAAGTCGCCCGTGGTATCGCGCAAAGCGGCAATGCCTCCCTCTTCACTGCGTGATTTTACGTACAGATCACCGTCGGGGGCTATAGCTATATGGCGCGATGGCCCAATACTGTCGGCTACGATACTTGCACAAAAACCGTCGGGCAGCGTGATACCACCATTATCTTCATCGCATATAATGTCTGCACTCATTTGGTTTTGATTGCTGTCATTGGCAGGATTTCCGCATCCGGCAATCAGGAGTATCGAGAGAAGAGATAAAAAGGGAAGAAGCCGGGCACACTTAGAATCATATATCGAAACTTCCATGGCTTCAGAATTGAGCAGTTTATTTTTGATGTCCATGATTATCGTTGTTTAGAGTTTTGGATGGATACAAAAGATATCAGTTATTGAGCGAAATCTTGAAGTTTATAAATTTCCAGGAGTTCAGAGCATTAATCAAGCGGCAGAAATCCAAGGGTACTTTGTGACGTCATTGGAATAACAAGCTGGTTGGATTCTGGATCATAACAAATAGAAGCGGCACTCGGGATGTTTTCAGCAATCAGCTCAGCCGTCTCTCCAGGACGAATTCGGGAGATTCCACCCTGTGTAACGCTGCTGACATATTTAGTCCCGTCGCCCATGATTTCTATTCCGTCGCCTCCGGCCTGGACTGCCTGTTCGGTTTTGATCAGCTCGCCATCAGGTGAAAACGTGAGCACATCCGGGTTGCCAAAATTGACAACAACGATGTTTCCATCGGGATCGATTGCGATACCGTTCGGAACGTTGATGGGTTCACCAACAGAAAAGACGGACTTCTCACCGTCGGGTATCACTTCCCATACGCGCCAGGATTGTGGATCAGCATCGGGACCGATGTCTCCGGTCTGTGTTGTGTAAATGGTTCCGTCGTCGGCCACAGCGATATCGTTTATCCAGGGAGATTCTTCGATACGGATATCACCCAAAGGCGCGCCCGTTTCCAGGTCGAACCGGCGAATCACGGCTACGGTTGGATCATCACTATTTGTCCCCCCATCACGATCGGCAAAATAGAGTACGCCATTGGCAATTTCACTTCCCAGGGGATCATTTAGGACTAACGGCGGTGACAGGCTGCTGCGCTGTTCCGGTACCTGTACTCCAATCCATTTGGTGGTATGAACAGAGCCGTCAGTGTTAATCAGTGACACCCATGCGTTATTTTCCTGAACTTGCTGCCGTGACCCCATGCTTGGCACGACAATCAGATTTCTTTTGGAATCGTAAATACAGCTTTCTGCAGTTTGAATGGCGCCATACACGTTTACATTTGAAGAGATCGGGTGAAAATCACCATCAGAGATCATACCAACCGGGGTGCCCACAGGATATGGATCGGTTTGCTGTGCTTGTACAGGATTACTTATCATACATAGCGAAGCAAACGCTAAAATTTGCGAGCCAATTGACGAAATTATATTCATTTGATATGAATCTTTTAAACGCGGTTTAAGATTTAATGTTTGAAAAGTATAGGCAAACAGTGAGTCAATAGTGCTGATGACATTTATCGCTTGGGAAAAGAATTGTCATCCTCAAGGCAACTATCAATCTCATAAAAATTACACAAACCAAAGGATAGCTGCTCCTAAATGGTTTTAATGAATTAATAACGACCTATAATTAAACATTTAGCGACAGACAGGCAAGCTTTTTGATTGGAGCACCGTGGATGAAAGTTTGTAGCGTAAAAATTTGAGAAGAGCATTGTCGAAGAAACTCATTTTCCGGTCAACATTTTCGGAAGGAACTCGACAGTCAAGGCATCTCCTCGTCTGACGACTTTAGAAAAGACAAACCCCAGGCCCCACACCCCACAGTCGTCTGACGAGTTCCCGGGGTCAAGCCCTCAACCGTTTCATACACTCAAGTTATGAGCCCTTTCCACTCGACAGTCGAAAAAAACCACAAAGTGAAACCTGGGGCAATCGACAGTCGAGGTATATCCTACTCAAACACAATCTCACGCCTGCCCACTGTTGCCGAGATTTGGTTTGCTTCGCTGCAGTTTCCCGGTGTTGCCAGAATTCCGTCACCATCGACAGTTCCCGGCTGGTATCCTTCACAAGACGACGGATGGCCAATGATTGTAATTGAACTGCCTGCCACTGCAAACACTTCAAGGGTTCCGTTTTCTGTCTGGGCAAACAGTCCGTCCTCGCTGATGCCCGATACCGGAAGAAGTTTCCCCCGGATGATGAATCCGTCAAATGACCTGCTACCACCGTTTAGTGATTCAGGCCTTAAAAAATAGTCCTGGGCAGATGAGGCAAGAGTAGAGATATCGATTGTAAGTGCATCACGGTTTGCTGATTGCGCAGCGGAATCAAATGTTGTGACGGCGACAAGTGATGCGATGCCGATGACGATTGTGACCAGTACAATTAATAAAAGTTGTTGTTGTCCCATAGATACTCCTCCATTTGTTGGTTTTACCGGCCCTGATCGTTCGGGAGAACGAATAACCTGCCGCTTTAGTGAATGTTACTAACTACAAGAGAATCAACAACCTGAATCGTTACATTAGATTTCTTTTACTTCAATTTGATGAGCGTTTAATAATATTTTGAAGACCTTAATTCCTTTATTCAAAAAGACCTTGCCCCCAAAATCTGGGATAAAATTTGCTCTCAGGATATTTAGATAAATAATTTTCATATCCTTGGTAAATAGTTGCAATATCGTCATGCACGAGACCTACGACTACAAGAATCAAAACAACATATACAATTGAAGCTAATCTTTGATTAGCAAAGTTTTTGATAACTGTGGTTTTGGTTCTGTTATATCCAAGAAGCCAAGCAACCATAAGGACAAACCAAATTTGGCTCATTGGAGTATGGAAAACTCCACTAAAAAAAGCATGGATTAATGCAGCAGATAATGCCCAGGAAACTGATATGTATAAGAATTTACTTTGAAATTTTTGATTCTCCTTTGGATAATTATTCAGCACATTTTTTATCAGAAACCCTATTAGAAACGCCAGGGCAATAAATGCTATAGACCCCCATTCGGTAATAAACTGGATATAAAAGTTATGCGGATGAGCAAAAAACGGAGCGGTCTCAATTTGTGAATAATGCATTGGACCGATTCCAAATAGCGGATTTTGCCACCAACTTTCCATAGCGCCTTGCCACATATTCAGTCGACCGCTGTCCGAGCTTCTGAGCAATGGCATGTTGCCATTAGAATTTGGAATTAATTTAAAAAAGATGAAATAAAATATGGCCCCGGCAGCAAGTGAGACTGACCCATATTTTAGAAACGGGATCAAATCTTTGCGCCATATTATTGTTAAAACAAAAATTGAAAGAATTAAACTCAGCACCGAACCTCTTCCACCGGAAGCAAAGATTAACATCCACCAAAACGAGGTTAATAAAAGTAGCAAAGCTGAAATTACCCATTGGGTAGAAAATTTATTCCGATGGTAGCAAATAATTCCCACCAAAATCGGAATTGTCCATGTTTGTGTATGATTGAAAAACCTCTTGTGAGTAAAGAACAGTGTTTCTTTCCCTTGTAGTTCTATCCCATTTATAATTATTGAAAAATCATATTTGCCAGGCCATAAAGTTATCATCGGGTTAAAGAATGAAGAAATGTAATTACCAAAGAACAACATCAAATAAGATACCGAATATAAAATAGCTGAAGCTATTATAATCTTACCAAGAAAGAGATGGTTCTTTTGATTTATAGGTGTGAGAATGAAAAGAAGACTTATTAGGAGAAATAAAAAAGCAAATTCGAGAAGAGCATATTCAAATCGTTCACTCAATAAGACCGATATACTTCCGACGCTAAACAAAAATAGAACGGCTACAAAAAAATATTTTGAAGAATCAGAGACTACGACGAAATTCTTTTTTGAAAGATTACCTCTTTTAAAATATGATGCAAAAAGAATTACTAGACTGATTCCTCCCATTATACATAACTGAAGCAATCGCTTATTATCATAGAAATTATAGTCTGGAATATTTAAATATGGTGCAAAAATCAGAAAGCCCAGTAATAAGCCAATTATTATTTTTTGCATTGTGAATTACTGATATAAAAAAAACCCCTCAAATTATCCTGAGGGGTTTAACTTAATTTAGATTTATTGAATCTGATTTAAGAATCAAATGCAAATACATTTGGTTCAACTGTTGCTGTAATTTGATCTGCTGCGGCGCAAGCTGTTCCGCCAGTGAGAACACCTTCTGCGTCAACAGCTCCGGGAGTATACCCATCACAACTTGCTGGATCTGCCACAATTGAGAATGATTGCGGCGCAAGTACAGCTATTGTGTATCTTCCATTCTCATTTTGTGCAGTTAGTGGTGTTGCTGTTACTCCATCAGCTGGAAAAGCAAGCCCATCAAATGAAAGTCCAGTAAAAGTTCTGCTACCACCACCTAACATTCCTGGTCTCATATAGAAGCCCTGTGCTGCAGAAGCAAGTGTTGCTACGTCATTTCTAACGGCGTCTACGTTTGCCTGATCGGCTGCTGTGCCGAAGGTGTTGATTGCTACGACCGTGGCGATACCCACGATGATTGTTACCAAGATTACGAGTAAGAGTTGTTGTTGACCCATGATGTACTCCGAATTGTTTGTTTAGTATTGGTTTGAGAACTGCAATTGATTTGCTGTTCTGTATGTATAGATTGCTACTGTGTACAAGAGTGTAAAAGATTCGATTTGTTACAGATTAAATTAAAATTTTTTAATTAATTGATTAGAAAAAAGAACCTCTCAACCCTCTCTCCTTACCTTATTGATTAATCCTATCTGCTAAAAATAGGTCTTTATTTAATTAAAATGCCTATTTATGAATCAAAACCGCACACCCAAATTGTAAAAGAACATTGAAATATTTTAACTAAAAGAGGGCATTTTGAAAACATTAGTATTAATGTTTTCTAATGTTTTACGGCGCAACTCTCTTCCCTTCGGTTATCGGACAGATTTAAAATCTACTTAAACCCATTTATAATTTTATTCATCTATAACTTTAAACTGTTTGTTTTAAACCTTTATTAGAGCCTCTTCTCTTTGGGTTCTCTTTTTGTTCACATATCTTCATTCATCTAATACCAATACATACATTCGACCTGAATCCATCAAACCCATGCAGGAACTTACAGGCACTATCCTTGATCCCGTCAACCGACGCTCATTTCCCGGAAAAATTACGTTTCATAACGGAGTCATTTTATCCGTTCAAAAGATTCCGGAGGCCGACGCCGGTCAACGTATCATCGCGCCCGGCTTTGTCGATTCCCATATTCATATAGAGAGCTCCATGCTCGTACCATCTGAGTTTGCGCGTCTTGCCGTTCGTCACGGCACAGTGGCCACCGTGTCTGATCCGCACGAAATTGCCAACGTCTGCGGGCTTGAGGGGGTTGAGTATATGATTGAAAATGGCAACAAGGTTCCTCTGAAGTTCTTTTTTGGCGCGCCTTCATGTGTTCCCGCTACATCATTTGAAACGTCAGGATCCCGGCTTACTCCCCGCGATATAGACAAGCTCCTGGAACGCGACGACATTCTTTACCTTGCAGAAATGATGAACTGGCCCGGCGTCCTTAACAATGATCCGGACGTCATTGCCAAGATTGAATCAGCCATAAAGCGCGGAAAACCGGTTGACGGTCACGCTCCGGAGCTAACAGGAATCGATGCAATTAAGTATGCAGGCGCCGGCATCACCACCGATCACGAATGTTTCACTATCAAGGAAGCCAGAGACAAGATCAAAGCAGGGATGAAAATTGCTATTCGTGAAGGCAGCGCCGCAAAAAACTATGAGGCACTGCATCCGCTGTTTGATGAATATCCGGATAGAATCATGTTCTGCTCTGATGATAAACATCCCGACGACCTGATTCTTGGCCACATTAACCACCTTGCGGCACGCTCACTTGATCATGGATATGATCTGTTTGACGTGCTGCAAGCCTCTTCGGTTCACGCTGTCCGCCATTACGGACTGGATGTGGGACTGCTCCAAACCGGTGATCCCGCAGATTTTGTCATTCTTGAAGACATTGATTCAATGGAGGTACTTGAAACCTGGATCAACGGAATGTGCGTATTCCGCGATAACAGTGTGCTCTTTGATACCATTGATGCGAACATCATCAATAATTTTGTCAGCCGGAAGGTCTCTGCCGCTGAGCTGGAAAAACGAATGTCATCGTCGGAATCAGAACTATCCGTTCCGGTCATTGTGGCAAAAGATGGGGAGCTCATCACTGAAAAATCAATGGAGACGCTTACCGCAGAAGATGGAATCATCTTGCCGGATCCTGATCGCGATATACTGAAAGTGGCGGTAGTTAACCGGTATGAGACGTCTGAACCGGCCGTTGGGTTTATCAAAAACTTTGGGATCAAAAACGGGGCTATCGCCTCCTCCGTTGCGCATGATTCGCATAACATTATTGCGGTCGGTTCATCCGATGAACACCTCGCCGAGGTTATCAATAAAATAATGGATAGCAAAGGTGGAATTGCAGTCTGCGACGATTCCGGTACCGATAGTCTCCCTCTTCCTATTGGCGGCATCATGACCAACCGGAACGGTGAAGAGACGGCAGGCGCCTACAAGCGCCTCACCCAAAAAGCGATAGACCTGGGCAGCACACTCAATTCTCCATTTATGACCATATCATTTATGGCACTGCTTGTGATTCCAAAACTGAAATTGAGTGATAAAGGCCTGTTTGATGGCGAGAACTTTGAATTTGTGGAATAGAATTAACAGACCTGTCAGCATTGGAAACATGGCATGTCTATTCAATATCAATGATCAGATCGTTTGCACCAATTCACTTCGAGCCAAATTCTCGCATAGATCAGGTGAGACATGCAATGTTTTGGATGGGACCCTTTGCCTGACGCTCACAGAAGTCCACCAAAAGCGCGGAAATGTTGTCAGGTCTGGTAACATGGCATGTCTATTCCGTATCAATGATCAGATCAATCACACGAATTCATTTCGAGCCAAATTCTCGCACAGATCAGGTGAGACATGCAATGTTTTGGATGGGACCCTTTGCCTGACGCTCACAGAAGTCCACCAAAAGCGCGGAAATGTTGTCAGGTCTGGTAACATGGCATGTCTATTCCGTATCAATGATCAGATCAATCACACGAATTCATTTCGAGCCAAATTCTCGCACAGATCAGGTGAGACATGCAATGTTTTGCAGGGAATCTTGCCCCATATTTTCGAAATCAAGCAAAAGCCAATCGCTTTTTGAGACGTTGCCTTACGCCCGCCTGATTATGGAGTCGGGGTTTTTAAAGTCTTATAAGCCTTCTCGGGTCGGCGACCCGAGGTACGTGGCGACGCTGACAGAAGTCCGTAAAAAGCCGCGTAAATGCTGTCAGGTCTAATATCAACCTGACTATCCAGCAACCTTCGCGGTATTCTCCAATTAAATGGAATCGGTTCCAGTTACATTCAGCCTCTGAATTCAGTTATTATTGGGGACTTAATTATTGCCCATCGCTCTTTAAAACTGTCCATGAAGCAAAGCTACCTGATTACTTTTATTTTTTTCTTATTTGCAATTACCACTCAGACAGAGGCTCAATCACTTGAAGATAAAATCGGTCAAATGATAATGGTCGGTGTTGAAAATGATCAGCTCTCACAGTCAACGCTGATTGAGGATCTTGAACAGCGAAACCTTGGCGGGGTTCTACTGTTCGGGTACAATATAGATAACCCGACACAGGTTCGAAACTATACTTCCGACCTACAGACAAAAAGTGACGAACGGCTGCTCATCGCAGTTGACCAGGAGGGCGGAATTGTTGCCCGTCTGGATGAAACCAATGGCTATGCGCAAACATATTCCGCGGAAACCCTGGGATTCGAATTTAACTCGGAAGATTCTACCCGTGCAGTCGCACAGCTGATGGCTCACTGGCTGAGTGACGCCGGTTTTACATTTAATCTTGCACCGGTTGTTGACCTGAGAATCAATCCCAACAGCCCGGCAATTGGCTTTCTCGACCGTAGTTTTTCAGCAGACCCTGAAACGGTTGTTAATCACGCAAGCTGGTTCATTGAGGAATTTCACAGCCGAAATATTGCCACCGCCCTGAAACACTTTCCCGGACACGGCAGTGCGGAGACAGATTCGCATTTAGGATTTACAGATATCACCAACACCTGGAAATCTGTTGAGCTCGACCCTTTTAAACAGCTCATAGACAATGGTTACAATGATCCCATCATGACCGGTCACCTCTACAATGAGGATTGGGACACAAATTACCCGGTGTCTCTTTCTGAGTACGCCATTACCATAATGTTGCGTGACAGCCTTGGATTTGATGGTGTTGTCATAACCGATGAACTATTTATGCGCGCCCTCTCCAATAATTACGGGCTTGAGGAAACAATTGTCACTACTATAAACGCCGGTACCGACATTTTGCTGTTCAACACCAATATCTGGAATAATCAATCGCTGGTTGAATATATCATTAACCTGGTAGTTGATCGCATTAGTGACGGGACAATTCAAGAGTCAACTATTAACGAATCTTATGCGAGAATCAAGTGGCTGAAACAAGAAAGAATTCCCACATCCTCCGATGAAATTGTTGAAAGCTCCGAGTTGCCGGCATCTTTCAGAATTCAAAACTACCCCAATCCTTTTAATCCTTCAACAACAATAACCGTGTCAACACTTGAGCGGTCAAATGTACGTATTTCCGTTCATGATGCTTTAGGCCGGGAAGTCCGGCTTCTTCAGGAAGGTCAGCTACAAAGAGGCGTACATACCATTCGATTTGATGGAGGCCGGCTTTCGTCAGGTGTTTATTTCGTCATGGTTCGGTCACCATCATCCGTTAAAACCCATGCTATAACGCTTGTAAAATAAGACGGGCAGCTTACTATCGGTTAATTAGGTTTGTTGATGCCAAAATATTTGATTTCGTAGTAGATCAAACCCGACAGGCCGTGACTTAACGGGTTTCTTTAAGAATTGATTGTAGTTTGATTGTATTCGGAGATGGAAATATGGCATGTTTATTCCACATTAATGATCAGATCAATGACACGAATTCAACTCGAGCAAAATTCTCGCATAGACCAGATGAGACATGCGATGTTTTGGATGGGATCTATCAGCGTTCTACGATTGTACGATTAAGAAACGATCGAAAACGAGCAAATGACACTTAATTTATAGACGTTGCCTTACGGCCGGCTTGTTCTCGATTCGGGTAATTTTGAGACTTATAAACCTTCTCGGGTCGGCGACCCGAGGTACCTAGCGACGCTGACAGAAGTCCGCAAAAAGCCGCGTAAATGCTGTAAGGTCTTTTGAGCCAACCACCCAATTTGTTACGAACCCGTGATGAATCTTCACTTGTTTTGTACAATATTCTCATTATTCTTAAAGAAAAGAGATTTTGATATGTCACACACCAACGAATCAATTCTTGTCGTAGAGGATAACAAAGACCTTGTTAATCTTCTTGAGATCAATTTATCAGATGAGGGGTATCAGGTTCAGACGGCAATGGACGGCGAAGCGGCCCTTGAAGCTTTCAATCAACAAGAGCCGTCACTGATTGTTCTCGATGTAATGCTGCCAAAAATGGATGGGTTTGACGTTTGCAAGGAAATCCGATCCAAAAATAAGCAGGTCCCTATTCTCATGCTTACAGCCAAATCAGAAGAGGTCGACAAAGTTCTTGGCCTTGAAATTGGTGCCGATGATTACATGACGAAACCGTTCAGCATTCGTGAGTTCCTGGCTCGTGTGAAAGCAATAATTCGGCGGTCAAATACGGCATCAACCCCTGCGAAACAATCAAAACTCAGTTACAAAGACCTGGTCGTGGATCCCGATAAACGACGGGTTTCTCTGCAGGGTGAAATGATAGAACTTACAAGTAAAGAGTATGATCTCCTGCTGCTATTCTTTTCAAATCCCGGGAAGGCCTACAGCCGGGAAGAGCTACTGAACATCGTTTGGGGGTATAGTTATGAAGGATACAGCCACACCGTGAATTCACATATCAATCGCCTGAGAAGTAAAATCGAGGATGATCCGTCCGAGCCCGATTACATTAAAACTGTCTGGGGCGTGGGATACCGTTTTACAGATATAGAAAAGGAAGCAAATCATGCGTAGTTTTTACACGAAACTTGCCGTCATATTCTCCATTATCCTGGTGGTGTTTGGAATGATTGTGGCGTTTATAAGTATTCGTGCCTCCTCCAAGGTAGCTCAGGAGTCGCTGCAAAAGATCAATCACGACCTTGCGCCAACACTCGTTGAATCATTTGAGCCAATTGTAAAAGATGAATTTAACCAGCAAAAAATTGAAGCCTTACTGACCAGGCTTCGTGGCACAAATCCTCAATTCGACTTCTATCTCCTGAATGGTGAAGGAAAAATTAAAAGCTCGATACCTGCATCAAAGCAAAAAATAAACGTCGCGAACGCGACCGTTGACGTGGAACCGCTTGATGATTTTATAGCCGGAGAGCCGTTGCCCATACTCGCTGCCGACCCGCTCAACCCCGGTCAAATGAAGCCATTCAGCGCCGCGCACATCAGTATTATGGGATCACAAGGTTGTTATCTTTATGTAGTACTTGAGGGCGAGCAATTCAGTGAAACCTTTGCCGTGCTTTCGGAAAGCTATATTACCAGAGGATCACTGATCATCATTGGCCTGGCCCTGATTATAAGTCTTATTGTAGGACTCATACTATTCAGGCAGCTCACACAGCGCCTCGATGTTATCAAATCTACTGTTGCGGACTTTGAACGGGGTGAGCTAACAAAGCGGATTCCCGTAAAAGGCAATGACGAGCTTTCAGATCTTTCAAGATGTTTCAACAGTATGGCGGATAATCTCTATCATAATATGATGGAAATTAGAAAATCTGACCAGCTGCGCCGCGAGCTTGTAGCAAACATTTCCCACGATTTACGAAGTCCGCTGGCATCTATCCAGGGATACCTGGAAACGATTCAGCTCAAAGGCGAAGATCTCACCCGTGAACAGTTTACGCAATATGTTGAAACGGCCCTCGGGAATACCAAGCGACTCAATAAACTGATTGGCGACCTTTTTGATCTTTCAAAACTGGATGCGGAACAAGTTAAACCGGCGCTCGAGTCAGTATCGGTAGCTGAGCTGGTGCAAGATATTGCCCTTCAGTTTAAACCCATCGCCGCTAAGAAAAATATTGAACTATCTGCAGGCTTTCCAGAGCAGCCCAACTCCTATATCACGGCAGATATAGGTCTGTTAAACAGGGCCATTGCAAATCTAATTAACAATGCCATTGAACATACCCCGGAAGGCGGAAAAGTGTCCATCACCTTTTCAAAAGACGGAACAAATGTTCGGCTTGAGGTTTGTGACAGTGGTTCAGGAATCCCGGAGTCGGACCTACCTCATATTTTTGACCGGTTTTACCAGGCTGATAAAAGCCGATCAAGCGATTCAAATGCCGGGCTCGGTCTTGCAATCGCTCAAAAAATTTTTAGCCTTCATGGCGGCAAAATTTCTGTTGATAGTCCATTGGAAACCGGAACCACATTTAAAGTTTGGATACCGGAATCCTCCTGAGAATGAGACGTCTGAAATTATGCCAATTATTAATATGGAGTTTATTCTGGAGTGACCCCTTCTGCCGCAGCATCCCATATGGGGAAGGTGGACTTTCATCTTTTCCGACCAGAGGATCGGGGAAATGAACCACTTTTGATAGAATGGGTAGATCATCTTCTTTAAAACTTCAAAAAATTGTGCTACTATCTCAATTGTCCAACTTACAGGAGAGCAAAAGAAAACCTGGTTGATGGCATTAATGAAACTGAACAATAAATAATTTGATTGGATGTTTTCTTAATGGAATGCAAAAGCCAACGTCGGGTGTTGGTCGAGTTCACGGCATCAAATTTTTTATCAAACTTAATTTTATAAACGCAACGAATGCCACAGTTTACGTTTAAACGCTGGTTATCACTTTTTACCCTGATAGCACTGGTTACCACCTCTCAGCTGGCTGCACAATCATCTGCTGTATCAAGTGCATCAAAAGTTGATATAAAGATCGTCAAGTCTCAAAATGTAATCCCGGCGGGCAGCTCGGCACAGTACGGGGTATTGCTCAATCTTGAAGAGGGATGGAAAGTAAACTCTAATCAGCCGCGGCAGGATTTTTTAATTGGTACTGAGCTTACAATCAGTGGAACCGACCAGCTGACGGCAACCGCGTTTCAGTACCCAAATCCAAAAACCTACAACTTTGAATTTTCACCCGTCCCGGTTGATGTATTTGAAGGCGAAGCTCCGATTCTATTTTCTGTTTTTGCGTCGGAGTCGATTGACCCGGGAAGTTATGAACTAAACGGATCGCTTAGAATCCAGGCTTGCGATAACGAAGTGTGCCTTGCGCCTGTTACTCTTGATGTCTCTGTGCCGGTGGAAGTTTCTGCGGCAGGCACAGGATTCCAGCCGCTCAACACCGAATTTTTTGAGAGTATCGAAACATCCGGGGGTTCCATTGTAGATGCACTCTCTGCACGTGGCGGCGGTGAAATCGAGGCGCTATTCGATTCCTTAGGCCTTTTTTGGGCATTTGCGGGCATCTTTTTGATCGGCCTCGCGCTCAATCTTACACCTTGCGTATACCCCATGATGTCGGTGACCGTTTCCCTGTTCGGAAACAGTTCCGATAGTGAAAGTAAACTCAGCAGCTCGTTTTTCATGGCGTTTGTATATGTGATGGGAATCGTATTTATGTACAGCATTCTTGGTGTTGCCGCGGCTTTTACAGGGGCACTGTTCGGAAGCTGGCTGCAGAGCCCAATTGTACTGGCCGGAATCGGTATTCTCATTTTCGCACTCGCCCTTAGCATGTTTGGACTTTATGAGCTCCAGCCACCCTCCTCCTGGATGCAGTCGCTCAGCGGCACTCAGCGTAAAACCGGCGGCGTTGTTGGCCATTTCTTCTCCGGCCTGGTGGTCGGAGTATTTGCAGCCCCCTGTATCGGCCCCCCCATTATTGCATTGCTGGCATTTGTAGGATCACAAGGTGACCCGGTTTTCGGATTCACCATTTTCTTTGTGATGGCATTTGGGTTAGGATTCCCGTACCTGATACTTGGAACGTTTAGCGGTCTGCTGTCTAAAATGCCGAAATCCGGCACCTGGATGGTTTGGGTGAAAAAGATTTTCGGTGTGGTCCTGGTGGGAGTTGCTTTGTTCTATATCGCACTTGCCTTCTTCCCAGGCTACTCATTTCACATGATCATCGCCACGGTCATCATTGGCGGTATTTATCTTGGATTTCTGGAATCATCCGGCAAAGGCATCAAAACATTCACCCGCATTAAATGGGGACTGGGTGCAGCAATGCTTGCTTTAGGAGTCATGATGATCATGAACCTTCAAAAAGAAGGAATCGAATGGGAGCCGTACAGCGACGAAAAATATACAGAAGCTATTGAGAACAACCAGCCCGTAATAATGGATTTTTATGCCGACTGGTGTATACCCTGCCTCGAACTCGAACGGTCTACCTTTGTGGATGAAAACGTGATTGAATCTACTCAGAACTTCAGGAGATTTAAGGTAGACATGACCAATTACGAATCCGAAGATTCACAGAATCTTAGAGAGAGGTTTGAAGTGGCAGGCGTACCCACAATTGTATTTATTGGCCCCGGCGGCGAAGAGATTGAAGATGCCCGCGTGGTTGGTTACCTGAATGCCAGCAGCTTTATGGAACGGGTAAACATGTTGCTGGAAGCATCAAATAGCGAAGGCGTGGCACTTGCTGAGTAATCAGTTTGTTAGTTAAACAGTTAAACAGTTCAACAGTTTATCAGTTTATCAGTTTATCAGTTTTTAATTTAAGACTTCAGTGGCTCGCGCTAACACCATCAATACTTATACCCCTTCATTTCCTCATCGGTAAATTCAACCCCGAGTCCCAGAACCATTCGATTGACAAAATTGAAGTAGGCTATCACTTGCGTGGCATCAAGAATAGCACGGTCGGTAAGTCCGGATTTTCGAATTTCCTGAATGAGTTTTGTTGTATCCTTTGCTGGAGCTTTGGTTAGCTGATCGGCATACTGACACAGCAAAAACTCAGCCTCATTCAATTCGGCATTTTTCCTATCCCCGGGGTCTGAAATCATTTTTATTCGTTCCTCATCTTACCAGTACGCAAGCAACGCCTGTTCATGATGATTCACGCAATAGTCACAATTATTTGCTGCTGACACCACCACACCTATCATTTCCCGCTGGTATCGCTTGAGTGGTGATTTACCAAACATAACTGCCATATAGAGCTCCATATGTGCAACAAGAACCGAGGGGTTCAGGCTGTGTATTTTATGCACTTCTGCGAGCTTCCCTCTCGATTCAACCAGGTTCTCGTAAATTTGTTTTAGTTCACCTTCGGCTTCCTCGAAAGTTACTGTTTCAATATGCGGCATTATGCACTCCGATGTTATCGATTGACTGTTTTTGCAACAACAACAAACTATTCATTTTATCAGTTATATGATAAAACCGCGATCGTTTGTTACTTAATTGTTATGCATCGCCCCTTCTTTTTTTTCTTATTGCAAATAAAACAATTAGACCCAAACAGTATGTTTTACAATATCTTCAGATTTTTTGGCCTGCTGCTGATGCTTTTAAGCATTGCTTTCCATCCTTTACACTCACAGCAGCTTAGCGGCTTTGATACAAATACCGATAAGCGAAGTATCGATCTCGACGACCTTAAGGCCGGTGGTCCAGGCAAGGACGGCATTCCATCGATCGATGACCCCAAATTTGTTTCTCAGGCCGATGCAGCAGAATGGCTCGCATCCAACGAGCCTGTCATATCACTCGAAGTTAACGGCGAGGCACGGGCGTATCCCCTTCAGATCCTGATCTGGCATGAAATTGCAAACGATGAGCTTGGCGGGGTTCCGGTGGCTGTCACATTTTGTCCGCTTTGCTATTCCGCTATCGTCTTCGACCGCCGTGTTGATGGTGAAACTCTAAGATTTGGAGTGTCCGGTTTTCTGCGGCATTCCGACATGATTATGTACGACCGCAAAACGGAAAGTCTCTGGCAGCAATTTTCCGGCGAAGCCCTGGTGGGCGATTACACAGGCACCGAACTCACCATCATACCGAGTCAGCTTATTTCGTTTGAGCAGTTCAGAAATTCATTTCCAGACTCACGGGTGCTCTCCCGGAACACAGGCTATAATAGAAACTATGGTGAAAATCCGTACGCCGGCTACGATGACATTAATAATTCCCCCTTTTTACTCGATGAGGATGAGTTAACGGATAAACTCCCGCCGATGGAAAAAGTGATTGGTGTTCGTTCTGGTGAGGCCTCCAGAGCATATCCATATTCTGAGACATCAGAAGAACGGGTCATTCAGGATGTCATTAATGGTGAGCCTATCGTCATTTTTCATGTGGAAGGTATGGCATCCGCGATGGATAATCGAAGAATTCAACAATCCCGTGATGATGGGGCAACAGGCGTATTTTCGCCTGTGGTCAAAGGAGATACGCTGGAGTTTAAATGGGAAAATGATGCCATCAAAGACACAAAAACTGAAAGCAAATGGAGCATTAGCGGAAAGGCTGTAAAGGGTCCGCTAAAAGGCGAGCAGCTTGAAACTAAAACATACGGCGACTACTTTGCTTTTGCCTGGATGGTATTCTATCCCAATACTGAAATTTATCGATGACAGATTTATTTCCAGAGTTCAACTACCGATGACAGATTGATAAAAGTAATGTTATTGGGCTTTATTCAATGCTTATTGCCTTTACGAACACACCCCTAAATCCCCTCTCGAGAGGGGACTATAATCTCTGTCACCTTTGAAATAGTGTTGCCCGATTTTGGGCAAAATTAGAGGCTACCAATGACAGATTTTAACCATCACGTTTTCTCCCGTTGTGGAAAAAACTCCCGGCTATGATGGCTTCCGGGCATGGTTTGCCCCGCACGGTTACACAATGAGAATGCTCACTGCGTGAACGATCATTGCGATTTTTCCCGTGCCTGCCCTCCGAAGCCTTGGCGCAGTTAGGGCTGTGGTGCAACCCCTGCTATCTCTCAACCCATCAAGGCCGGAGGGCTGTATCCTAATAACTGATTATGAAGTAGAGCTTTGCTACTATTTCTGTCTCTTCTTAAATGGTATTGCCCTGCTTTTTGGGCAAAATTAGCGGCTACCGATGACAGATTTTAAAAGCACTGTTTTAGGCTAAAATCGATGTTTTATTTTAATATGCACGTGAATTATCCCCTGCCAATCTACATCCGGTTATGTGTGGTTTCGAGCCTGCGCGTAACAGAAAGTCCCAATAGGGACGGCAGCTTCGTAGCCCCATACAAGCGCCGTGGTGTTTACGGCGCGCAGTGTGGGGTTAGTTAGCGCAGATAATCCAAGAGCCCCAAGGCGAATGATTACACAGAAGAAATGAATTCAGTCGACGGGTTTATGAAAGATCAAATCCATGGATGCATCACGACCTGAAGAGGTGCTTTTGAAATTTAATTCTACCTGTAATACCGTACACATACCCTCAAAACGAATAGTAGTTCCGGATCGGAAAACACATCCTGTCACCTCTCAAATAGTGTTGCCCGTTTTTGGGCAAAATTAGTGGCTACCGAAAACAGTTTGTAAATTAGTTGATCTATATGCCTGATACTTAAACAGCTGAGAGTCAGATGTCCCTTCTGAGGGGAGATTTTATCCTGTCACATTCAAAATGGTGTCCCCCTTTTTTTTTGAGTAAAATTAGGAGCTAACAGTGATAAATACGCAGCTATTGGCATTTACTTAATAAAGCCGGCAAAGCAGTATGATAAAATTTTTTGAGGACTCCCGTTATGGATCATTTTTTGCCATTTCAACAGAATTTCCATCAGACATAGTGGAATCAAAAAAACCTCTCATGTTTATCTGGAATGATGAAGGTAAGCCAATGATATTTCATGTTGATGGGAGGCAAATCACCCTCCAGCATTCCAGTATATTGTGTACTACCTACATGTACAATTTACGATTTGACAATTCTGAATCAGATTTGAAATTTCTTCTTTTCAACCGGGAATTTTACTGTATTCATACAAATGACAGCGAAGTTAGCTGTAATGGACTTCTGTTTTTTGGATCAGATTTTACCCCAATCCTCGATTTGTCTGACAGTGAATCATCAACACTTCGAACGCTTTTCAGTGTATTATCTGAAGAGTTCGACATCCATGATACGGGACAGGAAGAGATGCTGCGCATTTTGTTGAAACGGTTCATCATTCGCTGTACCCGTATGGCGAATAACCAGATTGTTCAAAATGGCGACAATCAAACAGAAATTGACCTGATAAGGCATTACAACGTACAAGTTGAAGAACATTACAAAACAAAAAGAAGGTGGCGGACTATGCTGATCTTCTATTCAAATCTCCAAAAACCATCGCGAATGTCTTCAGCAAAAATTCAGAATACACTCCCCTTGAGGTGATTCATAACCGGGTCATCCTCGTAGCAAAACGAATGCTTCTGTATACCGACAAATCCTCAAAACAAATCGGTCTTGAGCTTGGATATGATGATCCGGCCCAATTTAGCAAGCTTTTCAAGAAACAGACCGGAACCACCACGACTGAGTTTAAGAATAACAAAGCAGTCATCCCACAATAGGAAGTATTGACAATAGCGGGTGACGTCCTGCCATTTTTTAACGGTCTTACATCAGGTAGTTTATGAGTGAATTAAACAAACAACTCATAAACCAACAAAACCATGAGACCATTTAATGTTCCGATAAAAAACGATGTAACTGAACAAAACCGAGCCATCTTTGATGATCTTGAATCCAAACTCGGGTTTGTTCCTAATATTTATGCAACCTATGCGCTGTCTGACAACACGCCTGCAAGATACCTCTCGTTTGCTAACGGCAAAACCTCTCTAAGTAACAAAGAAAAAGAGGCGATCAACCTCATTGTCAGCCAGGTAAACGGGTGCGTGTACTGCCAGGCCGCTCATACTCAACTGGGTAAAATGAACGGGTTTACAGAAGATCAAACCATAGAGTTGCGTAAAGGAACAGCGGGGTTCAACGGGAAACTTGATGCTATAGTAAAACTCACTAAAGCTATCACAGGCAACAGGGGCGTCATTTCTGATGATGTTCTCCGGGTATTTTTTGATGCAGGCTATACAAAAGAGAACCTGGTGGATGTTATTCTGAATGTTGGCGAAAAAACAACAACCAATCTCTTGCATAATGTCACGCAGATTCCGGTCGATTTTCCGGAAGCACCTACCCTGGACCGAACTGAACCACAAACTGTTTAACGGAGGATAACCATGCATAAAATCAACTGGACAAAAGCAATATTAGCCGGCATTGCCGGAACAGTATTATTCGACATCTTTGGATTAATTTCAGGCTCGGGGTGGTGGGATATTCCTGCCCTCCTGGGAGAAAAAACAGGCCTTGGACTGGCTTACGGGGTATTTGGCCACTACAGCAACGGTATATTATTGGCGGTCCTTTACTCTGGTATAGCACCATCGCTGATAGGCCCAAACTGGCTTCGCCCATTCATTTTCATGACAGGTGAAACCATCGCCCTGGTCTGGTTCTTCATGTTCCCGTTGCTGGGTGCGGGAGTTGCCGGGCTTAATATGGGTGTGGACATGGCCATCGGATCGATGGTTCGCCACTGGCTGTTTGCGATCCCGCTGATCTTAATCGTCAATAAAGATCTGTTCGACAACACAGCATCATAGCCTCTTCAAGTTCCCAGAAAGGCACCTCATTGGGTTGGGGTGTCTTTTTGTTATTTGTGCAAACCAGGTCGTTGGGTTCACTTTTTTGCTCATCCGGGACTTGAGCCGGCATATCCCTTACTCGTTTGAACTGTACATCTGACACCGGCAAATCCTTCCCCGTTACAAAAATGGGAGATCGCGGTTCGGGGTCCGCGATGACGGTAATAATCTCACATACCAGACCAACACATCACCCCTGTGTCAATAACACAAGACTCTCCTTTAGTGCTCCAAGCGAGTGTGTCACGTTGGCCGGAATATCGATTTCATCGTACTGTTTCAGGCGAATGTCTTTCTTTTCCATATGATAGATGAGGTCACCCTCAAGCACAAGTAATTTAGTCGGATGTTTTGCTTTATGGTCTTCAAGTTTCATTCCTTTATTGAATCCGAACAGCAAAACCTTAAACTTTTCACCCACGTGAAATGATTTGGCTACCGGTTTATCCGCATCTTTCAGCTGTTCTTTGATCTCGTTGATTGTCATGTCATCCCCTTTTTAAGACGTTCAATTACTGATTTTATTTATTATAGCTTTTAATTGGTCGAATCCAAAACAATGTGCGATCAATAACAAATAAAGACTCTTAAAATACAAGAGTCTGGCTTAACAGATTGCAGTATTTCATTATTATTTCAACAATTAATACTCTTTTTTAAACCCTTTCTTTTTCAAAGAATTTATCCAGCCACTGATCATCTCATTAGCTGTTCTATCAATATTTTTTTAAAATTTTAGCGACAGCCTCCTTAATTATTGATAATTAATTGAGTTTCCGACACTTAATTTTAAGCGTATTTCTTCAGGAATTGCAAAATATATTGGACATCTCGTAGTCATTGAGAATATTCCTTCCACTATTCACTCATCTTTTGTTAATTAACATTGAACAGGAGATCAGCCACACCGATATGATCAAACTTCAGTTACTGGGCCCTTTAAGAATTCGAAAAGAGGATCACACTCTTGATCAATCGGTTCCAAAAGGAGCCAAGAGAATCTCACTTCTTGCTTACCTTGTCTTAGTTAAACCACATGGATATCATCGGAGAGATAATTTGCTGGCCATGTTGTGGCCAGACTCAGGTCAAAAAAGCGCCCGAAATTCACTGAGCAATATTCTATACCATATTCGGGAAGCTCTCGGTAAAGATGTGGTCTTAAATCGAGGGTCAGAGGAAATACAGGCAAACACAGATTTGATTTGGTGTGACGCTCTTGCTTTTCAAAAATCACTTAATCAAAATGATCTATACGAGGCATATAGTCTCTATAAAGGTGAACTTCTCGCCGGTTTCCATGTAGATCATGTGTCAAATGATTTTCAGGACTGGCTTGATGGAAAACGCGAGAGTTTAAAAGACGAGTATCGCAAACTATGCTGGAAGCTCGCCGTAAAGGAGAAAGAATCAGGGCATCTCGATATTGCCAACCAATATGCACAAGAAGCAGCTAATTTAACGCCTTACTCAGAAACGGACCATCACCGTTTTATTGAGTTTCTGGTCGCTACCGGACGGCCCGACAAAGCAAAGCAGGTATATGAAAAGTATGCCGAACGCCTCAGATCGGATTTGGATTCAAATCCATCACAAGACCTGACACGCTACGTAAAAAGTCTCTCAACCATTCACTCAGCTAATCAACGGGCTGAAACCAATAAAACCAAGAGCTCCTCTTCCTCAGATGAAGAAGGAAATAAGAGTGACCGTCAGAACACCGATGCAAATTCCAAAAACATGCTCCACAAGCGATCTGAAGCCAGTGCTGATCGCAGCAATACAACACTATTCAGATACACTCTAATCCTATTGACGATTGCTCTGATAGCGTGGTTCATTGGAAGAAATATTTTCAACCAGGAATCTGCGTTTCAGGCCGGGGACAAATCAGTTGCGGTTCTTCCATTTACGTATATAAACTCTCCGGATAGTACCGACTATTTTAGCCTTGGAATCACAGAAGAAATTCTCTCAAAGTTGGCCCGTGTTGCTGATTTGTCTGTTACATCGCGTACATCTGTTATGCGGTACCAGAATTCCGATAAAAGTATTCAGGAAATTGCCCGAGAGCTTGGGGTTTCTTCAGTCGTTGAAGGAAGTGTCCAGCGGCATTGGGATGAAGTGCGTATAACTGCACAACTGATTGATGCGGAAACGGACCGGCATCTTTGGGGAGATACTTATGACCGAAAAATTGAGAACATCCTTGATATCCAGAGTGAAGTTGCGGCGAGAATTGCAAATGCTTTGCAAACAGAGCTCATACCGCATGAAAATTCCGAGTACTCTCCTAATCAAAACGTAGATGATTTCGCTTACCAGATCTACTTACAAGCTAAACACTTGCTGGATATTCATGAGCCTGAAGGTATCATGGAATCAATCGATTTATTCAAGGAATCTATTTTAGTTGATTCAACATTTGCCCCGGCCCATGGTAGTCTTGCCCTTGCTTACTATTATGCGGGCCTTTTATCCACACTTGAGTTTAATGTGGTTGGAGTTGAAGGAATAAAATTAAGACAAGCTGCAGATTTGTCTCTTCAATCAGCAAACAAGGCAATTTCTATTAATCCAAACGTCGTCGAAGCATACCTTGCGCAAGCCATCATATACCAGCGCATTCACAGCGACTGGGAGCAAAGTGAAGACAAGTTTTTAAAAGCATTATCATTAAATCCCAATAATAGTGATGTAAGACGAGGGTATGGTTTTCATCTGTTATTTCAGGGAAATATTGAAGAAGCTTTGATCCATATGGAAAAAGCGGTAGCAGTTGACCCATTATCCTGGTACGCTCATCACGGATTAGGATATACCTACTATTGCGCAAGAAAATATGAAAAAGCGATCCTGGAGCTTGAGACTTCTATCAATCTCGGCAGTCCTAACCCAATAACTAAAAAACACCTGAGTCTTGCTCTGCTTAAAAAAAGCCAGGAGCTATTCAACAATGGACAGGACGAGGAAGCTATCTCCATGATTGAGCGAGGTAGTTCTATTTTAGATGAAATCTGGGGAGCCAACACCGGGTGGAAAGAAACCGTCGTTTTTGCTGCTATGGGCAACAAGGCAAAAACTCTTCAAAGTATTAATGAAAATCCTCTCCCCAATCCTCCTACATTGTATTCTTTACTACTTATCGGCCAAACTGATGAAGTATTGGAAAATCTTGAAAACAGAATAAACTTCAGAATTAATCGAACATATGTCGATCCTATTTTTGATTCTATTAGAGATCACCCAAGATTTAAACAAATGGTCAGGCACGATCTAAATAAAAACATTAAGTTTGACTGATTTTCGCTCTTTTTTGTTGATCGCAGGAATTGTTCTCCGCTTTGATTTAAGGCAGGAAAAGTACATTCGAAAGATCTATTTATTTGTTGATTGAATATCAAAAAAATGGAGCCTGCCGATCTAGTAACCGACAGGCTCTATTTTTTAATAATTACTACTTCATATTTCTGCCAAAAGGAACAGAAAACGTTTTTAGCATATTTTTTTCAGACGCGTCTGGCACCTCCGCAATCCATGCGTAGGTTCCGGGCTTTAAATTAACAGTGTAGTATGCCGTACTTCCTTCCGTCATCTCCATGGCTCCACCAAGAAACGTGGTTCCTTCCGGTGAATTATCAATAAACGCATCCGGATCAGACCAATCCATCCATGCTTCCAGCTCGCTCAAAAGTGCCGAATCATACCCGTCATCAAAACGAACCAGTTGCACGTTATGACCAACTAAATGACCATAAATGGCCTGATCTTCGTAATTTATAGCAACCGTATGCTTACCTGGCCGCACAGATTCCGGGTGTTCGATACCTTGCTGAGATGAGATTGAAACTTTCATCGTAGCTCTCGGTTCACGCTCTTTGGACGTTTCACCAGTTACTTCCAGCATCGCAAGCATACCGTTAAAAGAATGAAACTCACCATTTTCATCTTTAACGTAACATTCGGCAATATAAAGACCTTCTTCAAGGTAGACAGTCGTTTGTGACGTGGTGCCGGCCGCGGTAATTCCGGGACCTCCCATGATGACTGCGTCGGGAAACCACGGTGCCGAACTCAATACGGCTCCGAACAGATTATTTACGAATGTACCCCACCCTATCGATCCTTCGAAATACGGATTCCACTCTGTCTGAAATGGGTATGTGACCGTATCATACCAGTGGTCCAATACAGACTGATTTGCATTCGATGCAGCGTCTATTGCTGCCTCTGGAACTTCATACAGCAGAAAGAAATGATCTGCGTGCGTAGCATTTGTCAATTGAAAACGAGTCCAACCCTCTGGAACTTTATCAATATTCAGATCAAATGTGTGCAGGTTTGCATCATGATCGTGTCCTGTTGTGACTTCCACAAGATTGCCCCCCCCTTTTACAACCAGTTCGGAGGCTTCAGGAGAGAACTCCTGCTGGGATATTGTATCAGAAATGGTGCTTTGTGATTCGTTACATGAAGATACTATAAAAGCAATCAGACATATACTTGTCACCACAATGAAAGTTGTTACTATTTTTGTATTGTTCATAACTTCTCCGGAATTTGAATGAAACATTTAGTTCACATCGATAATAACTGATCCCTCTTTGTTTCCTCCGTTTTGACTCTTAGATGGCATCTAAGAGTCATTTACTGTCTACATTATGCTTAAATTTTCAACCTCACTACAGCCAATTGAAAGTTTTCTCTTAACATCATCTTTAGTATTCCTATTTTGAATTGATCTAAATCTACTTCAATCACAAACATCTTTTTATGAAAATAGCTATCAACACGGGCGGTGGCGATGCACCGGGATTAAATGCAGCAATCAGGGCGGCAACACTGGCGGCTCACCGTTTAGGCTGGGAAGTCGTTGGCATAAAAAACGGCTACGGATCTCTCTATTCCGATAACCCATTCATTCCTCTTACAGCGGATAAGGTAAGAGGAATTACTATGCTTGGCGGAACCATTCTCGGCACAGCCAATCGCGGAAATCCGTTTCAAATGCCCTACCAAAAAGAGGATGGCAGCTGGGGACTTGAGGATCGGTCTGATGAAGCAGTTGAGGTATTCAAAAAACATAATGTTGATGCGCTAATCGCTATTGGCGGCGACGGATCGATGAAGATTGCTCACAAACTTACACAAAAAGGACTCAGAATTGTCGGAATCCCAAAAACAATTGATAACGATATCTGGGGCTGCGATGTCACGCTCGGGTTCGACACCGCGGTGTCCACAGCAACCGAAGCGATCGACAAACTCAGAACCACGGCTGAGTCTCATCAACGGATTATGGTTGTAGAAGTAATGGGACGATATGCCGGCTGGATTGGCCTTCACTCCGGCCTTTCAGCTTCAGCTGATGTGATCCTTATTCCCGAAGTTGAATATGAGTTTGAGCCGATCATCAGAAAAATAAAAGACAGGGAAGCACGCGGACGCATGTACACAATTGTTGTAGTAGCTGAGGGCGCTGTTGAAAAAGGCGAGTCTCACTTTGTAAAAGGTAAAACTTTAGGTCAGTCTGAGCAGCTTGGAGGTGCGGACGAATATATAGCAAAAACACTGAGCGAACAGACGGGAAAAGAGTCGCGCTCCATCGTGCTTGGGCACCTGCAGCGCGGCGGTACACCCAGCACATACGACCGGCTGATTTCCCTCAGGTTTGGAGCTGCTGCAATCCGTGCCATTGCCCAGAAAGATTTCAACAAACTGATTGTGATGCAAAAAAACTGCATCACACGCATCCCTATTTCTGATGTAGCAAACAAAATGAAGTTAGTCCCATTAGATGGCGACACCATCCAAACCGCCCGTGACATTGGTATCTGTATGGGGGATTAGTTTTTTGGGTGTTGCATCGAAGAACATCAGTCTTATGCAGTTTTAGTTTTGATGCGTTATTGGCTGCCTTTGCGGAATAGGTTGAGGCTGAGGGAGGTTGATTCGAAGAACCTCAGCCTTAGTAGTCTTATCAACGGATATAAAGCTAGCTGCCACATCACAATAGGTTGAGGCTGAGAGGAGCCGTAACAAAGAACCTCAGCCTACAGTAATCTTTTCGTTGTCGCATGATGGGCTGCCTTTTCGGAGAAGGTTGAGGCTGAGGGGAGCCGAAACAAAGAACCTCAGCCTACAGTAACCTTTTCGTTGTCGCAGGTTGGGCTGCCTTTGCGGAATAGGTTGAGGCTGAGGAAATTTAGCAACAAAGAACCTCAGCCTCATTCTAAACATCACACCGTCTCACAGCATCACGCAACATCGCTAAATTTTCTTCTGTTGATTCCTGAGTCGGAATAAACTCTTGTGCAACGTATCCATCAAATCCGACATCAACAATGGCTTTCATAATAGCCGGGTAGTAGAGCTCCTGGCTTTCATCAATCTCATTGCGGCCGGGAACGCCTGCCGTATGGTAGTGGCCAAACCACTGGTGGTCCTGGCGGATCGTTCGTATGATATCGCCTTCACTGATCTGCATGTGATAAATATCGTACAGCAGCTTAAAGTTGGGTGATCCCAATCGCTTGCAAAGCTCAACCCCAAATGGTGAGTTATCAGCCATATAATCCGGATGATTGACCTTACTGTTGAACAGTTCAAGCTGAATAATAACGCCGCGGCGCTCAGCATGACCCATAATCTGCTCCAGGCCGGCTACACAATTTTGAAGGCCCGTTTCATCATCCATTCCACGCTTGTTGCCAGTAAAACAGATCAGATTTTTATAACCTGCATCCGCCACAAGATCTATGTGTTTTGTGTAGCTCTCAATAAGCTTGCTATGATAATCGGGCTCGCACCATCCTTCTTCCAGGCTGATTTCCGCACCATTACACATCGATGAATCGATTCCGTGTTCTTTCAGAATATCCCATTCAGCCGGCCCCACCAAATCGATTGCTGAAAATCCGATCTCTTTCACGGCCCGGCAAAGTTCATCTAGCGAAAGCCGGCTAAATATCCACCGGCACACGGAGTGATTAATATTTCCATTCAAATCAAGCGGATCGGCATTTTTTCTGTTAGATGTCATAGACGGCAGTGAACACAAAATGATGAGACACCGGCTCCCACCGTATCTGCCGACAGTAGGCTGATCATCTCTTTTCGGGTGATTGAATTCATAAAGCAGGTTAGTTTAAAAGGTCTGTGCTTTTAAAAAAGCTAATGAGAACCAGTAAGCCTGGTATGGTATCGCTAATAAAAATATCATATAGCCCAGAACGAATTCGAGGTGAGTTTTTCGAAGAGTCGAGTCTTACTGGATAATCTTATTATTCACGGGTAACTCAACCAAAGATTCGCAAGCTACAACTTGCCATTAACACGATACTATAGCTAATGTAGATAAATGAGATCGCTTTATGAAACCTGACTTTTTTCCACGTTGAGGTGTGCTTCAGCTCGTTCTTCTCCGAGAGTATGAATCACAACCCATTCACATCCAATATTATTTTTTCGGCGATTGGCAGTCCCAAATGCATCTCGTTATTAGCCACTGTTTTTTATAGAGCGTAAATTATATTCCAAAAGTGTCACGAACGCTCATACGAGCAGATGGTGTTTAAACTAACATATATGCAACGTTGATCACTAATTCCCTATGATCCACAAAAAAATTATTTCCTTACTTTTTCTTCTGCTGGGGATCACGCTGCTCTACATCGGTATTGAAGAAATTTACCTGCTGTCAACCTACCTCAACAAGCTCATACCTATCAAACCGGATACCGAAACCCGGCTGATGATTATACTCGGTGCTGCTGCATCAATTTCAGGATTTGTGGGGATCATTCGTGACAGAGCAATTGAGGTATGATACCTCAGATCTATGTCTCGTTCTTCTCAAGCCGCTGAACAGCTTCATCCATCTGTCTCAGCAATTTCCAGCGGTACATCCCGGCATTGTGGCCGTCGTTCCAGCTGATTTTCAGTGCGTGATTCCCCACCGTTTCCGCATTCACAACCTTGTACTCCCGGGTGGGCTCAACCCTGAACAGCTCAGGTTCAAACCGTCCCATTTGATCATGGCCGCCCCGGCACTCCACACAGGGACAATTTTTGCGGAGTCCAAATAATGAAAACTCGCTTTTATGGCCATCCGCCCATTCTACCGTCAGTAGTTGATCTGAATTACTGACGTCAATCGACTTTGGTTTATACTTTTTTTCCACTTCTTTGATCGGCTCCATTGAATCTTTGAATTTCAGTTGCGGTTCACGGGTTCGGTGTTTAACATTATCACTTTAAAGATACACTCTGTTTATGTGGATTTATATCATTTTCTTATCGGCTCTTTTTATCGGCGGACTTTATACCGGTGAACGTCCATTCTTTCAGCTCAGAAAACTGACGACCTCCATGGTCCTCAACATCTCTCTGGTTGTGCTTGTTTTCTTCACAGCCCTGATGATCGCTTTTATTGTGGGCGTTTTTCCGCAATCCATTGCTGCCCCCATGATGGCCGGGCTTTATATTCTGCTGGCTGGTTTCTTTGCCGGGTATGCATTTCGCTTGTACAAACTTCGCTCGGATAGCGGTACGATTCTCTATCAGAACCGGTCGTTCTGGATTGATCACGCTCCGAACCTGCTTGCCATCGGGCTGATTGTTTACGGCATATACCGCACATCTGTTCTGACCGACCTGCCCATCACCGGTATTCGATTTTCGTCGGGCATGTCGCTGATCAGTTTTGGAATTCTCGGGTGGACGCTGAAAGTAGTACCGGAGTTTCGATCAAGCGGTATACTTTTTCTGGATCAGTTTATTCCATGGAAAAAGGTACTCTCATGGCGATGGCACACAGATGATGTGGTGCTGGTGGAATACATCCAATCAGAAGAGAAAAATGAAGATCGCATCAAACAATTTGTAACTGCGATTCCCCCGGATGAGAAAAAAGAGATTGAGCTTGTATTAAAATCCAAAATGGATGAGTTTGCCGATCAGCGCAGCGAAGAACTGATGGGCGATTGATTACCTCGTCTGACGATTGCCTTTTTCGTCTGACGAGTTTAACAGGCTTGGAATTTAGTCATAAAGCACTCTCGGACTCTGCCAGGAACTCTCCGTCAGCCGACGGATCGTTCTCTGGCAGGTCCTCAAATAAAAGTAAAATCTACAATTCACCCTCAATTCGCCGGTGCTCCACCATCAGGCAGCGGTTTTCCACGTACTCAAGTCCTGCGTCATCTGCCAGCTGTTTGGCCTCCGGCGTACTCACATTCAGCTGCGTCCAGATGACCGGTTTTTGACCGGATTCTTTACTCCACTCCACAATCTGCTTCACCATTTCAGCCGTATATTTCTTGTTCCGAAAAATATCAACCATGTCAATGGTGATATCATCGGGTACATCAAAGATAGTATCGTAGCACGCCTCGCCAAGAACCTCCGTTTCATTCGGGTTGATGGGGATCATACGAAAACCGGCCCTTTGAATGTAGCTTGCAATATGGTGGCTCGTGCGATACGTGTTGGAAGAGCACCCGATGATTGCAACCGTTTGAATATCTGTAAATATATTTTCCAATGTGATAAGAGTATCTCAAGTAGTTTAATATTCGATATTTAGCCAATAAAACGATATCTTTACATAATAATTAAATTGTAAAACAAACCAAGGATTATTTTGTCTAAAGTTAAAGACGGAGATACCGTCAAAGTACACTACACAGGAACATTGAAAGATGGATCAGTTTTTGATACATCTGCAGAACGCGAGCCTCTCGAGTTTAAACTTGGAGAAGGACAGCTCATTCCCGGTTTCGAGAAAGCCGTCATTGGAATGGAAGAGGGAGAATCCACAAAAATTGACATCCCGGTTGAAGAAGCATACGGGGAAGCCCGTGAAGACCTGATCATTAATGTACCCAAAGATCAGCTTCCTGAAGATGTGGAGCCGGAAGTTGGAATGCAGCTCCAGGTAAATCAGCCTGATGGTCAGCCCGTACCCGTACGTGTTGCTGAAATCTCGGATGAGGAACTGACGCTGGATGCCAACCATCCGCTTGCAGGTAAAGACCTGCAGTTTGAAATTGAAGTGGTTGAAGTTAAGGATTAATTCCCGCCACTTGTATTACTACATTTTCCCGTCTGTGATGACCACTGGATTTTTTCCTTCATCGCAGCCGGGATTTTTTTTGCCCAACAGTTATAATGTCTACAAGTTTTTCCCATGGCTGATTTCTCTTTTAAACGAACTGTCCGTATCACCTGCCCGTTTGGTATGGCCCAACATCTTGAAACCGAAATACGAGACTTAGGCTTCACCCCTCTTGAAGTTTCCGAAACGGGAATTGAAATTTCAGCATCACTTACCGATACTATTTCGCTGAACTACTGGCTGCGTACCGCCCACCGGATTCACGCGCTCATTGCTGAAACCGGTCATAAAGATCCGGATGAGTTAAAAGACTGGCTTCGCGATATTCCTTGGGAAGAGTGGATTGAGGGTGACGGCTATTTTTCGGTCACCTCACGGGTGGATCACTCTGATATTGAAAACAGTCAGTTTGCCAACCTCATCACCAAAGATGCGGTGGTTGACCGAATGCGATCGGCAAACGATCAGCGTCCCGATACGGGATCGGACCTTAATAAAACGGTCCTGTTTCTTTACTGGAATGACGATGTTGCCCGTATTTTTGTTGATACGTCCGGTGAATCACTCTCCCGGCGCAACTACCGGACCGAAAATGTGTCGGCTCCAATGCAGGAAACGCTTGCGGCCGGAATCATCCGCTCAACAAAATGGGAACCGGGCCAGCATTTCATCAACCCAATGACCGGCGGCGGAACACTGGCTATTGAAGCCGCCCTGATCGCCATCAACCGTGCACCGGCATCCTTGCGTAATAACTTTGGGTTTATGCACGTCAAAGGGTTTGATGAAGACGCTTATTACGCGGTTCGTAAGTCAGCCAAAGAAGGTGTCAATAAAAACCCTGGAGGTCAGATTATCGCATCCGATATTGACCCGGCATCTACTGAAGCCGCCCGACGAAATGCAACAACGGCGGGCGTAGATCATCTTATCACGTTTGAAACCTGCGACTATTCTAAAACGACGATACCCGACGGAAAAGGCGTGGTTGTGATGAATCCGCCGTACGGCATTCGGCTAGAACCCGGCGAAGATCTTCGGCCCCTTTACGCTGGAATGGGAGATTTTCTGAAGAATGAATGCGCCGGTAAGTTTGGATATGTGTTTACCGCTAATAATGCGCTAAGCAAAAAGATCGGCCTGCGAAGTAACAGCCGAACCCTGTTTTATAACTCCACCCTTGAATGCCGCCTGCTGGAGTATGAGATTTATGAAGGGAGTAAAAAATAGCGTCCCCTCATCCGCTGGCTTCCCGCCATCGGATGAGTTGGTGAGGCGGGACGCGGGGAAAGACATGGCATGTTTACGTATTGACCAGAACTCAAGTTCTCTCCGAAAACATGCTATGTCTACGTTGCTCATATTTCTTATTCATGGACCTTACAATGTAGTTTGAGGCAGATTTCAAATGATCCACGGGAGAAACATGCTATATCTGTCTCTCACGAATCAGATTTTAGTGTCAAAACCAGCTAAGAGTCCAGATTGTCATGCTGAGTTTGAACAGACATACCATGTCTTGTTCGATATTTCGCCGATTTGACAGTTCGACAGTTCGACAGTTCGACAAAATTACCTGCCTAATTTTCATCCGACATTCCATGTACTTTGGGGAATTCCAGCTAAACACGAAAGGCCTGATGTGCTCGTTACAGCTTACAGACCGGACCCTAATCTTTGGAATGAAGATTTCACCAAACGCAAAGAGAATCTATGAAGAAAAAGAAAAAATACGTACATGCCGGTAGCTATGTCGGTGAATTGGAAGTGAAAATAATTCACGATGATCATCCCTGGGCCCCCTATCTAACAATAGAGGATGCCAAAAAATTAGACTTCGTCAAATCTGCACTGAAAAAAGAGAACCTCGCAGATGCTTCAAAATTTGGGCGTATTTACAAACTTAAACCTGTTACTTTGTAAAAACCTCAATCCGCTGGCATCCCGCCACCGGATGAGTTGTGTAAGCTCGGATTTAGTTAAAGAAGATTTCATAGTGATGCACGGGAGAGACATTGCATGTCTGTCTTTCACCCATCAGAGTTTGATATCAAAACCAGTTGAGAGATAAATTTACTTACTGAGTTTGAATAGACATACCATGTCTTTCTTGCCATAACAATTCAACAGTTCAACAATTCGACAATACTAAATGAACCTAAACTCAGATTTAGTTAAAGCAGATTTCATAGTGATGCACGGGAGAGACATTGTATGTCTGTCTTTCACCCATCAGAGTTTGATATCAAAACCAGTTGAGAGATAAATTTACTTGCTGAGTTTGAATAGACATACCATGTCTTTCTTGCCATAACAATTCGACAGTTCAACGATTCGACAATACGAAATGAACCTAAGCTCGGATTTCGTTAAAGCAGATTTCATAGTGGTGCCTGGGAGAGACATTGCATGTCTGTCTTTCACCCATCAGAGTTTGATATCAAAACCAGTTGAGAGATAAATTTACTTACTGAGTTTGAATAGACATACCATGTCTTTCTTGCCATAACAATTCAACAGTTCAACGATTCGACAATACTAAATGAACCTGACATTCATCGGATGACAGGAAGTCATCCGATAAAGATCCCCTCTCAAACGATCGGCTAAACTTAGAAATTATCTTCCTGCCTGAACTTACATTAGCAGATCAGTATTCACTTGCAATCACGCTTGTTTATACCATTTTACCCTGCCAATAACTGTAATAACTCTCGTTAAAACAACTATTTTTGCAATTCTTCTTTTTCACAAGCTCATACTCTTCCATTCTCTCCCACTAAGTCCCCCATCAAGCTAAAACAGCCTTCTAAGCATATAGACAGTGCTTTTAAATATTATTATGCGTCATACTACAAATACATACACATTACAAAACATTTTTCTTGACAATTTACGGCGGGTTGAGGTACATTGTGGTGAGAAGTGGGAGATTGTGGGGAATTATTTAGCAAGTTCCGAAAAAGCCACAGTCGGCATACAAATTTAGCAATATAACTAACCGGTAACCTACTCGTGCCAAGTTTCAAAGGGGAATTCGAACATAGTGTAGACAGTAAAGGCCGTGTGGCCTTCCCTGCTAAGCTGCGTAAAGCATTGAGTCCCCAGGCAAACGAGCAGTTCACTATTCTTCAAGGCATTGAACCCTGTATATACTTATATCCCAACGACGAGTGGGAAAAAGTCGAAGAGAAACTCGCCCAAATCAGTAGTTTCAGCAAACGCGGACGTACAGTTAAACGTAATTTCCTGCGATCTGCTGAAGATCTCTCACTCGACAAGCAGAACCGTATCCCCATTCCCTCCCACCTCAAAGACTATGCTGGAATTGACGGCACTGCCATTTTTATTGGGAACGGTGAGATGATCGAAATCTGGTCGCCTGAGAAACTTGAAGAAATTGACTCCAACCTTAGCATGGATGCTTACGAAGAGATGTTTGAGCAGGTAATGAGCGGCAATAACCCAGAGGAGGATTAAGTTGAGCTATATTCCTCACGTTCCGGTTTTACTTAAAGAATCTATTGAATATCTCGTTACCGATCCTAACGGAATTTACGTTGATGCAACCCTGGGGGGCGGCGGGCACAGTAAAGAAATTTTATCGGCTTTATCTGATGACGGGCGTTTGTTTGGCCTTGATCAGGATGCAGAAGCACACAAAGCGGCGGCTCTGAAAATTGGCGACGATTCACGCTTCACTCCTATTTCCGGAAACTTCGGGTACCTGAAAACATTGATTAACCCAGATCTGCACGGCAAAATCACTGGCATCTTCTACGATCTTGGCGTATCAACCCATCAAATTAAAGAGGGCGATCGAGGCTTTAGCTTTATGGAGGAAGGCCCGCTTGATATGCGAATGAGCGCTCTTACCGGGCTTACAGCACACCAGGTTGTAAATGAATATAGCTACGAAAAACTTCGGGACATCATATTTCACTATGGAGAAGAGCGGTTCAGCCGTGAAATCGCCCAGGAAATCATTAGTCGCAGACCCCTCGAAACAACTCATGATTTAAGAGAAGCTGTATCAAGCGTTGTATTCGGCAAACACACCATCAAATCTATTGCGCGTGTTTTCCAGGGCATTCGGATTGAAGTGAATCGAGAGCTTGATGTTTTGAAGGAATCACTCGAACAGGCGATTGACATTTTAAAAATGGACGGGCGCATTGTAGCGATCTCCTATCACTCACTGGAAGACCGGATTGTTAAAAACTTTTTCAAGAGCGGTAATGAATCAGGCAAAATTGAGAAGGACTTTTACGGGAACCCTCAAAATCCGCTCACTCCCATCACAAAGAATATTGTAACCCCGTCAGAAGAAGAGATTAAAGCTAACCCGGCGGCCCGAAGTGCCAAACTTCGTGCTGCGGTTAAGACAGGAGAATCAGAATGAACTATATCAAATCACCTCTTCAGGAAAAGAAAAAGAAGCCAAACCGACGAACGGTTATTTCCGGTGGTGAACCGGCAAGACGCAAACGCCGGTCAATTTTTGATTCATCAAATAGCGGATCGGCCTCACAGAATTACGGAACCCGAAAGTCAGCAGAAAGTGGCAGGAAAAAATCAGCGCTACCCGCATTCGCGCCCTGGAAAATGATTTTAGGGTGCATGGTTGTCGGAGTCTTTGGTCTCATGTATATCAATCATGTGTTTAGCACACAGCAGACGCTCTTAGAAGTTCAGCAGCTTGAAAACAATTTCAATAAGACTCAACGTATTTACAACGAACAGCGGCTTGAATACGATCGTATGATCGGGCCAAAAGAAATTTACCAGCAGGCACGTGAACAGGGCTTTGTAAATGCAGGCCCTGCAGACCAAATTATAACTATAAAACCCTGAATCTGAATGAAACAGCGTACGTCCATTATGAGCCGGATGTTTATCCTTCTGGGATTGCTGTTTCTATTGCCATTTGCTATAGCTATACAGCTATTTCGCGTGAATGTTGTTGAAGGCGATGGACTTAGGGACTTATGGAACTCCCAGGCAATAGACTATATCGAAATTCCTGCACAGCGTGGAAACATTTTCGACGCTAACGGGTCACTCCTGGCTACCAATTCCGCAGTTTATAAAATTGCCGTTGATCCATTTGCGCCCGGCACAACCCGTGATGACCTAAAAAATGTAGGAACGGTGTTGAGCCGGCATACCAACCGGTCTGCAAGTTATTACCAAAATAAAATCAGAACCGCCCCTTCAAATTCTCGATATATCGTTCTTGAACGAAGCATTTCCGTTCAGGCCTACGAAGATATCCGTGCTCTGGACATCCGGGGCGTTATCCTGGAAGAAGAATATAAACGAACCTATAACTTCGGCACACTGTCTGCCCATATTCTCGGATATGTCAATCACAACATCGATGGCATGACCGGCCTTGAAGGCAAATATAATAAGCTTTTAAAAGGCGAATCAGGCCTCCAGCAAGTGCGTCGTGACCGATCAAACCGGATTTTTGCTTTCGTCGGCGCACCCCGTCAGCAACCGCTCCAAGGGTATTCACTCCACACTACGATCGATTCTTATATCCAGGCGATTGTTGAGGAAGAGCTCGAAGAAGGCATCAAACGCAACATGGCAAATCACGGCAGTGCCATTGTTATAGATCCCAAAACCGGCGCTATAAAGGCGATGGCTAATTACCCAACATTTGATCCAAATTCTCCCGCTGCTGCTGAATCAGAAAACCGGCGTAATTATGCTGTTTCCGACATGTTTGAGCCCGGTTCTACATTTAAGCTTGTTACAGCCGTTGCTGCAGTTGAACAGGGCGTTGTTGATTTTGATGAAATCTTTGAAACGCCGGAAAACGGGCGTGTTCAAATTCATGGACAGTGGATGCGTGACCATGATCCGCTGGGTAATCTCACATTTAAAGAGACGATTGCAAAATCCTCAAATATCGCTACGTCCGAAATAGCGATGCGTCTCGATCCAAAAACTTACTACCAGTACGCGCGAAATCTTGGCTTTGGAACGCCCACGAATATCGATTTGAATAACGAAATTGGCGGCCGATTGCAGAAACCATTTGAATGGAGCGGCGTGACGCTTCCGTGGATGTCCATTGGTTACGAAGTACAGGCTACATCACTCCAGATTGCACAGGCCTATGCCGCATTCGCCAACGGCGGGGAGTTGATGAAACCATACATCGTCAGTCACATTACTGATGAATATGGCCATGTTCTGGAGAAAACAAATCCATCAACAGTGCGTCGGGTAGCCAGCAAATCAACTATTAAGAAGCTTCAGCCAATATTTGAAGCGGTTGTCACTGACTCAGGAACAGCTGAATGGGCAGCCGTTGATGGCTTGCGAATTGCGGGAAAAACCGGGACAGCCCAGAAATACATCAACGGACGATACACCAGTAACTATCGGGCTTCATTTGTCGGTTATTTCCCGGTGGAAGAGCCATCTTATGTGGTTTTGGTGATGCTGGATGAGCCAAAAACGAGTTACTACGGCGGATTTACGGCAGGAGCTGTTTTCAAAGAAATTACGACCCGGATTGCCGGGCTTGATGAAACAATCAGAAAAAGTTTTTCGCCGGGCGATACATTCGCAAATTCTGACTCTTTGATTACACCGCTCCTCAAAGGTCAGCCTGCATCTTCAGCGACATCTATTTTAGAAGCAAACGGATTTGCTTATAAAATCTCTGGCTCAGGATCGACTGTCACAGGACAGACACCGGCCGCATCAGAAAAAATTGAGCGAAACTCTTTTATCGAATTACAGTTGGGAAATGTAACAGATAACACATCATCAGACGATATGGTAACCATTCCCGATTTAAGAAATATGAATATGAGGGGAGCGACTGCCGTGCTTCACAACCTTGGCCTTAAGATTGAACGCATTGGGTCAGGAACAATCTACAACCAGTTTCCGCTTGCTGGTGAAAAGATGCGTCCCGGGCGTACCGTGGTGGTTCGGGGAAAGGCTCAATCAATGGAAAATGTAACTCAAATGGCCTCGCAAAAATGACATTTTCCGAACTCATAACATTTTGTAATCCCGTATCTGTCATCGGCCAGGGGCCGAATGAGATTGGAATGCTTTGCCAGGATTCCAGGAAGATTACACCGGGCGACACATTCATCGCTATTCGCGGCATCTCTTCGGATGGCCACAAGTATATCAAAAAAGCTGTGAAAAATGGCGCAACGGTCATTATCTGTGAAGAAAAAACCACCGATCTTGAAAACGTTGTGCAAATTATTGTAAAGAATACACGATCTCTTATTGGCCCCCTTGCCCAAAAAATGGCTGGCAATCCGGGTGATGAACTTACGATTATTGGTATCACCGGAACCAACGGAAAAACCACGGTTGCAACACTCATCTGGCAGGTATTGACGGATTTAGGCCAGCCTGCATCTCTGCTCGGAACCGTTGAGAAGCGATTTAACAGAACTCAAAGTGCAGACAGTGCACTCACCACGGCCGATCCCATTGAAATTGCCGGAGACATGAAGAAAATGGTTCAAATGGGCAGTAAGTTTCTGGTGATGGAAGTGTCGTCCCATGCTCTTGCACAGCAAAGAACTAACGGAATTCCATTTTATGTGGCTGTATTTACGAATCTAAGCCATGACCATCTTGACTACCATAAAACTGAGAAACACTACGCCAAGTCCAAAAAGAAACTTTTTGATTCTCTCGATGCGACGGGCTGGGCTATTACAAATGTAGATGATCCATATGGCGAGTGGATCACGAAAGATACTGCCGCCAAAGTGATTGGCCTCTCATTTGAAAAACATAATACGGTCCAGGCCGACATCGTGAAATCGGATGCGTCGGGTACGCAGATTGATATTGAAGATTTACAGTTGAAGACGTCTCTCATTGGTAAGTTTAATGCTTATAATGCCGTACAGGCAGTTTTAGCTCTTACTGCACTCGGATTTGACGGTTCACATATTGCCGAATCTTTTCAACGTTGCACAGGCGCACCGGGCAGAATGGAACGGGTAAATGAAAGCCCGGAACCTGTCGGTGAACCCATTGTAGTGGTGGACTATGCACACACGCCCGACGCTCTTGAAAATGTGAGTCAGACGCTTGCAAGCCTCAAACAGGAAGGACAGAAACTGACTATACTCTTTGGATGCGGAGGCGATCGTGATAAATCGAAGCGCCCGAAAATGGCAGCCATAGCAGAAAAGTATGGCGATCGCGTGATTGTAACATCAGATAATCCGCGATCTGAAGATCCGGAAGCAATCATAAAAGATATTCTTGCCGGATTTAAAGACTTGTCGGCTATCCACCATAATTCGTCACGCAAGGAGGCCATTGAACAGGCGATTCTTGAGGCAGGTGACAACGATATCGTACTCATTGCAGGTAAAGGACACGAAACCTACCAGGAGATCAATGGCGAACGGTCTCATTTTGATGATCGTGAAGAAGCCCGTGAAGCACTGAAGAAACGGGCCTCCTCGAAAACCGCGGGAGGCGACTGATGCTATACGAGCTTATTTCTTACCTCGATCAACATTTTAGTCCCGCCGGATTTGGCGCATTTGAATTTATTACGACGCGGACCGCGTTTGCAGCAGCTACGGCTTTGATAATCAGCCTGCTGATTGGCCGAAAAATCATTCAATGGCTCGAACGGATGCAGCTTCAGGAAACGATTCGTGACGATATCGGCCTGGATACCCATCTTGCAAAAGGAAAAACACCTACGATGGGTGGTGTCATTATTATTTTAGCGACTGTTATCCCCGCCCTTCTCTGGATGCGTATGGACAGTATTTACACGTGGATGATTGTATTTGTGATGGTCGTCCTGGGCCTGGTTGGGTTTATTGATGATTACATTAAAGTTGTGAAAAAAGATAAGAGCGGCCTTCACGGCTGGTTTAAAATCGCCGGCCAAATTTCCGTGGGATTGGTTCTTGGTGCGCTCCTTTACTGGTGGCCTGAATTCCAGGATTTCAACACACTGTCGACTGTACCATTTTTGAAAAACGTGAACATTGATTACGCGTTTATTGGCGAGACACTGGGCTGGCTGATTTACATTCCGGTGGTAATTTTGGTAATCACAGCGGTGAGTAATTCAGCAAATCTAACCGACGGCCTCGACGGACTTGCGGCCGGAACATCAGCCATCGCCGGACTCGTACTGGGCATTTTTGCTTATGTATCAGGCAACTTTAATTTTTCCAACTTCCTGAACATCATGTACCTGCCCGGTACCGGTGAGCTTACCATTTTTGCAGCATCCCTGGTTGGGGCCTGTCTTGGATTTTTATGGTACAATACCCATCCCGCATCTGTTTTTATGGGAGATACGGGATCGCTGGCCCTCGGCGGCGCACTTGGCTCTCTCGCGCTGATGATACACAAGGAGCTCTTGCTGCCTATCATTTGCGGAATCTTTTTTGTCGAAGCTCTTTCTGTGATTATTCAAACCACGTGGTTCAGATATACCAAGTGGAAATACGGTGAAGGACGCCGCGTATTTTTAATGACGCCGATCCACCACCATTTTGAGAAAAAAGCATGGCCGGAATCCAAGATCGTTGTTCGATTCTGGATCATCGCCATACTCCTTGGAATTATCAGCCTTTTAACCTTGAAACTGCGATGAAAGATGTCAGTGGAAAACATATTGTTGTGGCCGGCGCTGCCCGCAGTGGTATAGCGGCTGCACATCTGCTTTCAGAAAAGGGCGCAGATGTGTTTGTGACGGACACTGGTCCAATCGCAGAGCATATCAAAGAAAGGCTGGAAGAATCCAATATTCCGTTTGAAGAAAAAGGCCATTCGGATAAGTCAGAAAAGGGAGATTGTCTGGTGATTAGCCCGGGTATTCCCTCCGACTCTGAGATTGCAAAGGCCTACATCAACAATAAAAAGAACATTTATTCCGAACTGGAAGCTGCGTCGTGGTTTAACAAGAACCCAATAATTGCCGTGACTGGCAGCAATGGTAAAACCACGGTTGTTAACTGGCTGAATGATATTTGGGACGTTGCCGGAAAACCCCATTCATTGGCCGGCAATATAGGGACGGCTTTTTCTGATGTGGTTTCTAAAACAGATGGAGACACTGATATCCTGCTTGAAGTGAGCAGTTTTCAGCTCGACCATATTGATACGTTCCGTCCCGGCGTAAGCATGATCCTGAATATCACGCCGGATCATTTGAACCGCTATGAGAATAGTTTTGAGAAGTATGCGAAATCAAAATTCAGAATAACAGAGAATCAGAGATCTGATGACTGGTTTATTTTCGACGCCGATGACCCGGTTCTGTCTGAATTTTCCAAGACTCTGTCGAAACAGAAGGCTTCACCCCGACAGCTTGCATTTTCACTGATAAATGAAGTTGACGAGGGAATATTTCTGAAAGATGGAGCTTTGATCCTCACGCTTAATCAAAAACAACAAACACTCATGGAAATAAACGACGTAGGCTTACCCGGCAAACATAATCTAAAAAACGGAATGGCAGCGGCACTGGCAGCCCGGGCTTATGAAATAAGTAATGATCATATTCGCGAATCACTTAAACGGTTCGAGGGAGTTGAACACAGGCTTGAGCTCGTGCGAGTGATCAATGGCGTGAGCTACATCAACGACAGCAAAGCCACCAACATTAACTCGGTATGGTACGCGCTCGACAGTTTTAAAATGCCAATCGTTCTTATTCTCGGGGGGCGTGACAAAGGCAATAACTACTGTGAACTACAGTCGCAGCTGGTTGAGAAAGTTCACACCATCATTGCTATCGGTGAAGCAACAGAAGCAATCAATAAACAGCTGGACAACGTGGTGCCGGACATCATAAATGCAGACTCACTTGAAGATGCGGTTAATATCTCTAAAAAGCGTGCAAAACGAGGTGAAATAGTACTTCTGAGCCCAGCCTGCTCCTCATTTGATATGTTTGATAATTACGAGCACAGAGGCAATACGTTTAAAGAAATCGTCGATCAACTTTAACAAAATCACAGTAAAACTAAACGGAATACAACCATTTTATACACATCACCAAATAGCAATTTGAGCAGCATCATGGGCACAGCGCCCGAGGAGATGGAAACAAAAGGACGCCAGAGCGACCGCGTACTTCTTGTATCTGTCATTATTTTGATGATGTTCGGAGCCATGGCCGTTTACTCCTCTATTGCCTATTTCGCGCAGAGTCATAATACCACGGCCGGCAGTTTGGTAACCGGTCATATCATCAAATTGGGCATCGCCTTTTTTGTGATACTGGTCGTGTCGAAAATTGAATATTCAACCCTGGCAAAGTTCAGCAAGTTTGGCCTGATTATCAGCTGCATACTACTTGTGGCCGTCATGGTGATGGGAGACATGGTATTTGGTGCCCGCCGGTCGCTTTCTGTTGCCGGTTTTTCTTTTCAGCCGTCATCACTTGCCGCCGTCACGCTGATCGTTCACCTTGCCGTGCTGATCTGCAGAAAGCAAGATTACATCAAAGATTTTAAAACATCCTTTTTACCCATCATGTTTTGGGTATTAACCACCTGCTTTCTTATTGCACTTGAAGACTTTAGTACCGCTGCACTTTTGATGGGAATCTGCCTCTGTATGATGTTTGTAGGGCGAATGAGCATGGTTCAGCTCTCCGCTTTTGTGCTGATTGGATTGATTTCGGGAAGCGCACTCATCATGACATCACCCGAACGGCAGAGCCGCGTTGAGCAGTACGTTGAACAAATTACAGACATTAAAAACGAATCCTTCGAATCCTCAGCAGGCTACCAGGCCCAGCAGGCTCACATCGCCATTGCCCAGGGAGAAATTTTTGGCGTGGGTGTGGGCAAAAGCACGCAGCGGGATTTCCTTCCGGCACCTTACAATGACTTTATTTTTGCAATTATTGCAGAGGAGTATGGAATGGCCGGTTCGTTTGCCATCATCCTTGTGTTCTGTGTGATCCTGATTCGCGGCATAGCAAAAGTGGCTAGAAATGCCCGGGATTTACTCGGCACTCTCATCGCTTTGGGAGCCACGCTGATGATCACACTCTACGGTTTTGTAAATGCCGCGGTGGCAACGGGACTCTTTCCGGTGACCGGCCTCCCGATGCCGTTCGTGAGTTATGGCGGCTCCAGCATGCTGTTTACAGGTGTGATGGTTGGCCTGCTGCTGAATATTTCCAAACATAATCTAGATAACGAAAAACGCTTTTACGTCGGATAGTGACAAGCACGAAACAACATATCGATGCCCCATCGGGCAGCACCCTCAACCCTCTCCGTATTCTTTTAGCGGCAGGTGGTACCGGCGGTCATGTGTACCCGGCGATAGCTATTGCAGACGCGGTAAAAGGAGTGCGTTCTGACTCTGAGATTCTTTTTGTAGGCACACGGGACCGAATGGAATGGCAGGCGGTGCCGAGCGCCGGCTACGATATTAAGAGTGTCTGGATTAGCGGGTTTCACAGGCGACTCACGCCACAAAACCTGCTGTTTCCGGTTAAGCTGGTAACCAGCCTGGTGCAAAGTTTTTCAATTTTAAAACGATTTAAGCCTGATGTAGTGGTTGCTTGCGGCGGATTTGCTGCCGGTCCCGTAGGCTGGGTGGCAGCAAAACTGGGAGTTCCTCTTGCCATCCAGGAGCAAAATAGCTACCCGGGCGTCACCAACAGAATTCTTGCGAAACATGCGGTCAAAATTTTTACAGCTTTTGAAGCTGCTGAACAGTATCTGCCCGAGAATAAAATTGAACTGACCGGCAATCCCGTTCGGAACAGCCTTAAAGTGAGCGACAAGCAGGACGCCCTGGACCACTTTCGATTTTCTGATGACAAACCTGTGCTCCTTATCCTTGGCGGAAGCGGAGGAGCTAAAGCGCTCAATGACGCCATGGCCGAACGGCTTGATGAACTGCACGACGAGTATGAAATTCAGATTATCTGGCAGTGCGGGGAAAAGTATTACAAAAATTTATCAACCAGTATAAATGAAAAGGAGTATCCGAACCTGAGACTTCTTGGCTATATCGATGACATGCCGGCGGCATACGGTGCTGCCACACTGGTTTTAACGCGGGCAGGCGCGAGCACGTGTAGCGAGCTGATGATCATCGGCAAACCATCTGTACTGGTTCCGTCACCAAACGTGGCCGGTGATCATCAAACCAAAAATGCCGCCGCAATGGTTGACGAAGGCGCATCAGTCCTGATTTCAGAAGAAGAGCTATCAGATGCGATAACTAATAAAGTGCCGGCGCTGCTAAAGGACGATGAGAAGCTACAAAATATGTCGCAGGCAGCTTTGAAACTTGCCAAGCCAGACGCAGCAAACCAGATTGCAAAACAATTATTTGAACTCGCGAAACGCAATAATTCACATGAGTAAAGAAATTCAAACACAACCAGTATTTGGACGAACCCGCCATATTCACATGGTAGGTATCGGTGGAATTGGTATGAGCGGTATCGCCGAGATTTTGTTGCTTCGCGGCTATATTGTATCCGGCTCCGACAGCAGCGTGTCTGAAACCACGGAACGGCTGAAAGAGCTCGGAGCAACGATTTATCCCGGACATGATGCATCCAATATTGAAGGGGCCGATGTTGTGGTGTACACAAGTGCCGTAAAAGCAGAAGATAATGTAGAGACGAGTGAGGCAATGTCGCAGCAGATTCCGGTGATCAAACGCTCGGAAATGCTGGCCGAGCTGATGCGAATGAAATACGGGATCGGGATCGCCGGAACACATGGAAAGACCACGACAACGACCATGGCCGGTCATGTGGTTCAGGATGGAAGTTTTGATCCCACAATTATAGTAGGCGGACGCGTACACAGTTTTGATAAGACCAATGCCGTAGTCGGAAAAGGCGATATTATTATAGTTGAGGCCGATGAATACGACCGTACATTTTTGCGCCTCTCCCCTTCCATGGCACTGATTACCAACATCGAAGCGGAACATCTTGATATTTACGAAGATCTTGATGACGTGAAAAACGCATTTATCCAGTTTGCAAACAAAGTGCCGTTTTATGGCGCTGTGATTGTTTGCCTTGATGATGCTAACGTCCGGAGCATTTTGCCCGAAATCGAGCGGCGCACTATCAGTTACGGGTTTACGCCCCAGGCGCAAATTCGGGCGATTGATATTGAGCGCTCTGCATTTGAGAGTACATTTACGGTCCTTTTTGAGGACGAAGTCCTAGGTGAAGTCACCGTAAAATCACCCGGGGAGCATAACATTAAAAATGCTCTCGGTGCCGTTGCCGTGGGGCTTGAACTTGGCATGGAATTTAAGGATATCAAAAGCGGACTGGAGCGTTTTCAGGGCGTATTTCGACGTTTTCAGCCCAAACTCGACACTGAAAAGCTGATTGTGATTGACGACTACGCGCATCATCCCACAGAAGTAAAAGCGTCGATTGAAGGTGCACGAAAAGGATGGAAAGACCGCCGGCTGGTTGCTGTATTTCAGCCACATCTCTATTCACGTACGGAGCAGATGTACAGGGAATTTGGCCTGTCGTTTTTTGATGCAGAAGTGCTTGTGGTTACCGATGTATATCCGTCACGGGAACAACCGATTGAGGGCGTCACCGGTAAGCTCATTTCCGATACAGCCAAAGAGTACGGGCATCGCGATGTACACTATATAAAAGACAAAACAGAACTGCCCGGCAAGCTCAGCGAGATTGTGAAAGATGGCGATATCGTCATCACCATGGGGGCCGGCGATATTTACAAGTATGGCGAGCAATTTGTAGAAATGATCCAGAAAGGTAACTGAGATATTGACTAAACAAACATCACATAACATAGCAAAGATGGGCCGTGGCACATGGTCTGCGATTGCACTAATGATGCTGGGACTTGCCGTAGTAGCGGGATTCTATTTTGAGCAGAACACGCGTATCTCTGCCGTTGAATTCAGCGGACAGGAATTCACGTCTGCAGATCAGCTGGAGGATGCGATGGTTTCACCTGTAGGACTTTTGGCTGACAGCGTGGATTACGAAAATATTTTTGGTTCACTGCGTGAGCTGCCTTACGTGAAAGATGTTGCCGTACGAATGTCTTATCGGGGAACACTCACGATTCAGATTGACGAGCGACAACCGATCGGTCTTCTGGCCGGAAAGCCGACTACTTATTTTGATGAAGCTGGGATTCAGTTACCTGCCCAATCCGGAATATGGGTAGATGTACCAATCGTTTACGGATTTAAACAAACAGCACCGGGCGATAGTCTTACCGGCCGGGATTTCAATCAGGTGAAAGACTTTTTGATCGCGGCGAAAAATGAACCATTCGGATGGACCACACTGAGCGAGGTTGCATGGAGTGAAACCGAAGGTGTGGTTGCGCTCAGTAGTGAAAACGGTGTTAAACTTATGTTTGGCCGGAATAGGTTTGATCAAAAAGTAACTCACTGGAAAGCTTTCTATCAGGATGTGGTGACCCACAAAGGAATAAATTCATTCAGGACAGTAGATTTAAGATTTCGCAATCAGATAGTGACAGATGAATTATAAAAAGAAAAATTTAGCAACTAACGAACCGCTGAGGTGACTAATGGAACAGGAAAATGAACGAATTGTAGTAGGGCTTGATATCGGTACAACCAAGGTTTGTGCTGTGGTTGCATCAATTAACGAGCAGGATAAAATCCATATTCTCGGCGTGGGCAAAGCGCCAAGTGACGGGCTGAACCGCGGTGTGGTGGTCAACATCGACAAAACAGTAAACGCTATCAAAAAGGCAGTTGAGCAGGCGCAGCTCGCGTCGGGCATTGAGGTGAACTCTGTCAATGTGGGAATTGCCGGCGATCATATTCGCAGCATCCGCAGTAAGGGCGTCATCACCATCAACAATAAGGATAAAGAGATTACGGTAAAGGATGTGGAGCGCTTGCTTGAAGACTGCCAGCGCATCATGCTCCCCCCTGATCAGCAAATTATTCACGTGATCCCGCAGGAGTTTGTAGTGGATGGTCAGGACGGCATCAGTGATCCTGTTGGCATGAGCGGCATGCGGATGGAGGCGGAAGTCCACATCATCACAGGCCTTGTATCCGCAGCTAAAAACCTGTACAGATGTGTGGAACGTGCAGGATACCAGGTGGCTGATATTATCCTTGAACCGCTCGCAAGTTCGTATGCGGTCCTTGATGATGAAGAGAAAGAAGCCGGTGTGGCGCTGGTCGACATTGGCGGTGGCACAACTGATCTGGCCGTATTTCAGGACAATACCATACGTCACACGGCCGTGATTGCCATAGCCGGTAAGAAGGTAACTGACGACATCAAAGTGGGGCTGAGTGTCCTTGATGATCAGGCGGAAAAACTGAAACACGAATATGGGGAGAGCTTCGTGGACTTAATTGAGCAGGACGAATCCATTACCATCCCCGGAATAGCCGGCCGCCCCCCAAAAGAGATCACAAAAAGCATTCTGGCTAAAATTATTCAGGCCCGGATGGAAGAAATTCTTGAAATCGTAGCCATTGAAATTAAACGAAGCGGATATTCTGAATCACTTAGCGCAGGCATCGTTATTACAGGCGGTGGATCATTGATCAAAAATGTGTGCCCGCTTGCCAACGAAGTCCTGGGCATGGATGCCAAAATCGGCCGGCCGCTTGGCCTTGCCGGCGGACTCACTGACGAAGTTGACAGCCCGATTTATGCTACGGGTGTGGGACTTGTTCTGCACGCGCTCCGAACGGGCGAGACAAATGAACCACTTGCCGGCAGCCACAAAGAGAAAAGTGTGGAGCATGTGATGAGCAAAATTACCGATAGGATGAAAACATGGTTCAAAGAACTTTAGCAATCAGCATAAACAACCTGGTTCCAAGATTGAGAGATCTGTTTCCGGGTACAGCGAAAACGGGCCAAAAATATCGGTCCAAACTAACAACCAACAGCAATCTACAGAATAACAATTAGCAATCTTAAAGGAGTAATCAAATGAAAAACTTAACACCAAGCTTTAGCTTTGACGAACAAGGTCAGGATAATGCAAAGATAAAAGTGATCGGCGTTGGCGGCGGCGGAGGAAATGCCGTTAACAACATGATCAACAAAGGATTAGACAGTGTAGAATACATCGCACTGAATACCGATTCACAGGCACTTAAAAGTAACCGTGCCGACCTGGCAATCCAGGTTGGAGCCAACCTTACGAGCGGCCTAGGTGCTGGCGCACGACCCGAAATCGGACGCGAGGCTGTTGAAGAAAACCGCCACGATCTTGATGAAGCGGTCGACTCGGCCGACATGATATTTATTACTGCCGGGATGGGTGGTGGTACAGGTACCGGTGGTGCCCCTGTGGTAGCCGGCATCGCCAAGCGAAAAGGAATTTTGACCGTTGGTATCGTGACTACACCTTTCAAAGTAGAAGGGAAAGTACGCATGAAATATGCCCTTGAAGGCATCACCGAGCTTAAGAAAAACTGTGATACAGTGATCGTCATCCCCAACGAGCGGCTGCTCGACATATCGGACGAAAACACGACGCTTGTTGATGCTTTCGAGATGGCCAACGAAGTGCTTTACAACGCAACGCGCGGAATATCCGATCTGATTCTAATGCCGGGTCTCATCAACCTTGACTTTGCTGATGTGCGCACCACAATGATTGATGGTGGCGCGGCTATTATGGGATCTGCCACAGCCAGTGGCCCCGACCGTGCTGAAATTGCAGCACGCGAGGCAATCAACTCTCCCCTGCTTGATGGAGTAAGTATTCGCGGCGCGCGTAATGTGCTCGTGAATATCTCGGCCGGCAAGGAGCTTGGGATGCGCGAGACAACAACGGCCACCAGCATTATTCAGCAGGAAGCCGGTGATGATGCTGAGATCATACTCGGTACTGTTCTGGATGAATCTTTTGATGAAGAGATGCGGGTGACCGTGATCGCAACAGGATTTGACCTGAGCGATGACCAGACAAAAGCGAAAATTGCACCTAAATCTGAGTCAGATTCAAAATCCAAATCATCCGGTATGGGCAACCTGCCAAAAGCAAGCCAGGTTGGCCGCAGCTACAACAGAGGTGACGGGCCATTTTATAAAGGCGAAGGAAACCTGAAAGATCTGGATCAGCCGGCCATTCACAGACGTGAGCTCAAGTATATCCGGTCGAATGAAGACAGAGATGAGGAAAATAACGAGTCGGACTACAACAGGAAACGCCGGGAAGCCAGCGGCAATACGCTGCTAAATGATCGCGAGGAAAAGATCGATAAACGCGACAGCGATCAGCCGGCATTCCTTCGAAAAATCATGGATTGATGATGATTCTGTAGTGTTGCTAAAAACTTAAAAACGAATATAGATGGGTTCGCTAAACCCATGCTATAGATTGCTAAATCAAAAAGGGGTTCCTTTGAACGGGAGCTCCTTTTCTATTTTTGGAGGTCCGGTCCACACCTGTTGTCGGCCGTTTTGATGGAGATCTTAAAAGAGATGTATTCTTTGAGTGGGTTCAAGACAGGGTTGATTTCCTTCCCTAACGAGCCACTTATGCCCCGTCGCTTCTCTACCACCGATGTTATTTTGATAAACTTCGACCCAAATCTAATCTACGATTTATAAGATTCTCAATTTTCGATTTCCGATCTACAGCCTCTCCCCTCCGGGCCACACTTGGTCCCGATTCCTCGGGGGGGAACAGACAAACAAAAGAGCGCAAAGCGAGGCTTTTGGTGGTCAGGGTGGGTTCCCGTCCAACCTCGGATTGTGTTGAATGGTTACGAGTATGATCCTAAAATCTAAGCTACCTTACAGATTTATCGCATCTAAAAAGGAAGGGGATAAGAAATCCCATCTTCAGAGGGGACAGACCAACGAAACGACGCGCAGCGTCAGTTTCGGGAGTCAGGGGTGTGTCCGGGGCTTTGCATGAAAAGCGGCGTTGTGCCATGGCTTCTGCCCCATCAACACACCCCTCGGTCTGAAAATTTGCATACCGCAGTTTTCAGATCCATTTCGAACCAAACCTGATCTAACGATTTGTAAGATTTTCGATTTGCAATTTCCGATCTAAAGCCTCTCCCCTCCAGCGGAGCGGGACAGACCAGCAAAAGATCGCAGCGCGAGACTTTTGATGATCAGAGGTGGATCAACCCAACCACCAACTCTGCCAGCAGTTCCGGAAAGCCCGGAACAGTCTTGCAGGTTGGGTCGGTCAATTTGTATCTATAACTGAAATCAATCACTCCGGAAAGAGGGCATGTTAGCAGGCTCTTTCATGATTTATCTTGTATGTTTTAAAAATATAAAGTATTTGATAATAGGATAGAATACACTTATCAGGCCAACAAGTAAAACCATATATGAGAGTACTATTTATAGTCTTAGTTGGCATATTATTAATTGAGGTGCAGGCAATAGTTCAAAACAAGTTAAGTGCAGTGGCACATACCAAATACTAATTCACGGATCAGATCTGCCAATCAGAACCTGAATCAATAAGAGCTAAACTTATATCGAGATTTTGATCAACAACCATAATAATGAGAACATGAAAAAATACATGGCACTTATAGTACTCACTCTGTTTTTGATTGTGAATGTGTTTTCACAGTCCGTTTCAACCGATGGGTTCATTAATTATAGTGAAGGAAATAAGTGGATGTATGAAAGCAGGAATTCTGATAAAGAACTTATCATAGAAATAAAGGACTGTACTGAAACAGATACTCTTAACACTTGTCAGGTTGAGAATTTTGGAGATTTAATTGTGCAAGAGGATTCTGTTTTTGCGACGGATTTTTTTGCAGATGCAGGAGCTTCAGGTAATGTTGGTGTTATTAAATATTATTTAGCCAATCATCCTATCGATTCAACATGGAATGCTTGTTGGGATTGTTATGGATATGGTAGTGAAGCCGTGATCTTTGACACTACACGTTATGATGTATTTGGAGAGGAAGTTGCTGTAAAGCATATCGCTATTAAAGAATTCTTGGAAGAAGACGATTCACTTGGTAACCCTGTTGTGCAGTTAGAAATTGCTGAAAAATATGGCATTTTGAGCATACAATATTATGAAGGCGATGCATTAGTATTGACTGGAGCTGTTATTGAAGGACAAGTATTTGGGAACTTAATCGTATCGAACGAAAGAGATATTCCAGTAGAGGAAGTACGGAACTTTTTCTTATCCAGTCCCTATCCAAACCCATTTAATCCAACGACAACTATATCTTATCAAATGGAGCAGCCCGGGCAGGTAACCATCAACTTATATACCATTACGGGGCAGTTGGTCAAAGAACTTTTGAATACATACAATACATCGGGGACCTATAGTTTTCAACTGAACGGGGGCAATCTGTCGAGCGGTATGTATATCCTGAGAGGGAGATTAGGAGAACAAACAGAATCAAGAACGATAACGCTGATAAAATGAATGAAATAACCAACATAATTTCAGTTTTATTTGTAGCTATACTGTGTGCTTTTAGCACACTACAGGCTCAAGACTCTATAAGAACTCCCTATTTTCCCTACCAAAGCGGCGATTTTTGGGTGAATGAGATTTATATAGCCGGACAATATGAAACGGATGAAAGAATTGACATCATATCAGATTCAGCTGCTCCAAATGGAGATTATGTTTTTACCGTTTCTTCTGATCGTGGCCAACCTGAAGAACTTATTTATAATTTTAAAATTGACTCTACAAATAATATCTATTCCGATTTGTGGTATGATAAAGGAGATTGGTTGAAAATATTTGATTTTTCTAAGAATGTTGGAGAAACCTGGATATTAGAGCAAGATTCTTTAACCCCTTCCCTTGTTCAATACGAACTTGCAGAGGTAATGCTGGAATATAAAAGTAAGATTTTTGGAGATTCAACAACAGTAAAAGAGGTTCGTTACGCCAGAACAGATAACAATTCTACAAGTACCCAAGAAGGATATGGACGGTTTTATGTATGGTGGTCTGAAAAGTTTGGAATGTTGGAAAAAAGATCTTTGGAATTACCAGGAATCGAACCAGTCCTCAAAGGAGCAAGAATTGGAAATACTATATATGGGGATACTACTGCGAACCTCCCCCCGGTAAGTATTGAGCCAGAACCTTCTGTAAATCCTCCACAATCGTTTCAATTAAGCAATTATCCAAATCCATTTAACAGTACTACCAATATTGTGATTAAAACAGAAACTCCTGGAAAGTTTTCCCTCGCCGTATATGATATAGTGGGCAGTAAGGTGACAGAAATTTTCAACAACAAAGCATTTGTCAGCGGTCGCCATACGATACCGTGGCAGGCCGGCAACCTGGCAACGGGCATATACTTTGTCCGGTTGAGCAGTCGGGGCGGAGTACAGGTACAAACCATAACTTACCTTAAATAAATGGGGAAACATCATGAAAACGATTAAGCTCTTAATACTTATAGTACTATTGCCGGCAGCAGTGGCAGTAGCACAGGAACCCGAGTTTATTTGTGGCACGGAAATGTCTGAAACACAAAACAAACAACTATTCAAACAATTGCTGCTTACCAATAACGACGGGCAGTTTTTAACCGCCAATGGCACGTTGAGAATATTGGTGGTATTTGCCGAGTTTGAAAACTACAATGAAGAAGATCAGTATGGAAGACCGGGAGGTTATTGGCCGGATGGTGGATTCCCTTCTTTTGTGGATTCGTATATCGATAGTACAGTAACGCAAAACTCGACCCACAAACGTAATATCACCAATTATTTTTCGCAGATGTCACAAGGTAGTTATAAAGTTATTGGCGATGTGAAAACTGTGCATGTTCCTAACAACTATGTGAATAATAGAAGCGGGGCCAATCAATGGGTACTAAATCATCTGGATAGCGAAGTTGATTACTCAGACTATGATAATTGGACAAAGAATGCCGATTTTATCCACACGAACAACCCCGATGGTATTGTAGATATGATCGTCATGATCTATAGAGGGTGGTCTGTCATGGGTTACGCTGGTGAGGCAAGTTTAGCTTTTAATTCTATTATGGTAGACAATGACTCTACAGAGATTAAAGGTCGATTTACTACTGCGTCAGGGCAGCCAACGATAGGCTCAGGAGTAACAGCCCAAGCCGTTACCAATAACAGCGAGTACGATATGATTTCGGTAACCCATGAAATAAGCCATTGGCTGTTAGGGCCGCATCCATATCAGGGAACTACAGTTATCAGCAGATATCCCTCCATGCTCCAGGGAAGCTGGTTTTACGCGTCCAGCACCAATGCGTATGAAGCAGAAAGATTGGGATGGATTACACCAACCGTTATAGATTCATCGATTGGGGATGTGAGCGGACTTGAACTGGATGATTTTTTAACCACCGGTGATGCGGTTAAAATAAAGGTTACAGGTGGTGGTTCAGATGAATATTATCTGCTGGAGAATCGGCAGCATGTAAGTATCTATGACAATGCTACACAAAATAGTTCGGATAATGGATTATTTATCCATCATGTCAGGGGACATTATTCTTCCAGCCATGATGATCTGCGGATGCTGCCGTCATTTGGAAATTGGGACTGGACGACAGGCGGCACAACAACGGTTAGTGGTACCACGGTTTCAATCATGGAAAAGGATGACCCCAATCGTTCAGGATTATCATACCACGAACCTTTGCCAGGTGTTTCAGGAGATGAATGGATGCATGCTTATAGAGATGAACAAAATAATCTTTTCACTGGTGGCATTTTCAGAGGAAAGGATGTCATTAGTAGCTATAATGTGAATAATATGCCTTTGTTTGCAGCAAATACTAATCCACATTCATTAACCTGGTCAGGTGCGCCAACAGATATAGCTGTTAAAGTGGTTAATGAAGATCAGGGTAAAATTACGGTGGATACATATATGAACTACGACCCCTACACCATCACCGAAAATACCACGTGGGACGGGCAGATTTTCCTGGATCAGAATACAAAAGTAGAGAATAATGCCAAGCTGACGATTTTGCCGGGTACCACCGTGAATATGGCAGAAAATGTCCAATTGGATATTCGTGCCGGGCAGGGAGGGACGCTCATTTCCGAAGGGACTGAACAGGACCCCATTCGATTTCTGCGCACCGATACAACCAAAGCCTGGAAAACGATCTACCTGAACAGCAGTGCTGGCAACAGCATCAAATGGACACTGTTTGATGGTGGAGAGACCAACCTAACCATCGCCTCTCAAAATAATGTGATTGAAAATAGCACCTTTCGAAATGCCACCTATAGAAATATCGATAGCTGGCACAACAATGACGGCAGCGGGAATTCCAGCGCCACCCTCTCCCACGTACTTATCGAAGACGGTGCCACCGTGGGACTTGTGGCTCAATATATTGATTTGGATATCAGCAACACTACCATTCAGGATAATGCTCAGGCGGGGATTTACATCACGTCGGCGTCCGTATATCCCTTCCACCATAATGAAGTCATCAATAACGGAGGCTCCTACCGCGATGGTGTGGAAGTGATGAGCAGCGGGACATTTTATATGCATGATGATAATCTTGAAGGTGGATATAATGTGATATCCGACAATGCGGATGATCAGGTGTCCGGATCTGGAGATATATCCGTTGGCTTCACCTATCCAGCAAGTGATGGGGGGTATAATAGCATGCAAGGAGATTTTTCCGGCAGCTCCTATCTTGTTAGTAATACGAGCAGTACGACAGTTATGGCAGAGCGGGTATGGTGGGGACAAACCTATCCTCAGAGTTCCATGTTTTATGGCCCTGTTCAATTTGACATGCTGTTTCTTTCCAGCGATCCAACTACCGGAGAAAATCCAGGTTCAGGCGGGCAGTCGCCAGCGAAAGCATTGCCAAGTAAGGAAGGCGAGGTGCTGCCATTAGCGGACGTGTACGATCAACTCGAAAGGGATCTTGAAAAAGCAGAAACGGACCAACAAATTCGGGATGGGCTCCACCGTCTGTACCAGGTGGCCTGGCTGGCGAAAGAAGAAAGCCCGGAATTGACCGACCGTTTTCGGGAATTGGCAATACAGTCAGCCTCAGGAAATTATCCACTGTTCGAATCGGCACGCCACAACAAAACCATGCAACACGCGGCTACTCTGCTCTACGCCAAAAGCTATCTCCGCGACGGTGAGTATGAAATCGCCTCCGAGTGGATGAGAGAAACCGATGGAACCATCCTTGAGGCAACAGACCGCCGGGACTGGCTCCATGTAGAGATGGACCTCTTACGGCATAAAGGAGAGTACGAGCAGGCACTGGGAAAACTTGAAGAACTGTACGCTTACGAACAGTCCCGCAGCGTGGATCTTGACTTGCTAAAGGGCGACTATGCGCCCATTGAACAGGATTTAGCTATTCGTATGGGCGGGGATAATTCAATGATTCGGGATGAAGTAGCGAAAGCCTCATCAACTACTTCAAGCCAAGAGCTTGTGTTGGAAAACTATCCTAATCCATTCAATCCTACAACGCAAATCCGCTTCACACTTCCTGAACAAAGCCAGGTGTCGCTGGTGGTCTATGATATGCTGGGTCGGGAAGTGGCCAACTTGGTTAACGATCTACTGCCCGCCGGAGAACAAACTGTCCGCTTCGATGCTTCCAACTTGGCTAACGGTGTTTACATTTACCGTCTAAATGCCAACAAACAGGAACGATTTCGGATGATGACGCTGATTAAATAAAGTGCATGGCGTAAGTACATTCAAATCGTTAAGTTTAATCTAACGATTAGTGAGATTGGCAATTTGCGATTTTTGATCTTATTCCTCTCTCCTCCGGGCCATACTTGGTTCCGATTCCTCGGGGAGGACACAGACAAACAAAAGAACGCAACGCGAGGCTTTTGGTGGTCAGGGTGGGTTCCCGTCCAACCTCGGATTGTGTTGAATGGTTACGAGTATGATCCTAAAATCTAAGCTACCTTACAGATTTATCGCATCTAAAAAGGAAGGGTATAAGAAATCCCATCTTCAGAGGGGACAGACTAACGAAACGACGCGCAGCATCAGTTTCGGGAGTCAGGGGTGTGTTTCGGGACTTTGCATGAACAGCGGCGTGGTGCCACGGCTCCTGCCCCATCTACACACCCCTCAGTTTGAAAATCTGCGTTCCGCATTTTTTAAATCCTTTTCCCCTCTCGGAGAAGGGATTTCAGATGCCTTCATTTAATCGCGTGATAAGATCATTAAATCGCTAAGTCGCTAAATCCCATTAATCCAAAATTATTCAACAGAGAAACTATTTTAAGAATCAAACCCAATATGATTTAGCAATGTTTGAGATATCCGATCTTCGATCAAACGCCTCTCACCTCCATGCAGCGTGTCTTTCGCTGGAGGGAGGCGAGAACGAGAGGTGTGGGTTACATCGCAGAAATAGCCTCCATCATCAGCGCACAGGCCCAGGCCCCGTACGTTCCCAGTGCATAGCCAAATACGGCGAGTAAGACGCCCACAGGTGCCAGAGCGGGATGAAATGCAGAGGCTACGATTGGAGCTGAAGCAGCACCACCTACGTTTGCCTGACTTCCGACGGCTATAAAGAAAAGCGGCGCTTTAATAATCTTTCCAACCAGCAGCAGAACGCTTACATGAATTAAAATCCAGACGGCCCCAATCACGAAATAACCGGGAGCATCTAGCATGGACGCGATATTCATTTTCATTCCGATTGTCATCACCAAAATATAGAGAAAGAGGCTTCCCACTTTAGACGCACCGGCTCCTTCGAGCTTACGAACGTTAGTGAAGGATAATATCAACCCGCCTGTGGTGGCCACAATCACAATCCAGAAGAATGATGAATCCAGGCTCATTCGGGTTAGTTGCGGAGAGTTTGCTTTTACCCATGGACCAATTGCATCACCTGCGACATGCCCCAATGCTACGAGGACAAAAGCAACGGCTCCAATTTTGGCTAAATCAGTCAGTGTCGGGACTCGTGCAATGTTTGCCTGGTAGTCCGCAATTTTATTCTTCAGCTCAGTAATTGCAGATGCATCCGCTTTAAACCAGGCATCTACTTTTTCAGAAATACCGGCGCCATACAGAAGAAATGCCAGCCATATGTTTGCCACGATAATATCCACGGTCACCATCGCTCCGAACAGATCGGTACTCGGTTCAAACACTTCCAGCATCGCGGTCTGATTGGCTCCTCCCCCAATCCAGCTTCCGGCAACCGTGGCCAGTCCCCGCCACACTTCATCAGGCCCGGTTCCGCCAACAATATCAGGACTGATGGTGCCGACAATCAGCAGCGCAATAGGCCCGCCAATCATAATGCTTATGGTTCCCGCCAGGAACATAATCACGGCTTTGGGTCCCAGGTTAATGATTCCTTTGAGGTCAATGCTCAGAGTTAGCAGCACCAAACTGGCCGGCAGCAAATACCTCGACGCCATAAAGTATAAATTGGATTCCTCTTCAGATACAATTCCAAACGTGGTGAGCAGTGATGGAATGAAGTAACACAAAAGCAGTGCCGGAACAAACTTATAAAACTTTTGCCATTTGGGATTATCGCTATTTGATGTTGCAAAAATCCCGGCAAGAATTGCCATCAAAATTCCAAAAGTAACCGCATCATTGGTAATGAGTGCTGAATCCATGAATAAGTTGTCTGAAACTAAATGTTAATTTTGTTGAGGATACGAAATTACCGGGAAATGAACAGGTATAGAATTGATGAGATAGGAGATAACAGATAAGAGATTTTAGACATGAGATTTCCTCCCCTCCGGCGGCTACACTTGGTCCCGATTCCTCGGAGAGCTGACAGAAGCAGCCGCGTTCGCAACAAACACTTCTTTGGAGCAACGGCTCTTCAGGTGCCGGCTTTTTCGGCACTCCGACACATCGGAGGATGGGTCACATTCAACCACCAACTCTGCCAGCAGTTCCGAAGTGCACGGAACAGTCTTGCAGGTTGGTTTGTCCTTAAAAACCCACCTCTGACTCGTCGCTGACCTGCCTTCGGCAGACGCTTTGGAGGCTGTCTCCTCCCGATAGGAGAGGCTTACATTCAGATCATTAAACCTTAAAAATCTTGTGATTTAGCGATTTGTAAGATTTCCGATATCCGATTTAACGCCTCTCCCCTCCATAGCGCGTGCTTTTGCGCGTTAGGGAGGGGAGAACGAGTGGGGTGAGTCACTCCCGCATCAGTTTCTTATATTGAATCCGCTCGGGCTGATCTTCAGAAATCCCCAGCCGCTCGCGGCGGTTCTCTTCATACTCCTGGTAATTGCCTTCAAACCACTTCACCTGGCTATTGCCCTCAAATGCTAGAATGTGAGTAGCCACGCGGTCGAGGAACCACCTGTCATGCGAAATCACAACCACGCAGCCCGCAAAATCAAGGATCGCTTCTTCAAGAGCACGCAGCGTGTTTACATCAAGATCATTTGTCGGCTCATCAAGCAGCAGTACGTTGCTTCCCTCCTTCAGCATCTTGGCCAGGTGCACGCGGTTGCGCTCCCCGCCGGAAATTTCCGATACTTTCTTCTGCTGATCGCTCCCGCTGAAGTTAAACCGGGCCACGTAGGCACGCGAGTTCACTTCACGGTCACCCAGTTTTACAAAATCGTTGCCCCCGGAAATAGCTTCCCAGATCGTTTTATCCGGATCAAGCGGTCGTTTTTGGTCTACATATCCAAGCTCTACGGTCTCCCCAATCTCAAGTGATCCATCATCAGGTGTCTCTTCACCCGTGATCATCTTGAACAGCGTGGTTTTACCTGCACCGTTCGGGCCAATCACACCAACGATGCCACCTGGAGGAAGACTAAATTCCATATCTTCAACGAGCAGTTTATCCTCAAATCCTTTCTTAACGCCTTTAGCCTCAATCACTTTATCACCCAGGCGCGGTCCGGCCGGAATAAATATCTCCATCTCTTCGCGCTGTTTCTTGCGCTCTTCAGAGAGCAACTCTTCGTACGAATTGATACGGGCCTTGCTTTTCTTGCGGCGCCCTTTTGGATTTTGCTGAATCCACTCAAGCTCCTGCTGAAGCGTTTTTTGTCGTTTCGACTCCTCTTTCTCTTCCTGCTCAAGCCGCTTTTTCTTTTGGCCCAGCCACGAGCTATAGTTCCCCTCAAACGGAATGCCTTCGCCGCGATCGAGTTCAAGAATCCAGCCAGCCACGTTGTCGAGGAAATACCGATCGTGAGTAACGGCAATAACGGTTCCCTCATACCGCGCAAGGTGCTGTTCCAGCCAGCCCACCGATTCGGCATCGAGATGGTTGGTCGGCTCATCAAGCAGCAGCACATCCGGCTTTTTCAGCAGCAACCGGCAAAGAGCCACGCGACGACGTTCACCGCCTGACAGATTCTCTACAGATGCATCACCGGGCGGGCACCGCAGGGCATCCATTGCCTGTTTCAGCTTGCTGTCAATATCCCACGCGCCAATCTGGTCGATCTTCTCCTGCAGCTTCGATTGCTTTTCAATCAGTGCATCAAAATCGGCATCAGGATCACTGAACTGTTCGTTGATTGATTCATATTCTTTAAGCAGATCCATCGTATCCTGTACGCCCTCTTCCACGATATCGCGAACAGTCTTTGTCTCATCCAGCTTCGGTTCCTGGCTGAGGTAGCCAAATGTTGTTTTCTTTTGGCGGGAAATCTCCCCGATGTAATCATCGTCAAGGCCGGCAATGATTTTGAGAAGTGTACTTTTACCGGCTCCGTTCAGGCCCAAAACGCCAATTTTGGCACCATAATAAAATGAAAGATAGATATCGTTTAGTACGCGTTTGTTGGGCTTGTAAACTTTACTGACCCCAACCATCGAAAAAATTATTTTTTGATCACTCAATAGACTGGACTTTAAAATGGTTTGATAGAATTTAGCTCGTAAAATACAAAGATTGCAGCGATTCTTAGAATGGCATTTTTCTATTTACGATGAATTTATAAGCATCTTTAACGAAAAACAGCAAGCAACTGATATCCAACGAAATAGGAAAAATTCAGATCTATTGTTACTTTCTCAGGAATAAATACTCAAATGCGACAAAATCTGTCAAATTACACACAGACCCAATGACAACAAGAAAAGACTTTTTCAAACTCGGACTTTTAGGTTCTACCTTATTGATCCCCGATGCCTTCAAAAAAGCAACACGGCTTTTCCCCGGACCTGGTTTCTCAGTCCGTGAGAAACCACTCATACTCTCCACATGGAATCACGGCATTGCCGCCAATGCACGCGCATGGGAAGTTCTTGGTAGTGGCGGATCTATCCTGGATGCCGTGGAGCAGGGTGTGAGAGTCACAGAAAATGATGAAACAAACCGTTCTGTAGGTCTTGCCGGGCATCCTGATCGTGACGGGATCGTCACACTTGATGCATCCATCATGAAAGGCAATGGTGACTGCGGGTCCGTGGCATTTGTGAGGCGTATTAAACACCCGATTACGCTGGCTCGAAAAGTGATGGAAAATACGCCGCATATCATGTTGGCCGGCGAGGGCGCACAGCAGTTTGCCGTATCTGAAGGAATGCCACTTGAAGATGAGAAGCTCCATCCTGATGCAAAGAATGCCTACGAAAAATGGCTGGAAGAAGCCGAATACAAGCCCGTCATCAACATAGAAAATCACGATACAATCGGCATGATCGGTCTCGATGGCGATGGAAACCTCGCGGGTTCCTGCACCACAAGCGGCCTCTCCTATAAAATGCACGGACGAGTGGGCGACAGTCCGATTATCGGTGCGGGATTGTATGTGGATCAAAAGTCGGGAGCCGCTACAGCAACGGGAATGGGAGAATCCATCATCAAAATATGCGGCAGTTTTCTGGCCGTTGAACTGATGCGCCAGGGCCGGTCACCGCAGGAAGCCTGCGATGAGGTTGTACGGCGGCTAATTGAAAAGAATCGCGGCCAGATTGATGACATTCAGGCTGGATTTATTGCCATGAATACCGAGGGCGACTATGGCGCTGCAGCTGTCCGTCCGGGCTTTAATTTTGCCCGGCATACATCAGGCGGAAATGAAATGGTGGATTCGAGCAATTATTTCAGCGAGCGATAATTAATTTCTTAACGTACTCGACTGATCTGACCAACTAGTGTTAAGTCAACTATGAGATGTCGTATGCAACCTGTCAGCACCTACCGGATCTGACAGCGTTGGTTTTATCCCGACCGCTGTCGGGACGGCAAAGCACCGGGAATACTGTCAGGTCTTTATTCGACAAATAAGAATTGACATAACACTGGTATTGTACGGTAAAATACATTGAGACATAACAGCGAATGGTGCATCCATATTTTTGATTCATATGGCGGGTATACTCAAAACACCAAACTTGCTATGAAGCTATCAACTCTATTTTTGTCATTACTATTTCTTTCAGCCTGCACCACCATTGAAATCAACGAGGACGACGCGTTCGACAATCACCGGACCGTTAAGCCTGAATCGTTTAGCAATGACAACCTCACGCTTATTCAGCAAACCATAGAAACCGGCGACGGCGTAACTCTCGATACCTGGCAGCTGACCCGACAAGATGCCCGTGCTACAGTGCTCTATTTTGGCGGAAACGGATTTTTGATGGTGAAATCTCAGCCATTGATAGAGGCATACTCTACAATGCCTGTCAACCTGGTGTTGTTTGATTATCGCGGATATGGTTTAAGTTCGGGCGAACCCAGCGTGGAAGGTATTCAAACCGATGCCCGGGCCATGATTGACGTTGCTCAGAATCTTTCCGAAGAGTACCAGACGCCGCTCTATGTTCATGGCCACTCTATGGGATCGTTCTTATCAACTTACACTGCTGAACGAAACGATCTTGCCGGCTACATCCTTGAAAGCCCAATCTCCGAAGTGGAGAGCTGGACAAAAAAAGTAGTACCCTGGCTTCTGAGGCCGTTTGTCCGGTTTGATATTGATCCGGCCATTGCGTCACAAAATAATCGTAAACGCGTGTCGTCAATAGCCACTCCATTGCTTATCATTGGCGGTACAGAAGATAATATCACCCCATTTGATATGGCTGAGGAGCTATACAATGAATCAGCTTCATCAGATAAGGGACTAATAACTATTGAGGGCGGGAACCACAATGATCTTCCCTATTTTGATAACTACGCTATCGGTATCGAATCATTTCTGTTTGAATGAAAAATGAAGCCCCCGGAATCGACATTTCTGTCAGAAACACCAAGAATCCATCTTTATTGCTCTACTGGATCACCGCATTGGTGATTGTTTCTGCATGGGCAATAGCCATGCAAATACTCCAATGGTGGCCAATGTTCGCGGAAACCTGGCCCATCTCGCTCACCATGGTATTGGGATCATTCATTGCGGGAGCTACATCCGAAGGCGGCGGTGCCGTTGCATTTCCCGTGTTCACAAAGCTGTTTGATATCGAGCCTGCCGATGCCAAGGTCTTCTCATTCTTTATTCAGTCGATGGGCATGACCATGGCCGGGCTGTTCATTTATCTCAAAAAAATACCGGTTCTATGGAATGTCATAGGCACGGCTTTATGCGCCGGAATTGGCGGGCTCATCATCGGCGAGCTATTCCTGGTCATTCCAAACCCCTACCCTAAACTTCTTTTCACGTTTATCGCCGGTATTTTTGCTTTTTTCCTGATTTACAACCGATGGGGTATTCCCAATAATCCGGAAATGTCGTTCCGGTTTAATCACAGCAAAGATTTTATCATCATTCTCACCACTGGTTTTCTTGGCGGACTTGTGGCATCAGTAGTAGGTGTGGGAATCGATATGCTCATCTTCATTGTCCTGACACTGCTGTACGGTATCGATGAAAAAATCAGCACGCCAACCACAGTTGTGTTAATGGGACTATTGTCCGTGGCCGGGTTCATCTGGCATGCGGGAATCACGACTGATGTAAATCCCGATGTGTGGCGATACTGGATGAGCTGCGTTCCGATTGTCATTTTCGGTGCTCCGCTCGGTGCCTGGGTCTGCAGCAAAATTGGCCGCGATCAGCTCATCTGGTTTCTGCTGTTTTTAATTGCGATTGAGGTTGCCAGCACATTGTGGATTATCCCGATTACGCCAGACAGGATAGCCATATTGGCCGTGCTTGTTGTTTGTACGTCACTCCTCTTTTACGGCTTGGTTCGGTATCGAAGGATCAATGACGGATTTTGAGGGTATATTAGGAATTAGAGATAATTGATGTGGCGTTATAAGATTGGATTTATATGTGAGATCTAACCTATTGGAAAAAATGTTTAATGATTATTAATAATGTACCCTATGTTCTAAAGCAAAACTCTACCCAAAAATCAACGGACTTATTGTTCTTACCCCCACTCCACCTGTTCCTTCTTTTCCAATGCACAAGGTGCTGTTGGCAATACAGAACATATGATAAAGGTGGCTGAAGCGTCCACAACCATCTTCAAAGGAGGTGCTTTTTCGGATCTTCCCGTTCAGTTCGAACTCTTCCAAAACTATCCAAACCCGTTCAACCCGTCAACAACTATTAACTTCGCGCTGCCTGAGCAGTCTGATGTAACCATTCGGATTTATGATGTGATGGGCCGGCGTATAGCTACGCTGATGGATGAAAACCGCCTGGCTGGGTATCACAATGTGGTGTGGGATGCGAGACGTGTGGCAAGCGAAACGTAAACGTACTTTTATAGAATTAAGGCTAGCGAATTTACGGCTGTAAAGCAGCTGGCGCTACTAAAATGAGGTTCTTTTATAGTCATTTAGAGCTCCTAATTTTGACTGGAAGCAAAGCAACACCGCTTGAGAGTTTACGTCGGTGAAGAAATTGACACCAGTGAAATGAATAGTTGACACATAAAAAAATAAATGTAGTCGTAAACCCTGGAATTTTTACCAGAGATTGAGCTAAATGAAATCAAAACTAAGCATATCCAGCAAATATATACAGGATTTTTTATTTAACTGAACTTCATTAGATGAAATTTAAATTTCTCGATACCAATACATTGAAGTTAAATTTATTGATCTATATAATAGAATTAAAGATGAATATTAAATTATACTAATTCATATTTATTAAATAATTCCATTCATTTGTCTAGGAGTGATAATATAGAAATATGTCTAAGTCAATTACTCTTTTAAATTACTTTTTGCTGAAACTTGTAAAGCTTATTCGAGTGTTGGCTAAAGATTAATCAATCAATAATAACCATTGGGGAATATCATGAGAAACTTTAAACTTTCAAGCATAATACTAATTGCTTTAGGGCTTCTATATTTTACTGCTTGCGATAATACACTTAATAATGCACCTGAACTTGAAGATTCTCTCGAACTCTTTGCTGGACTGGAATTGATACCGGAAACTGAAAAGAGTACTGTAAAAATAAATAAAGGAACTGATCTGCATAAAGACGGCTACTTTAAGGTAAAAGTGGAAAACGTACTTCCAAATAAGCATATCCAAAATGTTGAGACCGAAGCCTGGTGCCTTGAGTGGAAAAAGCCACTTCGTGATAACAACGATATTCATACCGGTGTCAAGATGTTTGCAACAGGTAATAATGATAAGTGGAAACCATTGAACTATCTATTCAGCATTCGCCATGAGCTTCAGGCGAATGATCCTGATTTAACCTATCGGGAAATACAAGCAGTGGTTTGGTCCCTTGCCGGGTATATGAATATCGCTCCTGAATTTAACCTGGACAAGTTACCTGACAGTGAACTGCCAAGTCGTTTGAGAACAGATGGAACAGCTAACTTTAGTCGCGATAAAGCCAAAACCATAACTCAAAAAGTGCTTAGTGAATATTCTACGAGCACGACTATGGTGGGTGGATTTGCACTCCAGACCGCTGCGAATGAGCAGGATGTGATCATACCAGGCGATCCACAACCTGGTAATGATGTGGCAACAATATCATTGGACCCTGAAGAAGGTGAAGTAAAAGTATCCGAAACAATACAGTTGATTGCCACATTCTTTGATGCAGACGGTAATGAAGTTGGATGTGAAGATACCCAATGGAGCAGTGATGATGAGTCAATAGCTACGGTAGATTCCAATGGGGAAGTTTTCGGCGAAAATCAAGGTGAGGCAAATATTAGTGTTGAATGTGATGGAGTAACAGCAACATCCTCTATTACTGTTGAACGTGAAGATATACAAATTCCGGGAAGAGACATCATTGTTTTTAACGATGTAGAACCATTTGATCAAATCAGATTACGAAATCCAAATAACGTCAGTTTTATAAAAAATCTAATCAATTTTTCAACTACTGGCTCCAGGAATGATGGAGATACTGTTTTGTGGGATTGTGGACGTAATACAAGATTTAATGGCTGCACGTCGGGAAGACATATAAATGGAGCCCAAGAATTAATTAAAAATGAAGGTTATATATTTTCTACAATTAATTCATCTTCAGGAACTTTAGTTGATATTCCATCAAACGTTAAATCACTATGGTTGTGGCTTCCTACAGTTGCATATACCGTTGATGAAATTAATGCATTAAAACAATTTGCTGCGGAAGGCGGACGAATTGTATTTATTGGTGAATGGGATGGATTCTATGGGTCCCAAGGCCTTGCAGTTGAAAATCAGCTCTTGATAAATTTGGGTGCAGTGATGAGAAATGTGGGAAATCAAGTTGATTGTGGAAGCGTAGTACTGCCAGGGACTTCAATTAGGGAACATCCAATTACCGAGGATGTAACTAATCTGACAATAGGATGCGCTTCAGTAATTGAATTGGGTCCTGATGATTTCCCTCTTTTTTATGATACTACAAATAGATTTGTATTAGCAGGCGTTGCTAAGATAGAAACAGTACCAATTACTGAACTACAAAATGCTGTATCAAAAATAGCAATCACCCAATCTGGAAATACAATGTCGACTATGGGTGAATAAATTATTTAAAATCTATAAATACACTACAAATAGTATAAAGAGTGCTGACGAATATTTAAAAAAGGCTAAATCATTTTGATTTAGCCTTTTTTTTGATGGAATTCAGCTTAACAAACACAGTTTGAATCAGCATAAATGTTTGATTAGCCGAACTCAGATGTTTCCCTATTTCATCAGCGTCAGTTTCCGAAATGCTGTAAAAGAACCTTATTCGAGTTGGACCATGTAGATGCTGCTGGAGATGTTGCCGGCATAAAACTGAACCTGGTGGCTTCCCCCCGCATCATGCCGTCAACCAGGGTTACAAGATTACGTTCGAGCATATCGTAGATTTCTACTTTAACATGAGCTGACGTCGGCAGATCGTAGGGAATCATTGTGGCCGGGTTAAAGGGATTGGGATAGTTCTGCAAAAGCGCCGCAACCCTTGGGATTTCATCCTTGGGCTGATTGGATGTTACCGTGCCCACTTCAAAACTCCAGACAGCACTCCAGCTGTTGGTTTCTCCATTTCCATGAGAACAAACAAGCCGGTAGTAGGGTGAGCCGACTTCATGTTTAATCACCTCAAAAGTTGTCTCGGGTATGGAATCAGCTTCAGCCACAATCATCAAAAACTCATCATCAGCGGCAACCTCGAGTCTGTATACCTCCGCATGATCTGCGAATCTCCATTTCAGGGTTACAGGAAGCTCCACATCTACGGCAATATTGATGGGTAAATAAAGTTGCGGGATGGCAAGCGTACTCTTTGAGTCGTCACATTCTTCTGTATAAGAATCACCTTTTATGATCCAATTTGAGGCTTGCCCATCTGAATATCATGTGCATCGGAGCCTGCGCAGTAAGTCAGCCCGTCCGCTCCAAGTTTCACGTCACTTTGAACACCGCTGCTTTCTGCCAATGCCACCCAGCCGTTAATGGGGCATCTTAATTTTGCACAGACAGACCCGAATTTTCAAAGATTCTTGGCATTCTCGGCGTTTATGAAATATCCCATCCACTCAGATCCTGCTTGAACGACGTCGCATTTCGGAACACTCATGTCAAAGAAGTTACTCCGCTAATACCCACCCGCTAATATTTGTCTGAATGAGGTTGCACCTCTGAAAATGTCGGTGATTGAAACAAGGCTTTCCGTTTTCCAGCCGGACATATCCTGGTTGAACAATATCGAATTTTCAAGCATATCAGCCATTTGGATTACTTTTCTCACACCACAGTCACCAATGTCGCTTTTAAAAGCCCCGTCATGCATTTGATTCACAGAAGTGACTCCGCCGGATTGCTATGCTTTTGGATGATAACCACCCTGCCGGGTATCATAACATAGATTGGAACGGAGAAAATGTTTCCAGCGGTACATACATCTCGGATTCAGGCAGGTGAGTTTTCTTCGGTGAAGAAGCTTTCGCTATTGGGATGAGATTATTTTATTGATGTTTATTGTTTTGACAACAGTAAGATGCCGAAATCGAGTCAGGGTATAAGTCATCCATAGATATTATAGTAATCCAATGTGACTCAATTCTTCGAAAAACTCATCCGATGATCTTTCACAATTTCATCAAAAACACTACAAAAGAGAAGTTTTTAAAGCACAACACCGGTCAGTAAAAACACCGCAATCGAAAAATAGATTATAATACCCGTTACATCAACGAGTGTTGCAACAAATGGAGCAGACGTCACTGCCGGATCAAGTCCAACCTTTGACATAATGAAAGGCAGCATCGCTCCGCTAAAATTCCCAAACATTACAACTCCCACCAGGCTGGAACCAACAGTTAAGGCCTGCATAAAAACAGCGTATGAAAATACCTCACCTCGTAACACCATCCATGCAGAAATTACCACGGTACCCATAATTCCCAGTATTGACCCCAGTAATAAACCTGAAAGCAACTCCCTCTTTAAAACGGTCAGCCAATCTTTAAGTTTTATATCATCAGTGGAAATGGCCCTGATAATCAGGGTTGCGGCTTGCGACCCGGAGTTCCCGCCGCTTGAGATAATCATAGGAATAAAAAGTGCCAATACTGCAGCGGCAGCCAGTGTATCCTCAAATCCCGCCATTGCAGTTACTGTAAACATTTGTCCCATGAATAATAAAATGAGCCACCCCGCTCTTTTCCGAACCATTTCCACGATTTTGGTTTGGGAATAGTAGTTATCCAGAGCACTCATACCTGCCATCAGCTGCATATCTTCAGTTGTCTCCTCTTCGGCAACATCCAGAACATCATCAACCGTTACAATTCCAACCAAAACACCATCGCTGTCTAAAACCGGCAGAGCAACCCTGTCGTATTTGCTGAGCATTCGAACAGCCTCTTCCTGATCATCAAAAGCACTAAGTGCTTCAAATGATTTATCCATGATACTTTCAATAAGAGAGTCGGGATCCGCAACAATCAACTGATTCAGCTTTAAGTCATCAATCAGCCTTTCCTGTTCATTTACAACATAAATTACGTTGACCGTTTCAGCAATCCGGCCGTATTTACGGATATGATTAAAGCCCTCATCAATCGTCCAGTCTTCTCTTACTTTAACATAGTTGGTTGTCATTAAACGACCGACACTTTCAGGCGGGTAACCGAGAAGCCGCCTGACCTGGGCAATATTCTCGGGATCCATTGAGCTGAGCACTCTTTGAGTCAAATGGCCAGGAAGCTCCTCCATGAGTGAAACACGCTCATCAGGCTCAAGATTGTTCATTACATCACTCAGCTGCTGCCTGGAGAAAACTTCAAGAAGTTCAACACCCTTTCCTGAACTCAGATACGTAAATACATCAGCGGCTTTACTCTTTTTCAGAAGCCTGAACACCACTACGGCTACTTCCGGCTCCAGATCTTCGAGCAGCTCGGCAACATCAACTGCTGGTACATCATCCAAGATGTCTTTGAGCGTAATCCAGTCTTTCTTCTGGATCAGTTCATCTATTTCAGGTTTTAGTAATTGTGCAAGCATAAAGAACCTTTTTCTAAAGCTAAGTGCGTACTTTTTCGATTCAAAGAAACGAAGGTTTAGGTACAAAACACAATCAGAATTTCAGGCTGTTTTATGAATTGCGCCGAAATATTCAAAAACCAAAAGCGACAACCACCAGATTGTAAAATATTAGTGCCTGTTATGGAACTGTAAGGCTTGTTCAGTCGATAGCTAAATACTTATTCAGAGAGTACTTTGGTCTCTTGAATGTAACCAATTACGGCGTTAAATATCACCACGGCCATAATTACACCTGAATCGATATAATCCCTGAGAACCAGGGTGATAAAAGCTGCAAAGAGAAGAATATAGATCAGGGGATCTTTAAATTGATGAACCAGGATTTGCCAGCGGGTCAACCCTTCTTCCCTCTCAATTTTATTTAGTCCAAAGTGTGCAAGCCTCTGAGCCGCTTAATTATCGCCCAGCCCCTCTCTTAATGAACTTTTCAACTTATCCAGCAGCTCTTCTTCGGAAAAGCATACCAGATCTCAGGCTTTTTTAACTCCTCGTACCGCACTTGGTTGTTCTTGTTCATAATAGCTGGGTTACGTCATATAGAGACATCTTTTTGCCAGATTAAAAACTTATTGAAGTTTAGACTTACCTCAAACCAGGGGTAGTTTTTCTGATTGTTTTTCAGCCTCTGCGATTTTTTGCACAACCCCGACCACGCTGTCGGGCACTACGGATATCGAATCGATGCCACAATCAACGAGGAATTTTGCGTATTCAGTGTCATCACTTGGCGCCTGGCCGCAAAAGCCTACTTTGATCCCTCCTTTGTGCGCTCTTTCAATGACTTCTCGTATAACTGTCTTCATGGCCGGATCATTTTCATCAAACAGATGCGCCATCGAACCCGAATCCCGGTCAACACCGAGCACGAGCTGGGTCAGGTCGTTTGAGCCAATCGAGAAGCCATCGAACTTTTTGGCAAACTTTTCAGCTAGGATATAGTTGGATGGAATTTCGCACATCATAAAGATTTGAAGCCCGTTTTCACCCCGTTTCAAACCGTAATCAGCCATAACCTGCAGTACCTGGTCAGCTTCGTATAAAGTGCGGCAGAATGGAATCATCACAATCAGGTTCTCCAGTCCAATATCTTCCCTCACTTTTTTTAACGCACGGCATTCGAGCTCAAACCCTTCGCGGTAGTTGTCGCTGTAATATCGTGAGGCACCGCGCCACCCAAGCATCGGATTTTCCTCATGCGGCTCAAAATAGCTGCCGCCAATCAGTCCCGCATATTCATTCGTTTTAAAGTCACTCGTTCGTACTATCACGGGATGCGGGTGTTGCGATGCCGCAATTTTAGATATTCCACTTGCCAGCCGATCGATAAAGTACTCCTTCAGATCCCCATATCCGGCTGTCAGTTTCCTTATTTTCCGAATCTCGTCTTCATCTTCAATCCTCTCGGGGTGAACAAGCGCCATCGGGTGAATGCGGATGTGATTGCTTATGATGAACTCCATTCGTGCAAGTCCCACCCCTTTTACCGGCATTTTCCACCATTTAAATGCCGATTCAGGTGTTGCCAGGTTCAGCATTACAGAGGTTTTTGTATCGGGTAAAATTCCCAGGTCTATCTCTTCAACGCTGAACTGCAGCAGGCCTTTATAGATTTTACCCTCATCTCCCTCAGCGCTCGAAATAGTGATCTGCTCCTCCTCTTTCAGCGTCCTGGTCGCCTTGCCCGTTCCTACGACAGCAGGAATTCCCAGTTCCCGGCTTACGATTGCTGCGTGACAGGTACGGCCACCAAAATCGGTAACAATTCCCGCAGCATTTCTCAGGGCGGGAACCCAGTCGGGTTCTGTCATTTCGGTAACCAGTATAGTGTCACTGTCAATATTTGAGAGATCTGTTGTGTCATGTACGATTTTTACTTTTCCGCTTACAATCGTATTCCCCACGCTCAATCCCGTCAGTATCAGTTCGGGATCTTTCTCTTTAAGCGAATAGTTTTTAAAAGTCCCGTTGCTGTGCATAGAATGAATGGTTTCCGGCCGGGCCTGAACGATATACAGATCACCGGTCAGGTCGTCTTTTACCCATTCGATATCCATCGCCCGGCCATAGTGCTTTTCAATGATCACTCCCCATCTAGCCAGCTTCAGCACTTCGTCGTTGGTCAACACAAACGACTGGCGTTCTGAAATAGACGTGGGTATATTTTCAGTACTCCCCCCTTCATCTGAGGCATAAATCATCTTCACCTCTTTCGACCCAAGTACTCGCTCCAGTATGGGATTCTTGTGATGGTCATCGAGTGTTGGTTTAAACACATAGAACTGATCCGGGTTCACGGTCCCTTTCACCACATTTTCGCCTAACCCCCAGGAACCGTTAATAATCAATGCATTGGGAAAACCGGTTTCAGTATCCACGGTAAACATCACTCCTGAAGAACTATTATTAGCACGAACCATTTTTTGAATGCCCACGGAAAGTGCTACACTCATGTGGTCGAACCCCATTTTTTCACGGTAAGCTATCGCCCTGTTGGTGAACAGGGATGCGAAACAATTTTTACAGGCTGTTACCAGTGCTTCCCTGCCGCGTATGTTAAGGTAGGTTTCCTGTTGACCTGCAAAACTGGCATTAGGTAAATCTTCTGCCGTGGCACTGCTTCGGACCGCTACATCCACGTTGTAGAATTCATGATGATCCTGCAAATCGGGCATAAAATCCAGGCTCAGTTCACGATACGCCTGCTGGATACTTTCTGCCAGAGCGATTGGAAAGATGCTTTTTTGAAACAGCTGACGAATTGAACAGCCGGCTTCATCCAGCTTTATCATATTTGAATTATACTCATCGAGAATCTTTTCGATTCGTTCATCAAGGTTATTCGATTTTAAAAAATATCGATAGGCATCGGATGTAGTTGCAAATCCATCCGGAATATTCACTCCAAGTGGTTCAAGGTATCTTACCATTTCGCCAAGTGATGCGTTTTTCCCACCAACTTTTGGTACATCATCAATAGTCATTTCTGAAAACGGAATGATATATAGTGTTTGAAGTGATTTCATAACCTTTTGAATTAATCTTCAACCATAAATTAAGTACCGAAGTATCACCCTTCGGTACTATCGAAAATTCAACATTCAGCTGACTTCAATTGATTTTGGTTTTACAACTTCAGCTTTGGGAATCATAACTTTCAGTACCCCATCTTCAAAGGAGGCTTTGATGTCATCTTCTTTCACTTTTTCAGGAAGCATGAAGGATCTGTAAAAACTGCCGTAGTATCTTTCCTGACGAATGAAATCATCTTTCTCATCTTTCTCTTCTGATTTCCGTTCTCCTGTGATCGACACTCTGCCATCATGGTAGCTGACTTTAATGTCGTTTTTATCCATTCCAGGCATATCCATCATAACTTGATATCTCTCCTCATTCTCCGTGATATCAGCATTTGGCGTCCATGTACCTAATGATCGTCCGCTTTGCTCACGGTTCCATGAGAATGGCACTAAATCATCAAAAAAATGATCCATCTCACGCCGCAGGGTATCAATAGTGTTGGGTCCGTTTCTGGTTTTTGTAAGTTTCATAATAGTACCTCCGTTTGATTTTGTTTTTGGTGAAAAAAAAGCATCCCGTTTTATTGGCTGGTTGCTAAAATCAATTAAAGCAGAATTTGACTGAGTCTATGAAATCACAGTCTGAAACTTTTTGTAATACATAAGAGAGATAATGTATCAGGATTCCTTTACAAAAAGGTTCTTTATGAACCGTTTAAAACGATGCCTTGCGACTATTTGAGATTTTTTAGTCTTTGCAGAAATAAGTTCATTGTTACAAACTACCGGATATTATCAGGGGTACACATCCCGTAGTGAAGAAAGCAGCAAAAGATCTACGAGAATAGCTGTACGCTGAAGGGTTTCTTTCAAAAAAATTCTTTCCGCAGGTCTGTGTTTTTACCAAACTCTATTGTGAACGTGACATTGAAATCTTCACGTAGAGTATATACGATTTGGTTCTTTGTAGCTATGGGCTTGGATTACGTAAAAATCTATAGTTTTGAAAGACCCTTTTATGTCGTAACGAAAGTTGCTTATCCTGTTTTAAAGCCAAACTTATTGCTTAACAAACTTCTCATTTTCCACCCATTTAACAGCATAGTAAATGAGTTCTGTTGAATTTTTGAGATTTAATTTCTCTTTGATCCTGAAGCGATACGTTTCTATAGTTTTAATCGCAAGATGGAGCTGTTCTGCAATTTCGGAACTGCTTTTGCCTCGTCCTGTAAGATCAAAAACTTCCAGCTCTCTGTCACTTAATACATCAACAGGAGATTCAGATGCCCCCGATTTACCTGTTATTGCATTCTGAAGAAGTTGTTCACTGATCTCTTCACTTACAAAAATCCCTCCGTTTAAAATTTTTTTAACAGCTTTGAGAAGGATTTCACTCGGTTCAAATTTCATTACATACCCTTTAGCCCCGGCCCGCAGGGCTCTTTCTGCATACAGGGAGACTTCATGGCGAGAGACAATCAAACACGGAAAAACAGGAAATTGAAATAGAAGATTCTTAACGAGCTCAATGCCACTCATTCCTGGCAACGACACGTCAACAATGATAAGATCAGCTTCCAGACTTTTAAAGTCATCTAAAACATCTTCCGCTTTTTCAAATTGTGCAACTACTTCGTACCCGGGCTCAGACTCCAGTGTACTTGTCAGTCCTTTTCTCATTAACGGATGATCATCTACAATTACGATCCTTTTATTAAAACTCTGTGCCATGGTTAATCCGGTTTTAAATTTTGCAAAAGGCATTTTAGTTCATACTACGTGAACTGTTCGTAACTGAGCGGAACTATGCACTTGACCATCGTCTTGTTAAGGTCCGTGCGAACCAGATCAAGATTTCCTCCCATCATTCTCGCTCTGTGTTTCATAATCTGAATACCTTTTCCGTTATGATCTTCCGGCAGATTGGTAAATCCTACACCATCATCCTGGACCACGACCGAGAAATGGCGGTCGTTCTCCGATAGCCGGACATCAATGTTTTTAGCGTTTCCATGCTTTACAGCATTATTAATTGCTTCCTGAACAATTCTATAAAGATGAAGTGCTCTTGAGTGATTTTCGATCTCAACGCCTGATCCGTTCTCAAGGTTACAAGTTACCCCAGTCATTCTCTCTGTTTTCTTGCAAAGCTCTTCAACTGCGAATTGCAATCCTTTTTTCTCAATTTCAACCTGTACCATATCTCTGGCAATGGAACGAGCTACACCATCTGCTTCATTAATCATTTCGGCAATTTCTTTCACCTCATCAGCTCCCGGTACTGCATTGGCATGAAGTTTCCTTGCCAGGTTCTCTGCAAGCATCCTGATCCCTGTCAGCATCTGCCCTAATCCATCGTGAAGATCTCTGCCGATACGTCGTCTTTCTTCATTACCAATTTCTATTATGCGATGTTCTAGTTTCCTGCGCATGCTTAAATCTCGTATAATGCCTGCAAACATCTGATCTCCGTTACAAACAATTTCACTTACGGCGAGTTCAATAGGAAAGATGGTATGATCTTTTTTTAAGCCCTGTGTTTCCTTACCCTTATCAGTAACTTTCCTTTCTCCGTTGAACAGATTGCTGTCGGTATGTTCATTCTGATTAATTTGATAATGATAAGGCATTAACATTTTTAGGTTTTCACCTAAAAGTTCATCAGATTCATAGCCGAACATTCTTGACGCTGCTTTATTAACAGAAAGTATCTTCCCGTTAGAATCGGCGGTAATGATGGCATCAGTACTTGTACTGAATATGGCTTCAGCTACGGCTTGGGTGTGATTGAGCCGTGTTTCGGTATTCTTCAACTTGTCTATATTTACAAGTGTGATAACACAATGCTGCGGCCTGCCTTCAGAATCTTTTACTACTTTAGCTCTTACTTCCAGCCATATTGATGAACCTTGCTTGTGGATTCCATGCCAGCGCCCCTTAACAGGTTCAGAGAGGGAACATTTTTGAAGAAGTTCTTTTAGCGGAAGGTCGCTTTTATCATCAAAAAGCACATTTATAGGGCGGCTTATAATCTCTTGTTTTGAATATCCAAATATCTCTTCATTTGCAGTATTCCAAAACAGGATGTGACCCCTCTTATCGGTCAAAATTACGCCATGAAGAATATTATCCAGAATACCTTTTGTTTGTTCTGTGAAATAGTTGCCCATGACACTCTCCTATTTTTTACAATATACAAATTATTAGATTCAGATCATTTAATCGCCATATGTTATCGTGATAAAGTCAAAGCAGAATCTGCCTGCGTTACTTTACTCTACTATTTGATTTTGAGCCGCCCCTAACGATCAGCTCAAAGTGAATGTATATCAATTTTGACCCATTCACTCTTGTTGTTACCGGACCTATCCCGGTGTTTGGTCAGAATAAAATCCAGAGAGGCCAATAGAAAATGGATTTCCAAGTAAATTGATCTCCTTAAATTAAGATTTCTCTCAGCTTCAGCTCTACCAGTTCTTATAACTCACCTCCGTCTATTCCCTACTCGGCCTTGGTACGAATAGGAGTTTCATAATAAATCCCTGACCTCATAAAAGTTAAGCTAGTGTTGCGTCATATATGTTCTCGCATGCGAATCATCGGATGAGTCACCCCTGAATACTATACTGATCCGTTATACCTCGAATTTTCGAAAAACTCACCCTAAAATCGTTCGGGGTTATACAACATTTCATATATGAGATGACACTAACCGGAACTTATTTTGTATTTCTCACAATCTCTAAAGCAGAATTTAATGACGAGCATTTCCAGTGAATATTCCCGCTGAGCCAAATTTGATGCAGGGGTACTCTCAGGCTGAACACCTGCAAGCAGAATCATTCTGAGGTGTTTCATTGACCGGCTTAAAAAGACGATCTAAAAGAGGGCTTTGCTAAACCTGACTGCAGCGTAATCAGGCGCTTTTGCACGCCCTTTAATCGCTGAAAAAAATCGGAGGATAGTTATCAGAATACAGATGACAGTTGCTGGAAGGGTTTTGCAAAGCCATCCTCACATTGTCATACCAACACCAGGTTCTGACATCGTCCTATAATCCGGGTTGATTGAGACCTGAGCATTTTTATAATCAGATACATTTTGCAGCGACAGCTGTTTTAAAAGATCCGCTATCTCCTGCGGCATAAATTCAGCAGCCATCTCTTTAATTTCACTATTAAATATTTTCACCTTTCGGGGTAGTTCTGATACCAATGCACTTTCCTTGCTCTCGAGCAGCAGTGTTCCGCCGTGTTCTAAAACGGCCAGTGCTCCCAAAACGCCATCATTTCCCATTCCCGACAGTAAAATTCCCAGCACGTTACCGCCGTATTCCTGAACGGCAGAACGGTATAAAACATCAATAGAAGGTCGGCACTTGTGCTCCCTGGGACCTTTATGCAAAACTAACTGTTTACGGCCCTTATCATTCTTTATGACGGTATGAAAACCACCTGGTGCTATATAGACATTACCAGGAGCTGGTAAACATCCGTTTGAGGCCTCCTTAACAGTTAGATCTGATTGCTTGTTAAGATCTGCAGCGAACTCTTTTGTATAAACTCCGGGCATATGCTGCACTATAACAACTGGCACATGTAAATGCTTGGGAAGTGACGAAATAACTTTATAAAGTGATGAAACACCTCCCAAACACCCACCAATAGTTATTAAGTCGATGTTATCTGGAGCCATTAGGCCCACATTAGGAAAAGACTCCTTCGATACTGCCCGCTCGGTTTTATCTTTTTCCCCATCTACCCGGTACTTGTGGTTTAGTCCTGATATGGTCTTCAAAAGTGGCATCACCCGTTTATGAAAATGCCTTTCGGCAAACAGTAGCCCAAAACTATTTTCGGGTTTGGTTACATAATCTATAGCGCCATATTTTAAGCCCTCGATAGCCACAGCCGCTCCTTTCTTATTGAGTTGGGTCATCAACACAATAGGCAGATCCGGATGTCTGTCTCTAAGCTTGTAAAAAAGTGTCATCTCATTCGAATCCAATTCATCCACCCCCAGAAACAGCAGTGCGGGCTTCTTATTTTCCATCCTGGAAATCACGGTTCCATAATTAGCTTTATCGGACGAGTATGATATGAAAACGCGTCTCTCTTTATGCAAAATATTTGCTAAAACCCGCCTCATCAGTACGTTCTGATCAATAATAAAAACTGTGATAGGATTTGTTTGCTTTTCCACGTGATTTCAGTTTTTTAAAGATTTAGATAAGCCTCTCAAATCTTAAAATATCACAATCGAGCCATACCTTTGGTAGGCCAACTCCCAACTAAAAAGTAGTGCATCCCTGAGACATCTTGTAATAAATACATTACAACCGCCATGGCCTTTCTACGTTTCCGCCGATTACTTAGCAGATGCAAGTATTAACGACACTGTATGAATCTGCCCATCTTTTTTAACGGGAATAGATCTCTCTTCACTGATGGATTTTTCCGGCTTACCATCAATTTCTCCATACAATTCCCCCGTTACGAGGCCATCCGGGTTTTCAACATGGATCTTGTACTCTGTGGCGCCATCATCAAGCTTAAGATGAATTTCAAACTCTTTCCATGCAGAGGAAATTGAAGGTTTAATTAGGATCGAATTCTTTTCATAGCTGAACCCGAGGATCGATTCCAGTGCAACACGATAAAACCACCCACCTGAACCGGTATACCAGCTCCACCCCCCCATCCCGATCAAGGGCGCTTCCCCGTAAACGTCAGCTGTTATTACATAGGGTTCAACTTTAAATCTTTGCACATCCTCCGGCTTTAAAGCATGATTTACAGGATTAATCATATTCAGGTATTGTACAGCCCTTTCTCCCATGCCTTGCTCTGCCATTGCTTTGATGAGCCAGAGAGCGGCGTGTGTATACTGACCGCCATTTTCCCTTACCCCCGGAATGTAGCCTTTGATATATCCCGGATTCTTTTCGGTTGCATCAAATGGAGGAGTAAGCAGCCGGATAATACGATCCTGTTCCGATACCAGGTATTTTTCTGCCGACAACAGTGCCGATTCAGCTTTTGCCGCATCAGCAGCTCCGGTAATTACCGCCCATGCCTGAGATATGGCATCAATCCGGCACTCTTTGTTATCAGATGAACCCAGCGGTGTGCCGTCATCATAGAACGCGCGTATAAACCAGTCGCCATCCCATCCCTCCTTGTTAAGGTGGTTATGCAGCTGATCTGCCACTTTATCGTAACGTTCGGTTCTTTCATCTTCTCCACGAGCCGCTGCGTAATCTTTAAATCTTTTCAAAATTCCATAGAGGAAAAAGCCCAGCCATACACTTTCACCTTTCCCACCTTCCCCCACACGATTCATTCCATCATTCCAATCACCCGCACCGATCAGCGGCAGGCCATGTTCCCCAAACTTCAGTGAGACCTCAATCGCACGGCAGCAGTGTTCAAAAATCGAATCCTGCTCATCAAGTTCTTCAGGATTCAGATACACTTCATGTTCATAATCCTCTAATGCGCGGGCTTCAATCCAGGGTGCTTTTTCATCAAATATCGATATATCTCCGGTTGACCGGATATAAAAATCGGTTACGTAGGCAAGCCATAGCCTGTCGTCTGATATTTTGGAGCGGATGCCCCTGCCGCTTGGCGGATGCCACCAGTGAAGCACATCTCCTTCTTTGAACTGTTTTCCGGCATGTAACAGAATCTGGCTTCTCGTGATGGATGGATCAACGTAGAGCGCGGCGGCAGAATCCTGAAGCTGGTCCCTGAATCCATAAGCTCCTCCCGCCTGGTAATAGGCCGTTCTGGCCCACATTCTGCAGGACAGGTTTTGGTACATGAGCCACCCATTCATCAGCAGGTTCAGCGATTCATCGGGCGTGCTTATAGTAATTTTTCCAAGCTTTGATTTCCAGAACTGTCGAACATTCTCAAGAGAATTTCGGGCCGTTTTTTGGTCACTGTATTTGTCAATCAATGCCTCAGCCTCTGAGTCTGTTTTTGCTTCACCCTCCACAAAATGAAGATTTTTGCTTTCGCCTGGCCTCAGATTAAGCGTGACCTGAAATGCAGCACAGGGATCCGGCCCGGGATCAGAGTATCCATCAAGTTGTATATCTGATATAACTGCTTTTGGCTTATTCAGTGACATATTCCGACCAATAAAAGCCTGCCTGTTGGTTGTAAAACTAAGCTCATCAGCCTGCTCAAACCCTCGAACAGATGAAAAAGCCACACGGCCCGCAAATTCATTATTGTAGTTATTTCGCGCTAAGATTGTGGCCCCATCATCAATCACCTCCTGTGTTACCGTCCGGCTTGCACGGTTTCTGCTTACGCCAAGAACTCGCTCCATATACCTGAATACTGATATCTGCCTCTCTTTGTCCCCGTTATTTTCTATTCTGAGCATAGAAATTTTCACCGGGTCGTTCTCATCTACAAACTGCACCAAATGGTGTTCCAGTTCGTCAAACGCATGCTCGTATCGTGTAAATCCAAACCCGTGGACAATCTTGTATGGACCGCTGCCGGCCGCCGGGCCAGGCGCAGGCGACCAATACTTTTTTCTTCCTTCATCACGGATATAGAACGCTTCAGAGTGAGGATCTGTCACAGGATCGTTCGACCATCCGGTGAGCTTATTCTCCCTGCTGTTTTCACTCCAGGTGTACCCTGCACCTTTCTCTGTTGCGATGAAACCGACATTCTGATTTGAAATCACGTTGATCCATGGCGCAGGCGGGTATTCGAGATAACCTGTGCCGGGATTAGGCTTCACCATGATGTGGTACTCGTCTCCGGCTTCTGAAAAGCCTCCAAAACCGTTGAAAAATTGCAGATTTTCTGCCTGATCTTCACGCCTTTCATCATCTTTATCCTCTTGATACTCGGGCAGCGTAAACTTTTCCTCTTCAATATTTAATAGCCAGGATTCGGTCTCATATTCACGCTTCATTTTTTTGAAATCGGGCAGCTTGTTTTCGAAAATCAAGTGGGCAACAGCAGATACAAGTGTAAGGTCTTCATTCGGCATTTTATCCGACCTGTGAACAAAAACACCTGCGCGTTTATCAAGCATATCCCGTTCCGATGAATTCTGAATTGCATTAATGACACCCTCCTGTAACTCATCGATATAGCCGGGAGCATGGTCATTAATAATCATCAATTCCGTGTCTACACCTTTTGCCCGCCAAAAACCGTGCGCCTTCACCAATGTTTTCACATTTTTAATTTGATCCATCTCTTTTATTCTGAACACCACAAGCGGATAATCTCCGGAAATACCATATGCCCACAGATCCTGCTGTTTCCCTTTATTTTCCCGCAGCTTACGAACATCAGCCCTAAAAGCCCTGTCGGAGTAAAGAACATATGAGGCCAATTTTTGAAAGCTATGGGCTTCTTTTGATGTCACTCCCAAATGGTTGAGCTCCACAGAACTAAACACTTCCGCAAGGTCAAACGCGCGACCTGCTGCATGCAGATTATCATAAACGTCTGCGAGCTGTACTGCCTGATCTCTCGACTCCGCATAGCCGACACCGAAGATCAGATCTTTTTTCTCCCCGGGGCCAAGTTTTATTGTTGTATGCAGGCTCATAACTGGATCCGATATATTTCCGAGTGAACCGGAAAGACGGCTGCCCGGATCCATAGCTGCAGGGTGACTCAGTGTCCTTCCGCGTCCGATAAAAACGGACCGGTCTGTTTCGAACTGAAGCGGCTCAGTCAGGTTATCGTGCTTATCACCGGCAAAGGTGTGAACCATCCAAAGCGGTTTTTCATCTTCGCTCCTTGGCCTTCGTTTTGCGAGGATGGCGTGATGCTCGGCAAGATAATCGGTTTGCACAAAAAGCTTCGAGAAGGCAGGATGGGAATTATGACTTTCCAGCTGGTTTAACACCACTTCTGCATAGCTGGTTATGTCCAGAATTCGGTCTTCCTGCGAATAATTTGTCAGAGTGAGTTTTCTAAGCTCTAATGGATCGTCCGGAGAAACAATAATGGTGGTTGTTGTTTCAATCCAGTTGTCAACCCGGGAGGTTACAATTTTACCATTATGGAACCAGGTGTCGTAACGATCTGGCTTTCTCTTTACAGGCTGATGCATTGCTGACCAGAATTCCCCGCTCTCCTTATCCCGGATGTAGAAAAACAGGCCAAGGGGATCAATTACCGGATCGGGATCCCAGCCGGTCAGCGTTCTGCTATTAATTCGTGAAGAGCCCGTACCTGCATGTGTTAAAAACAATGAGTAGTCTCCATTAGACAGCAGATGAAGCCTGGGAGGCGAGATATCCAGTTCATCAATGCCGGCATGTTCAACAACCCGTTCCACTTCCTTCTGCTCGCCAGGCTCCAGCTCTACGTCTATCGGGTGCGGCTCTTTAACCGGAACGCCTCTCGGTACTTTTTCCTGGAGGATCAGTTCACACCCTCTAACACGTGGATCGCTGTGAAAACTCTTCTGAACCTCCTCGTTATTTAATACGTTTTCAATTGACAGAAGGCTCATACCATGGTGATGCACCATATAGGTTTGCACCCATTTACATTCGGTATCTTTGGTCATGTGTGCCGGTGTGTAATCAATTGCATCATAAAATCCGTAGCGCCCGAGTCCCCCAAGCTCTTCCAGCCTCTTAAGGTTTTTCAATGATGCCTCCGGGTCAACCATAAGCGATAGCATTGAGGCGTAAGGTGCTACCACATAATCTTCCGTAAGGCCGCGACGGAGCCCCAGACCCGGAGCGCCGAATGCCCTGTATTGGTAGTGCATCTCGATATTTAAAAAGTAGTATGCGCTCTCCGAGAATCCCCAGGGTCGTTTTCTTTTTTTCCCGTACTCCCTCTGCCACCGGACTACGTTTTCATCTGTATGATTAAGTAGTGTATCGGGATATGTTTTCATGAAGAGCAGCGGCATCAGGTATTCAAACATTGTTCCGCTCCACGATAGCAAAATCTCATTTTGATTCAAGCTGGTGAGCCGCCGGCTGAGCCTGAACCAGTGCTCTGCGGGAATATCACCCTTAGCGATCGCAATATAGGACGCAATTCGTGCTTCGCTGGCAAGAAGGTCGTAAGTGCCTTCATCGAGCTGTGATTTTTCCACATTATATCCGATACTGAAAAGCCCGCGCTTATTCAGGTAGAGAATCGAAAAGTCCATCTCATCAATAAACCGGCCGCATAATTCCTCGATCTTATCAGCGAGATACATCCACTTATTTAGTAAACCGGTGGCCTGGGAATCTAAAGCATTACCTTCAGCAACCTCTATTAGTTCTTGAGGTGAATAATTTCTGATGTCCGTAATCGCAGGATCACAAAGCTGTTTCATCTCATCAATTGCCTGCTCAATTAAACGCAGTGGCCGTTCCTGCCAAAACAGTATATCGTGCATGATTGAATCACTCAGTTTGCTTCCCAAAGGCAGCAAGTCGATGGAGGTTAGACTTATTGCTTCAGCTTTCAAGCTCTTCAGTAGGTCAAGATTCTTTTGAGGTGCACCTTTGTCACGGGCTTTCAAAAGTCCAAGCATTGATTCACTCAGCATGTGCACTCTTTTCTTAAAATTCCGAGGTAGTACATCCTCATCCCAGGCATCGTACATCACCTCGCGTACGGTAATCACAGTATCTATCAAGCCTTCCCAGATCTTATGATTTATACCTTTTTTATGCATGGAACTACGAATGGATTGCCGAATTGAAATAAGTCCGGCTGCAAGATTTCCCGAATCAACCGCTGAAATGTATTTCGGGTAAAGAACTTCTCCCAATCGTGTTTCGTACCAGTTGTAGAAATGCCCCTGATGGCGCTCAAGATGCTCCATTGTGCTTAACGTATTTCGTACTCTCTGCAATAGCTCACCAAGGGTAATATAACCCATGTTGTAGGCCACCTGTGTTGCCACCAGAGCAAGTCCGATATTTGTGGGTGACGTTCTTGCTGCAACCGGTAAATTAGGCTTTTCCTGGTAGTTGTCGGGGGGCAGCCAATTTTGCTCTTCATTTACATAACGTTCGAAATAGAACCAGGTATGGCGTGCATATTTACGAAGATCAGCTTTATCTTCCTCCGAAAGTGAATAGCCTTTCTTCGTAATAGGTCTGCTGATTAACCACAACCAGATAGGGGCTCCCGTCCATGCAATAGAAAATGGCACCACAATCCAGAGATAGTGCTGAGCCGTTGCAATAGCCACAATCAAAATTGTGATACCAAGCACTATAGGAATGATTTGACTTTGGATATACGCCCCCAGAGAGTTCGGGCTGGTGAATTCGGTATGTGATGCGGTCGTCCATTCAAGCAGTGATTTACGCGATATTTTAAGTCGGTAGAACGTACGCAGTGCGGCATCAAGCTGTACAACCGCCTGGTGAGGCAGGATGATTACGACACTAAGTGCCTGAAGTGTGTTTATTCTTAGATTGGCTCTTACCTTTTCAAAATAGAGCTTCCATTTTACACGGGCGGGACGGTTTAATATATCGCTGTAGAGGCTGACATAGATCGGGAACGCCAAAATTCCAAATGCAGCTGCCGTCCAGATCCAGGCGCTGCCCGGCAGCAAAAACCACCCGGCTATAAAAAAGACTGTCAAAAAAAATGGGTTCAGAGACCTGCGCAGATTATCAAAAATCTTCCATTTAGACAGTAAATTAATAGTATTTCGCTCTTTCCCGTCTTTGAAGGGGACACGGGGAAATAGCCAGGCGGCAATCTGCCAGTCCCCCCGGGTCCAGCGGTGATTACGTTTGCTATAGCTCATATAAGTTGTCGGGTAATCATCGAACAGTTCAATGTCCGTTGCCAGGCCGGCCCTAAGGTAGGTGCTTTCAATAAGGTCGTGCGATAGTATTCTGTTTTCCGGAAAACGGCCATCAAGCACTGTGTGGAAAGCTTCTACATCATAAATCCCTTTTCCCGTAAAAATTGCCTCGCCGGCGAGGTCCTGGTAGATATCAGACACCGCGGTTGAGTATGGATCCAGCCCGACATTGCCGGAAAAGATCCGGGAAAACCAAGTTTTCCGTGACGATTCGGGCGGAATAGAAATTCTTGGCTGAATGATACCATACCCTTTTGTGATCCTCTTTTTATCTGAATCGTAGCGCGCACGGTTCAGCGGATGTGCAATTGTTCGCACCAGGTTCCGCGCACTGTCGGGCGGCAGCTTCGTATCTGCATCAAGGGTAATGACAAACTTAACAGGTAACATCTTAACTGTCTCAATAAAATCTCCGCCTTTGTGCGAGTAAGTTGTTTCCGCATCCGCATTACGCAACAGCCTGTTAAACTCCTCGAGCTTACCCCGCTTTCGCTCCCAGCCCATCCATACTCCCTCCTGTTCATTCCAGCATCTTTCACGGTGCAGGAAAAAAAATTTATCACCATATCGCGATCGGTATTTTTTATTCAGCGCTGCAATGGTCTCCCTGGCGGTATCCAGTATTGCCTTGTCTGAATCTTTCTCTTTAACAGAGGCATCCGTAAAATCAGACAATAGGATAAACTGGAACGCCGGATCGGGATTAGCCAGCGAGCGTATTTCAAGATTTTCGACCTGTCGACGAACGTCCTTTGGGGACGTGAACATCGTTGGAACTATCACAACCGTTCTTGATTCGTCAGGAATATTATCTTTGTATTCCATTTTTGGCAATAACCTGGGAGGTAAAAGAAATGCTAAAAAACGGTTTACTGCCGATACAGAAAGGTCCAGGGCCGGAAAAAGGGCTACAGCAAGCACCAATGTTGCTACCAGGGTGGAATTGCTCATTGAGCCGGTAACCCCCCATAAAATTGACATCAGAATAATTGTAGTAACGATAACCGACGTTACATACCATGCCGTATTTTCCTCGAGTATGCGATTCAATCTCTCACGAAATGTCATCTTATAACCAAGATGCTTTACCAGCTTCTTATACCCTCCTCCTTTCAAAAAATATCCCACATGACTGCGGGCAGTTGAGGCATTTTGGAGAGGGGTATCCTCACTATCGTGTTTACTCTCCCTATCTACCATCTCGAGTACCTGCTCGGCAACCTCTTTTTCACTGTGGCCGGATCTCCGGCTGAGTCTTTCCACCACACTACGATAGCTGTCACGTGACTGAAAATCTATATCAGAATACACTCCTGCAGAATCAAGGCACAGGATTTTCTCTACAACCGAATTTTGTTCGACAAAGTCTGACCAATCCGACTCTGAAGATTTCCGAAGTGAATGTACCGCATTCTGTATACTGACCTGCAACCTGGATTGCTTCTGTGCTTCAATCTTCATTGCCTCTTCAAGCGTCATGTCGTATCGACGAAACCTGAACACTAGCCACCGTTTTTGCTCGTCCCATAAACGGCCTGAATTCTGGAGCTGATTGTAGATCTCAACAAGATATTGTGGTTCTTTGCTATCGCGCTTGTCTTTTAGCCATTTGGATACCACACTTGAAAACACCCCCGGTTCCTCCTGGCTCTCTTCATCTAGCTCTTTTAACAGGTTGTTGACCTCATCTCTCACGCGCTTGCGGGCAAGTATACCAGATGCTTTTTGGGATAGTTTTTCGATGAGGATAAGGCGAACCATGATTGGAATTGCCCAAAGTTCACCCATCATCAGGGTCCGTTTTTCCTGGTATTTTTTAATATATTCAGCAAATACGTCCAGATCCACTACATTATCGGTATGATTCAGCAGGTTCAAAACCAGTTCATACACTTTGGGGAGCCCGCGGAACTCTCCATTTTTAAAAAGTGGTAGGCTTTTTTGGTACTCTTTAGGAAAATCCACCCCCACCTGAACAATCTGCTCCTGTATGATGTAAAAGTTATCAATAAGCCATTCGGCGGCAGGTGAGATCTCTTTATTTGATTTGGCGAGCTTTGAGAGTTCTCTGTAAGACTCTTCTAGAATCTTCCTGGACTCCTTCAAAACCGGACTCACCGGCTTATACCGAGTTCCATTTTCCAAGGCAAGATGATTTTCCGCAAGCCTGACGGCACTCTCTTTTAAAAAACCGATATTAAATGAAACCGCATTATTTTCTCTCATTTGGCATCAAGTATTATCGTTAATGCAACATATATTTAAATATCCCAAGCACAATCTTTTTAGTGCTAATGTATTCTTGACAACGAATGAAGGGGAAAACCTTACAATTGAAAAACTGTAAGCTTTGTTATTGCTTCAATTGAAATAATGTAAAACGTCTGAAATAATGTTAAAAAAAATACGTGCTTATTCAGTGCATCTCTTCACGGCCGCTGGTGCCGTTCTGGCCTTCTGGTCACTTATCCTTATTGCCCGGGGAGATCTCCAAAGTTCCCTGTTTGTAATAGCTGTTGCAGTCGCTATAGATTCACTTGACGGCACCTTGGCGCGGGCCGCTGATGTTCAAACGTATTCTCCAAATATCGACGGCGGTCAAATGGATAATATCGCCGACTACCTTAATTGGGTATTTATTCCTGTTTTTTGGGCCTACCAATTTCTTGATCTCCCGTTTTGGGCGGGAAGTTTGGTTCTGCTGGCAAGTCTTTTCGGCTTCAGCCATAAGCAGGCCAAAACAGAGGATCACTTTTTCAGGGGGTTCCCCTCCTACTGGAATGTTGTGATTCTCTATTTATATATTCTCGATGCCGGTGCTGTGGTATCGTCTGCTGTGGTGCTTATTCTTGCTGTGCTGGTTCTCCTTCCGGTAAAGTTCATTTATCCAAGCCGGACTCCGCGCTGGAAGAAAGCAACCATCATTCTCTCTGTTCCTTATGCTATTATGATATTCGTCATGCTGGTCTATCTAAGAGAAACACCTCTTTGGCTCATCCTTATTTCTTTTTACTACCCTGTGTATTATGTTGTTGCCTCCGTTTACCAATCAAAAAATAATTAACTGCTTGAACAATCTCCGCCCGGTTTAGCCAACTTGTCATACAGGTTAATGTGGAAAATTTATACGGGTACATCAGCTTCAAATCGTAATTTTGTCTGATCAATAGGGGATTCATCATTGGCGATGGTCTATTCATATGTGCATATTTTTTAACCAAATGATACTATGACAAATCGAACGATCGATTCATCTCGATTAGGACTATATCTTGGGCTCTTACTTTTTCTTGTTTTTCTATTCCTGCCGGCCCCGGAAGGACTTGACGAATCCGCCTGGCGAACTGCTGCCGTTGCGCTACTCATGGCCACATGGTGGATTTCGGAAGCCATACCCATCGCGGCCACCTCTTTGATACCCATCGTGGTGTTTCCTGTTCTGGGTATTTTGCCAATAGGAGAGGCAACTGCCCCTTATGCAAATCCTCTGATATTTTTATTCATGGGTGGTTTTATAATCGCCATCGCAATGCAAACGTGGGGACTGCATAAACGAATTGCCCTGAACATAATAAATTTCATCGGGTTTAAGCCCACGTCTATTATTATAGGTTTCATCATCGCATCCGCGTTCTTAAGCATGTGGGTGAGCAATACGGCAACCGCATTGATGATGCTGCCTATCGCTGTTTCTGTCCTTCATTTTGTCGGGGTCCAGAAAGAGAAGGACGCTCCTGCAGTTACAAATTTTGAAATAGTGCTGCTGCTCTCTATCGCTTACGCGTGTAACATCGGAGGAATAGGCACCCTCATTGGTACTCCGCCCAATGCCCTTCTGGCTGCATTTATGCTCGAAAATTACGGGCTTGAAATCAGCTTTGCCCGCTGGATGATGATCGGCGTTCCGCTCGTTATTTTACTTCTTCCTATAATGTATATCGTCTTAAGCCGCTTCATTTTTCCAATTAAAATGAAAGTACTGCCGGGCGGTAAGTCGATTATCCTTGATCAGCTAAAGGGTCTTGGGGCCATTTCAAAGCCTGAATTCCGTGTTGCTATAGTTTTTGCGGGAACTGCTCTTTTATGGATTTTTCGCCCCCTTATTTCTGAAATAGTCCCAGGGCTTTCGGATGCAGGAATAGCAATTGCAGCAGGACTCGTATTATTTTTGATTCCAAGCGGCAAAAAATCAGAGGGAAATTTACTGCAGTGGGATGATCTGCAGGATCTTCCGTGGGGCATACTCATTCTCTTTGGAGGCGGCCTGAGTTTAGCCTCCGCCATCAGTTCAACTGGCCTGGCTGCCTGGATCGGACAGGGAGTAAGCGGGCTGGATACCCTTCCCATAATCCTGCTTCTCTTCGTTGTAATTCTGATTATCGTGTTTCTCACAGAAATTACAAGCAATACAGCCACAGCAGCAGCATTTCTGCCTATACTGGCATCGTCGGCAATCGGTATCGGCCAGAATCCAATGTTGTTTGTTATACCTGCTGCCATTGCCGCAAGCTGTGCCTTCATGCTCCCTGTTGCCACGCCTCCTAACGCCATTATTTACGGAAGCGGAAAGGTTTCCATCCCCCAGATGGCTAAAGCCGGAATCTGGTTAAACATTATCGTTTCCGTTATACTGAGCATCGCCTGCTACACGCTATTTGCATATGCATTCGGAATAGAAATAGGAATTATACCTGACTGGGCAAACTAACCATTTATGAATTTTCTGCTTACAATAACTTTTGCTCTTCTGCTGCAAAGTCAGCTTCAGGTCTCAGATAAACAAACCCCGGTAGCTATCCAGAGAATTTCATCCTCAGTTACAATTGATGGCATTCCTGATGAGAATGCATGGAAGAATGTCAAACCCTTTCCACTGGTCATGTATCAACCTGTTTATGGGGGTGATATGTCGAACCCCACGATCATAAAGGTCGCTTACGATGATAAATACCTCTATGTGGCCGGCGAACTTTACGATTCGGAACCGGAAGGGATTGTTGCTACTAATCCCAACACACATATCAGCATAGCCAGTTTTGATCAAACCTCTGAACTATATCCGGCTGATGATAGAAGTGTTAAAATAAGCAGTATTACTCCAAGTAGTCCGTATATAAGCTGAAGTGGCGGTTCCGAATAATAACCAAGCATCCATATTTCAACACTAATCCAGATGATGAGTGCTGCACTGACTATCAAAGCACCTGTCCAGGCCCAATTCAATCTCTTCCAAAGTCCATAAAATACTATAATGGGAAAGATCCCCAGGATTGATAGTAAAATTATCCCAGGAACCAGAAAGTTTTCAAAGGGTGAGCCATCCAGCATTGAAATCGGCATATAAAGAAGTTCACCGGTCGGGTCAACCACAAGTGCAATCCCTCCAAACAAACCGCTGATTCCCTGAAAGAGAATCAATCCCATTAGTAAATATAGGCCAAAAGGTTTTTTATTTTTCAAGGTTGGTTAAGTTTTGCTGAATGTATTTATCAGGAAAAATCGAAATCCTCATAATGAATAGATTCTTTTGAAACTCCATGTTTTGCTAATTTTGGTAGTAAAGCTTTTCGCATCTCTTTAGGCCCGCAAATAAAAATTTCTTTTTCACTAACGTGCGGGATTTCCGCGGGGTTCAAAAAACCTTCCACATCAGCTCTGATCAGGTTTATTCTGAAACTTTCCATTTGCATTTCCAAATCTTTAAAAACAGGGAGATGGGTGGCTTCTTCCTCGGTATTTACGCAGTAGTACAAGTCCACATTTACATTAGAATCAGCCCTCCGTTTCAGATCATTGGCCCAGCTGATAAATGGTGCGATTCCCACGCCCCCACCAATCCACACCTGATTCCGGCTACCCTCGCGATAATCAAATCGGCCGTAAGGACCTTCCAGATAAGCTATTGCTCCGTGCTCCAATTCTCTGTAAAGCTGTTTTGTATAATCGCCCAGTGCCTTTACCATAATGGTTATTTCACCTTCCTTAGTCATATCGCACACTGTATAAGGGTGCGATTCACGGGAGATACCTGCAGCACGAAAACTGAAAAAACAGAACTGACCCGGTGTAAAATCAAACGCTTCTTCTATTGGTTTTAGCGTTATCTGAATAATCTCGTCGCTCAGGCGGTCAACTTTAACCACCCTGAAATGATATTTTTTTATAACGAAATCAAAAAGAACCGACTTATACACCCAGGCTGTTATGCCCGCAATTGAAAGAACTGAAAGATAGATCGTCAATGCCGTGTTTGCACTCAAAGAAAGATCCAGATAATAGATATGTACCACCCCCAGAATAAAGAAGATCCCCATGAATTTATGTGATATTTTCCATTTATCGTACGGCATGCGTATCACAAGGGTGAAAATCATCAGGAGGATAAGGCTCCACAATGCCCAGCTGCCAATGTTGATCTCAAACCGTCCGTGAACGGGAAACAGGTACCACAATAAACGCCCTGCATCCTCAGGGACCCAACTTATAGCCAACATTATGGGATGTATTAGCAACAGCATAAAGGCGGCTTTACCCATCTTGTGATGTTGATGATACATCTTATCGAGACCACCGAAATAGTCTTCCAGCCATTTTAATCGTGCCGACAATACAAAAGTGATAGCAAATAATGCAAATCCCGTCAATGCCGTAACCTGACTTACGTAAACAAGGAAAGGATTCAGATTATGCCGTATAGTTGACTCGGGAAAAGAGATCAGCCAAAGAGGAAGTACCAGAAACGCAGCAACCCAAAATAGCCATGGTCCTACTTTATTATTCATGATTCTTAGTATTTAAATTTGCACTAAAAATATAATCACAAAGTCTTTCTGAATCGGATTATGGACAACCATTCAGATTCAGTTTTTTTGGCTTTACATATTCATTAGAGGACTTTGCAAAACCTTCCAGTACTGTAGTTTTAAAAATCTTCATTAATTGTAAGTGAATTTTCAAGACTTATTCTTATAACCCGGATTATTCACCAAGCTCATTTTTTGCACGCGTAGCGAAATTATGCCGGAAGCGAGGGGGAGGGAAAAGCGATGGAAGAGTACATGACGTACCCTGAGTACGCTTTATTTCCCTACAACGACCCCCTCGGTAAAATGTCACTTTGTGATAATCGTTACGCTCTTTTAGACTTCGGAACGCCGCAAAACCTGTAGCTCAAATTTGGGCTACTAATCATTTTACATAAGTACCATATTTTTAGTTGTTGAAACCTGACTTCAGAGTAGTCAGGTTTCAACAACTATTCTTTCGCACCCTGCTATTACAAATATGAGTAACAGAACAATCAACGTAACCGGTATGTATTGAATGATTTTCATCCAACCTCGGATTTAACGTATCAGAAAAAATATCAGATTATGTCTCTGAAATAGATTCTCTCAGCAGATCTTCAAGAAAAACATCTTCATCAAAAATTTTATGCTTCCAGTCCGGATAAACTCGGTCCAGGATCATGGACTGAAGCATACCTCCATAGTAGAAACGGCTCTCACCACTACGGCCGGCAGCTCTTGGCACCTCACTTAATTGATTTTTGAAATATTTACCCCATCTGCTGTAGTTATTGAAATCTCCCAGCTCTTTAATTTCGGTGACAGGTTCATAACCCTGAGTTTCACCCGCAACCAGCCCAATTTTCAACTCTGTATATTTAGCCAACCCTTCCAGCCACTCCCTGTTTTTCTCATATTCTATCATCTCTTCAGTCAATTCTGCTTCCTTTCTCCTTTGATCTCTGACAGAGATATACTCTCTTATGCACTGATTAGCATCTGTGTCATTTTCAGCCTCAAATGCTTTCATTAATAATTCAGCTTCATGAATCCAGCCGGCACTGTTTTTATCCAAATACCAGGGGTAATCATTTGACAACCATGCTATTGATTCGGCTATTGAAAACTTCTCTATTGATTTGATACCCTGAAATCCATGAAATGCTTCGTGGATCAAACCGGAAGTATAGCTTTCCGCCTCACCCATAATAAGATTCCAAAATATCTTATATGGAAATACCTGGTTGATAACCGGTGGAAGCTCACTCTTAAATCCGGTATAAAACGAAACCTCCGCAAACTCTCTGGTCTGCATCGTACTTACCCAGGCAGACCCCACTTTTACTGTAAAATTTTCGGGATTGATTGACGGATCGTGTAAATATTGGCGATAGTAAGGCTCACCACGAAAGTCATCATTATCTACCACATTCCATTCATTTCCCCTGTGTTCGTTTGAAGGCATTTTAAGCCACCCCGTATTTGGATCTTTCATCCCGACCAAAAATGCATACTCCTCATTATATACGATAACAGGTATCTTTATCTCATCAAAAGAAGGCCAGATATCACCGATAATTTCTTCCTGAAGATTAAAATATTCAGCGATGTAGGCTTTTTGTGATGGCGTTAATTTTTCTGTTACTGTTGAAGAGCTACTAAGCGTTGTATTGTAAATTGCAGACACAGCCATCAGAACAATTAAAAGTATGGCTACCCATTTAAGCATCTTTGCGATGATTCGAAATCCTCTTTTCAATACGTTCATTTTTTCACTCTTTATTAAATACTTATCTAACTAAACAGAATTTCACTTTCACCTCCGCTCTCTCGTATTCGGGCCAGTCCCCAGTAGCTGTCAGGATATTAGCTCACAGTATAATTACCGGTCCCTACCTATATCTTTTAAGGCGATCTTTTTAGCGAGATGAAAGCTCCAACGGTATAAAAATCATCATATGTAGTCATGTCAATTTTTGGCTCCATTGTTTCAGGGTTTTATCCGTCTGCCATATTGATGATCATTCTTTTCATGATGATCTCCTTAGACATTTATGTTTAAATGCTTCTATATAAAATTGATAAATACTAGTGTAATCATCGTATGACAAAACCTGACATTCATGTAATCTTTTCTCAGACATCAACGTCACAGATTATGGAGCATTCGGTCAGAGGAGTTATAGAATGCTCTTAACTAATAGGAGATCTTTATTGCATCGATTTTTAATAGAGAAGAGCTGCTGATCAAAAACGTTTTTTATTTTGCGACATCAGGGTTCGTAAATTTTTTGAATAAAACAAGCAATGCTGATTTGTCGCGAACACTAAGTTTTTGAAATTTTATAAGACACAGGGTCGAAAGGAAAAGAGCCATGAAAGGAACTGAAACAGGCCGCAGTCATCACATTTTTCGCCCGCAAGCATAAATCTCAAAAAGACACTCTTAAACCTGCACCGGATCCGCTAAAATAAACATTTACGTCAGGATTGAATTCTGATGCAGGGCCTAATGAACGACCCTTATTATACAACTCAACTGCTTGTTGCGCTTTACTGGCCGAACTTTTGTAGATAGGAATTGATAACACGGCAATACCCGCACCGATACCCGCAACCGCCCAGTTCGGTTCTCCCCCGCCAACTGCAGTGCCAATGGGCCAGCCTATCATAAATCCGCCAACTCCAGCAACAATTTGACCGAACGTATTCGTCGACCGGGCGGATGCCATCAGGGCTTGAGCTTCACTATTTTCCTGCATAACGTTCTCCACGGTCCTCATCGGAATATGTATTCCGTCTCTTGAGAATTGGTGGCCGGTAAACCAGCTGGTCTCCATAGTGATTTCCTGAGCCTTACAGGCTAAGACCGAAATCAATATGATAACTACCGTAAAGCATGCTTTTTTAATCATACTCGTTTTTTAGGATGCGGTTGAAAGACAAGAACAAAATAATATGTACATACAATTAAAATTCAAAGCGTTCTTAACAGAAAATTCTATACGGGGTTGAAATAATCCATACTCTTCTTATTTCTGTGTTTGCCAAAACGGTTGTTACTACCGAATTTTTTAAAATACAGATCTCTACGTATTTAAACTGGTAGGTTACAGATCGGTCAGCCGTTCCAAAAATCGCTCCGCCTCTTCCGGTGATAATTCCAGATTTGATATAAACGCCTGCAGAGCAACGGTCAAACTGTTCTGCTCCAATGGTTCTCTCGTATCCAGATAGCCCTCTTCCAGAAGATAGTTTTCAAGTTCATCCATTTTATTAGTCCTGAAACCTGATACTTCACTATTCCTCAACGCAACGATGAGATCTGCCGGGTTCCCATGTAACTGCTTGAGCTTATCTGAAACAGCGTCGATAAAACTATCCGACACCGCCCCCGACTGCTCCAGTACGCTCCGGTTAATTGGCCGTGGCCGTCCCTGCCTGTAAAGCTGAAGGTAGCGCTCCAGCAGATCCGTTTTTTCTTCCATCTCTTTGATAGTTTGATCACTCAGTCCCTCTATCACACCACCCGCTTCAAGGTAGCTTTTCAGCGATCCCCAAAAGTCAATGCCAGCGGAAAGTGCTGCATGCAGTGTCCCCGGATCATCGATTAAATACCATAAATGAAGCTGCTCCGGATCGTCTGTCAGCAGATCAAATTTGGAAACATTCAGCACATCGGCGTACTGAGTATGGTTTAGCAACCCTGGCTCAGCTATATCTCTAATCAGCCGAATTGGCTCTCGACGGGTCAGAGGCCGGGCCTGTACATTCTCTTTCTCGGCCCTTTCACCTGACAAGTAGTACACTTTGTGATTGACGCCACCTTTCTCTTTCAAATAACTGTCCCACTTGGCTACCTCATCGCCCTGGGCGGTAAAGTAAAACACCTGTCGACCTTCCCGGCTGATTTCGGTCAGAGCTTCAATAATCGCCTCGGCCCGCACGTCGTCACTATTGGCCAGCAGTTCATCTGCCAGTATCGGCAGTTTGATGGAGGTCTCCTGTGTTTCTACAAAAGCCAGCCTGACCGCCATCAGCAGCTGAATGCGCGTACCACTTGATAGCTGATCAAGGTTCTTTCCAATATTTTCTACCGTGTCAAACGCGATAAACTCAGGTTCATCCTTTTCATCCATTCGAAGCTCATAGCGCCCTTTTGTGATGCGGTTGAACAGACGGCTCGCCTCTTTAAACACCTTTGGTCGATTTTGCTCTCGCATCTCCTCTTTGATCGTGTCTGCAAGGAGCCTTCCGGTGATCTTTTGAAGATTCTCTTCGTAGTGATCTCTCAGGTTTTCGACCGCCTGATCCCGTTCTGCCAGTGCATGTTCAAGCGAATTCCCGGATTTCACTGTTTTTACTTCCGCTACAATCTCAGCGATTCTATTTCGAAGCGGTTCAAGTTCTCTTGCCTCTTCAACCAGCTTTGTTTGAAGCGTTTCAGCTTCATCTATAGTCAACTCCGCCAGCCGGCTCTGCTCCTTATCGTACAGTGAGTGTTCCTCCAGTGTCTGCTTGAACGTATCAAACTCACCTTTTGCACGATCATACTTTTTCCTAACGGTTTTAAAATCATCCAGCTGTTCCATGAACTGACGAAGCCGGTTCTTTTCATCCGTGCTGAGCCCAAACTTTTTATAAACCGACGCCCTGGCCTCATTTTTCTTATCTATAAGATTCTGATGCTTCTCAATTGACGATTTTTGCCTGCCGATCTCCGTAGTTGCACGGTCACGGATTTCTTCCTGCCGTTTCAGCTTCTTCCAGACCGCTTGTGCTTCAGCTGAATCTTCTGGCGCTGCCTCACTATAAGGTTTGACCAACTCCGATACTCTGGACAGCTCTTCTTTGAGTTGCCTTTTTATCTCTTTGAGTTTCTGTTCCACAGCAAGCAGGTCGGAGTCAGCGTCCTGCCATGTTTGAACGGCTGTGATATACCAGGCAAGCTGACTGTAGCTTTCGGGATTGTCAAATGGAAGCTCCGGTAAGACAGATAGTCTCTCTTCAAGATCTCTCTTCTTGCTTTCAATATCTTTAATGGCGCTATTCTTTCTGTCCAGCCGCTCTTGCAACGATTTCAAACTGTACGATATTTTTTCATCCCGTTGTGCAGCACGCAGGTCTGATACCAGCCCGTCCAAACGGGCACTAACCTTATCAGGACTCCAGTTATCGGGGGCAGTCAATCCTGTATTCTGAAAATCCTGGATTCGTGTTTGTTCGGTCTGATCATCGGCCGTTTTACCAAGCTGTATCCACCCGTAAACAGCCAGGATCAGGATAATGGCAAGACCTACAGCACCAGCAACAGGCAGAAAATAGCCTGACACAGCAGAAATAATGGCTAAAACACCAATTGTGAGAATGATCCAGCCGGGGAACTCAGGCTTTTCCGTTGCTTCTTTAAGCCAAAAGCTTAACTGGCTGATCCCTTCACGAACTCTCTCCGGATCCGGATTATCATTACCTCTCTCCTCTTCCAGGTTTTTAACTTCCTGTTCCATCAGCCGTTTCTCACTTGCCAGCCGGTGAGCCTCTTCAAGAAATTTATCAAGGTCTGCAATATCTTCCAGATCAATCTTGCGAAGGCTGTCTGCATCAGCGCCGTTTCCGATCCTCTTCAGTGATTCAGATCGCTTTTTTTCAAGACCCTCTTTTTCGATTTCAAGTGAGTTGAGCTCACTCTCTGCCTTTTCCAGGCGATCAGCTCTCTTTTCCAGTTCGTCGATGACGTTCATGGGAACACCCGACTGCGGAATCGTCAGCCGGGCAATCTCCTGCTGTGACTCACCAATTATGTCTTCAGACTCCCTAATATTTCCTTCAGCACTCGAAATCTCTTTTTCAAGCTCTTTAACCCGTGTTAACTCCTCTCCATGAGCAAGATCAAGCTCTGACGGAAAAGTGTCCAGTTCGGTCTTAAGTACCAAATATTTCTTTTCAGCTCTTTTTGCATCAATTACAGCCCGGTAAAATGCCGCTTTCTTTTCAGACGCTTCTGCATCCTCTTTTTGGTTGTATAGATCAGACAGTTTTTGCTCTTCAGCTTTTACTGCTTTCTGTGCCTTCTGACTCTCCCGCACCGACTTCTCTGCACGCTCAAAATCTTTATATACGCCAATTCCCGTGGTGCTAACTTTAGAATCATAACCCAGATCCTGAGCAGCTTTCTCAGGATCATAGCCGCCAACCGACTCCCTGATAATCTGCTTTGCCAGGTCTTTTCCATCGGCCGTCATCAATGTATGAAGCGCCAGCATATAGCGATTCTGTTCCTCCGCAGCCGGAACACCGCTGATCTCGTCCGGCACCCCATTTCGCTGGCATATTTTTTGGCCGGAATCGACCCGAAGCGTCCATCTATCGCCATTCAGGGCAGCGTGCCCTCCGAGTTTAATTCGTGCGGTATCATTCTGCCAAATCAGTTTTTGAATGGCATGTGCCGTGGTGCTTTTTCCGGATGCATTCGGGCCGGCAATAATATTGATGCCTTCCGAAAAATCCTTAAAGGGTTTCATCCCGTCACTAAAACCGGGCATTCTACTGATGCTAAGATCCTTAATTTGAAGGGGCTTCTTAACTGAGTTGCTCATTGTTTACATCACCTCTTTTTGTGAAAGGAGTTCACTTAGCAGCTGCCTGCTTTCACGAAGGAGCAGCTCTTTGGAAGCTTCTTCGGTGTCTGATTCGTGATCACCAAACCTATTAAGCGGCTGGTATGTGGCTGATCTATTGGCGCGCCTATGCTCTTCTCTATGATTTGCAATTAGGCTCTCAAGCAGTTCGGATGAGCTACCTGATTCGAGATCTATGATAAGCTTTGCAAGCAAGCCCGGGGGCGTGGGCTGCTGAGCGAGTTCCTCAAGGTTTTCGACGGCCGGTTTAGCAAGGTTGGTCACTTTTCGGACGCTGACCAGAACCTCCGGCTCCATCCGCTGTTCGAGTTGATCCGCAAGATCTGTCCAGTTTTCCAGTTCAGTTAAATCAGGGTGATAACCGGTCAACTCAACATCAAATATTTGGTACGATACGTGCTCTAGGGCTTCAAACTGATTCTGAACAAAATCATCCATCCGCTCGGTCAGCCGTGTTCTGAACTGAGATTTATCCTCTATCCCACTTACATCCAGATGTAAAGTATCATATCGCACAGGTGAGAGAATAATACGCTTTGATGCCACGCTCCGACCGTCTAAAGTCAAAATCGAGGCCCCATGCGCGCCTGGCTCCTTTGAACTCAGCGCCTGTGGCGAACCGGGATAGAAAATCATCGGATTCCCGGCTTTAAGAAGATCCGGTTTATGGATGTGGCCAATCACCCAGGCCTGAATTCCTTTAGATGGGAAACCTGACATATCTAAGGGAGCATATTGACTTTTTTGATCGTACAAATCACCATGCAACAGGCCAAGCGCCGGCAAATTGGGATCCAAGTTCAATGCCCCTGGTTTAAGCTGAAGCAAAGGATCATCCATGACGTGCTGAGTTGGAAATGACCATCCAACTGCCTGAAAATCACCGTTTTTGGTATTAATCGTCTTAGCCTCCCAGTCCCCTTTTTCTCCCAGCAGATACACATGGTCATACTCACGGTTTTTGACAATATCCGGAAGCACATCGTAGTCGTGATTACCCGCAACCATCACGACCGGAATCCCGGCTTCGCCCAGTCTGCCAAAGGCTTGCTGCAGCTGGCCCACTGCTTCGTAGTAGCGGTTATCCCGATCAACAACGTCACCCGCCAGCAGCAGGGCATCTATCCCTTCACGAATCGCATAATCAACGAGGCGGTTCAACGTAAACGCAACAGAACTCTCCCGAAGGCCCTTTTCTAAATTTGATGACTGTCTCCCTAAATGAAGATCTGCCGTGGCAAGTATGTTCATATTTATATTTTCAAATTCGCCGAAATTCATGCAACGCCGGAAAGATAAATGTCGTGGGTGACAATATCTGTCATCCTTCAAAAAAATCAATCTGACGGATTTTGATCCGTCAGCTGATGGAGAGATCCTTTCAGAATCGCTGTGTGAAACGAAAAACTTTCACTTTAAATCTACTTAATCAGTTTGTCTTATCGATCAACTCAAACAAGAGTGCCTGAAAGCGGAACACTCTGGCAGGTTGAAATTCATGAAATCAAAGATAAATCTGAAGCACATTAATAGACATTTGGAACAACCCAAATTTTAAATATTTTATCATTTAAACATATACTACGTTGCTAAACACTACCTACGACTGATCAGAATACACCCGGAAAAACTTACAGCTGCTGAGAGAGGTTGGAACAGTAAGCTTTTTTGCCAACTATTAACTATACCAGTACGAGACGTGAACGTGAAAACTTTACCAATTCTATTCTTATCAATATTGCTTTATTTATTTCTAATTCCACACCTACTCCTCGCACAAAGCGAAAACTTTTATCTCGCTGATAATAAAGTTACTGTCATGTGTCCTGAAGCGGAGATTGGTGAAACAGGCGAAGTGAATGGCACTGTTTATACAAAACGATCAAGCGACCAAATAACAACAGATAACGCCACTACTACCTGTACCTCTGATATAACGGATATGAGTCGTTTGTTTTCCGGCAGGAATTTCAACAAGGACATAGGCAGTTGGGATGTATCTTCTGTGACGAATATGAGAGACATGTTTTCCCGGACTCCTTTTAATCAGGATATTGGCAAGTGGAATGTATCATCGGTTGTTAACATGAGTTGGATGTTTAGCCAAACTCCATTTAATCAGGATATCGGCAAGTGGGATGTGTCATCTGTTGAGTACATGAACACAATGTTTGCTTCATCAAGTTTCAATCGAGACATAAGCAGTTGGGATGTCTCTGTAGTTTTTCACATGAGAGGAATGTTTATGGGCTCTGAATTCAATCAGGATATTGGTAATTGGGATGTGTCTGGAGCCCAAATCATGAGCAATATGTTTCAACACACCCCTTTTGACCAAGATATCAGTAACTGGGATGTTTCTGCTGTAGTTTCAATGTCTGAGATGTTCGCTGATACTCAATTTAATCAGGATATAAGCATTTGGGATGTGTACGCTGTTCAGAGTATGGCCGGGATGTTTATCAATTCCACATTCAATCAAGATATCAGTGACTGGGATGTTTCAAGTGTCAAAAGCATGAATGCAATGTTTTATGAATCCAGTTTCAACCAGGACATTGGAAATTGGGATGTGTCGTCAGTAATAGAAATGTCAGCAATGTTCGGCAAATCAGGTTTCAATCAAGATATTGGAAATTGGGATGTTTCTTCCGTCAGGGAAATGTCTGGAATGTTCGCCGAATCCAGGTTTGATAAAGAGATTGACAGTTGGGATGTATCATCAGTCACACATATGAGAGAAATGTTTGCTTATTCCAGTTTTAAGCAAGATATAGGCAACTGGGACGTATCGAAGGTCAAGTATATGGAGAGGATGTTTATTGATACCGACTTCAATCATTACATAGGTGATTGGGACGTATCTAATGTCAGAGATATGAGTGAAATGTTTGCTCAATCAAAGTTTGACCAGGATATTGGCAGTTGGGATGTCTCATCAGTTACAAATATGAGTGGAATGTTTGCCGAATCTCCATTTAACAAATTCATCGGTAACTGGGACGTCTCAGCTGTTATTGATATGAGAGGAATGTTTAAAAGTGCTGAAAGCTTTAATCAGGATATTGGCAGTTGGGATGTATTATCAGTCGGACCTATGCAAGAAATGTTTTATGAAGCAAGCAGCTTCAACCAAAATTTACGAGCCTGGTGTGTATTTTATATCAATCACGAACCTTACAATTTCTCCACAGGGAGCTTACTTAAAGAGGCCAATAAACCATTGTGGGGAGTCTGCCCAAATGTCCCGTCACAAATCCAATTAACCTCTCCTGCCAACGATGAAATTAATATCTCTTTAAATCCTGAACTAAGCTGGGAAGAGGATTCAAATGCAACGGGTTATCAACTAATACTAAAAGAATCGCCTGATTTAACTATTGTTGATACAGTTCTTATAGATTCTTCCTCATTTACAATTTCAGAAGTTCTCAATACAGGAATAACTTACACCTGGAAAGTGAGAGGAGTAAATTTATTTTATGACGTTTATGGCAAATGGTCGACTGAGTGGTCATTTACTACAAGAGCTCGTTTCCTGCCCTCACCTCACTTAACATCACCCTCTGACCGCCAGGAAAGTGTTAGTCCTCACACCAAGTTTCTGTGGTCTGAAGTGAAAAACGCATCCTCTTATCATCTTCAAGTTTCTTTAGATAACTCATTTAGTACTTTAGTATTTGAATCTTCCGATATAGATTCAAGTTCATTCACTCTTCAAAATCCCCTCACTATTGGGGCCGGTTACTTCTGGCGGGTAAAAGCATTGAGTAGTGTTGAAGGGGACGATTCTGATTGGTCCGTTACCTATAGTTTTATAACAGCATTTACCACCTCAATTCAGGATGCCGAGCATCCGCATTCAATGACATTGTCACAAAATTATCCCAATCCGTTCAATCCTACTACACAGATCCGCTATGGCTTACCTAAAGCCTCTCATGTGCAACTGGAAATATACGACATGGCGGGCAGGCGAATGACTATGTTACAAAATAGTCTGCAACCGGCCGGATGGCATGAAGTAAATTTTGATGCGTCAGAATATTCAAGCGGAATGTATATCTACCGCCTGCAAACAGACAATAATGTTGAAATAAAAAAGATGATATTAGTGAAATGATGAGTGGATCTGCCTGATAGAATTTCCATCTGCTTTTTATGGATTGTTTGTCCCAACCAGTTTTGTCAAGTATCGCTCCAGTGCTCCCGCCACTTCAAATTATCGGTTTTCATATTCAGCAACGTCCACTGCATTCATCTTTCTTGCAATAAGCTAGTCAACCAGTCGGTACCGGGTTTACCGGGTTACACGTTTTGATGTGCTTTTCCCCTCTCGGAGAGGGGATTTCAAAGGCTTCGTCTATTTCTATCTTCAGCATCACGATCTAATGTAGGGCATCGACAAATCCCATCTTGCCCCGTAGGGATTCCTTTGGAAAGAGGGGACAGATTAACGAAACGGCGCGCAGCGTCAGTTTCGGGAGTCAGGGGTGTGTCCGGAGCCTGGGTTTAACGTCGATGTCGCGCCACGGCTACCGCCCCATCAACACACCCCTCGCCATCATTACTTGCTTTGCACGTTTTGATGTGCATTTCCCCTCTCACAGAGGGGATTTCAAAGGCTTCGCTATTTCTATCTTCAGCATCACGATCTAATGTAGGGCATCGACAAATCCCATCTTCAGAGGGGACAGACTAACGAAACGGCGCGCAGCGTCAGTTTCATGAGTCAGGGGTGTGTCCGGAGCCTGGGTTTAACGTCGATGTCGCGCCACGGCTCCCGCACCATCAACACACCCCTCGCCATCAAAATCACGCTTTGCACGTTTTGATGTGCATTTCCCCTCTCACAGAGGGGATTTTTTGAGGCCTAAATTCAATTTTAAGATGTGATCACTTCATTTCAACAATACAAATTCATTTGATCAGGAAAGCTTCATGTGATTTGTACTCTTATTGATCTAACAATTTGTGAAATTTCCAATTTTCGATCTGACTCCTCTCCCCTCCATGCGGCGTGCTTTCTCCGCCAGCCGGCGGATAGGGAGAGGCTCCGAGCGAAGCGATTACCACGCAGTGAGACCGAGAGGGGTGGGTCCAAACCTATCGGCGTAGAGAGAAGATCATTTGGTGGGTCAGGACCCGAATATCACCACATCACTCCTCAAAAATTCCGGCTCTGAATCCCATCTATTTCCAAGCCATCGAAAGGTATCTTCATGATAAAACACCACATGCGTGTCATCATTTTTGTAGTGCCAGTTTTTGAAGTGCTCTGCCCCGCGGTGGCGCTTGGTCATGATGCCAAGATAGCCGCACGGTTTCAGACAGCTCCATAACCGGTCTAGTTCGCTAAGTGGATCGTAAAGGTGTTCTGCTGTCTCAGTGGTTGTGATGAAGTCATATTGATCATCAAAAACAGATGGATCGTCAGCATAAAATGGATCATAGATCCGAACCGTATGCCCTGCTTCTTCAAACATCAAACTAAGCGTAGGGCCCGGACCTGATCCAAAATCGAGACCATAGCTATTTGGCTCAATCCGCTGTGACATCGGCTTGAACAACCGGCTCAAAAATTTTCGATAGCCCGGGTCATCAGGATCATTTTCATGCATCTCATACCGTGATTTCTCCTCATCAGGATCCAGACGTTGCTTTGGATCCACAAAAATCAGATTACACTCGTCACATATATAATAATCACGAACATAATCCATCCTTGTATCATCTTTCAAAATCCACTTAGTGCTCTTGCCACCACATAAAACGCATCCAAGATTTTTCATAGTTTAAACATATGAATTAATCATCAATAATATCGCTCATGTTAATTAAAAACGTCAACTGTATTTAGGCATCTACAGACAGCACCTAAAAACTAAGCCTTCAAAACTAATAATTCTTCCCTCTTCTTCATCAATTCCACAAACAAACCCTTTACATTTCAGGTTTGATAGCCGTTTGCGTACCTTTGTAGTGCATTATTTCTAATTAATCTACATCCAATTGAGCAGTCAATCTTCATACGATGCAATCATTGTCGGGTCTGGCCCCAACGGCCTTTCTGCCGCAATTCGTCTTGCTGAGCAGGGACTAAGCGTCAAAGTATTTGAGGCATCATCCACGATTGGCGGTGGTATGCGTACAAAGGAACTGATGCAACCTGGTTTTCATCACGACATATGTTCCGCCATCCATCCGCTGGCGGCCTCTTCGCCCTATCTGAAACATCTGCCGCTGGATAAATTCGGACTTGAGTGGATCATACCTGAATTTCCCGTCGCTCACCCCATGGACGACGGTGATGCAGTTGTCATGCATCATAGCATGAGCGAGACAATCGATGAGCTTGGATCCGATGGAGCAGCCTGGCGCTCGGCATTGGAACCGATTTCTGACAACTGGGATTCGCTGACAGCAGACTTTCTCGGACCGCTGCGGTTTCCCAAACACCCGATTAACCTGGCTCTTTTTGGACTGAAGGCGCTTCAGCCCGCCTCCATGTTTAAAAAGCGTTTTAAGGAGCCGCGGGCGAAAGCTTTATTTGCAGGACTGGCAGCTCATAGTATTCTTCCGCTTGATGCCATTTCCACATCAGCCATCGGGTTAGTGCTTGGCGCTGCGGGTCACGCTGTGGGTTGGCCACTGCCAAAAGGCGGATCACAGTCCATCGCCAACGCCATGGCCGGTTATTTTAAATCACTGGGCGGCGAAATCGAAACTGATTCAGAAATCACATCACTCGATCAGCTCCCCTCCCATCGGGCACTGCTGCTGGACATCACACCTCGACAGTTTATTCAGATTGCGGGTGATCGACTGCCGGAAAATTATGTCAGTCGTCTGAAAAAATTTCGCTATGGGTCCGGCGTTTTTAAGATTGATTACATTTTGAGTGAACCTGTACCATGGAAAGATTCTCGCTGCAAGCGGGCCGGAACGATTCATCTGGGCGGAACTTTTGACGAAATCGCAGCCGGTGAAGCGGTGATGGATTCCGGCAAGCATGCCGAAAAACCTTACATTCTGATCGCTCAACAGAGCAATTTTGATGATACCCGAACCCCGGATGATCGGCACACGCTCTGGGCCTACTGCCATGTACCAAATGGGTCTACACGTGATATGACGACTGAAATTGAAAGCCAGATCGAACGATTTGCCCCGGGTTTTAAAGATACAATTGAAGAGCGTCATACGATGAATACGGACCAGTTTCACGACTACAATGCTAACTATTTTGGAGGCGATATCAATGGCGGTCGCCAGGATATCTGGCAGCTGTTTACCCGCCCTATTCACCTGATTAATCCGTACGCCACACCTGCTGAAGGTGTGTATCTCTGTTCGTCATCAACTCCTCCCGGCGGTGGTGTCCACGGCATGTGCGGATATCACGCGGCAACACTGGCACTTCGGCAGGAATTTGGTATGACTACAAAAAGCCTGACTTCCGGGAATGATTAAGAATCTCCTCGAAATCACCAAAAATTCAAAATTTTGGTCGTCTCAGTCCCGTTCATTTTCGGGATCGTCTGCCTGGAATATTGCAACGGTAGCAATCGCCCTTTTAGTTGCCATTCCAATCTTCACCGTTATTTCAAATGTTTTTGTGTCCAGCGGTGATATCTGGAGCCATCTCGCATCCACCGTTCTGCCTCTTTATGTGATGAATTCATTCTGGCTGATGATTGGCGTGGGTACCGGTGTCTTTCTCATCGGAGTTGGAACGGCCTGGCTTGTGACGATGTGCTCATTCCCGGGAAGCAAACAATTCCAGTGGCTGCTGATCCTGCCCATGGCTGTTCCCGCTTATCTCCTGGCGTACACTTACACTGATTTCCTCGCCTTCACTGGTCCTGTTCAGGATACGCTGCGAATGCTGACCGGCTGGGGCTACGGTGATTATTGGTTTCCCGATATCCGTTCGCTTGGCGGCGCTATATTGCTTATGTCACTCGTCTTTTTTCCATACGTCTACCTCCTTACGCGAGCTGCTTTTCTTGAACAGTCATCCTCTCTCCTTGAAGCCGGCCGAAGTCTTGGGGCCTCATCAACAAAAAGCTTCTTTCAAATAGCACTACCGCTCGCGCGACCATCCATCGCAGCAGGAATGGCCCTCGCGCTGATGGAAACCCTCAATGATTTTGGGACAGTGGATTACTTTGGTGTCCAAACCTTTACGACCGGTATTTACCGCACCTGGTTCGGCCTTGGTGAACGTGTCGCTGCTGCTCAGCTATCGGCTTTCCTGATGATCTTTATCCTGATTCTCATTCTTCTCGAGCGCTGGTCCCGAAACAAAATGGATACGCGGCAATCAGGCACCGGCCGTTATAAACAGCTGGCACTGTATAAACTCAGCGGCTGGAAAGCCTGGGGGTCCACGCTCTTTTGCTCCATCCCCGTTGTTTTCGGATTCATTGTTCCTGTTTTGATCCTGGCCGAAATGATGATTTCCAATTTCGATGCAGCCGTTGATACCCGGTTCCTGCAGTTCAGTCTGAACACGATTACGGTTGCCGTCATTGCCGGATTTGTAGCCCTGCTGGTTGCATTGATACTGGCGTACGGCACACGACTTCGACCCAATCTTCTTACAAAATCAGCCACTAAAATTGGGTCGATGGGGTATGCCATCCCTGGTTCAGTGATTGCCGTTGGCATTCTAATCCCGTTTGGCTGGGCAGACAACGCCGTCGACAGCTGGGCCAGGGAAACGCTCGGATTTTCGACGGGACTTTTGCTCAGTGGCACCATATTCGCGTTGATTTTCGCCTATGTGGTAAGATTTCTTGCCGTAGCATTTAACACCGTTGAAGCGAGCCTTGGCAAAATCACCTCAAATATGGATGAAGCGGCCCAGGGAATGGGCTACAGCTTTCTGAAGACACTTCGCAAAGTTCATATTCCTATGATGTCAGGCAGCCTGTTTGCAGCCATCATGCTGGTGGTGGTTGATGTGATTAAGGAGCTGCCGGCAACGCTCATCGTGCGGCCGTTTAACTTCGATACGCTTGCCGTCCAGGTGTACCGCCTTGCGTCTGATGAGCGCCTCGCTGAATCCTCAGGTGCTGCATTGGCAATTGTACTCGTCGGCTTGATTCCCGTCATCATCCTGAGCCGGTCGATTGCAAAATCGCGCAAAACGGACCGGGAAAGCACCTGAGGCAGAGTCAAAGAATTTCTTAAAAACAAAAGGCTTGGTTTCTTATAATGTTCGAATGGACATTACCTATTCGTTTTCAAAACATGCTAAGGAGCGAATGCGGAGTCTCGGAATTAGTGATTCTGAGATTGGGATTGCCATAAATAATTCCGACAGTGTGATAAAGGAAACAGATTGCAAATCAGTCTAACAAAAATTATGTGAAAGTTTGAGAGTCATTCCGCATCGGGATGTGGAATCTCCTATAGTTAAAATGGCATTGTGCACTGATTGGCAATTGATTTTATGTTAAAGGCCGGTTTTGAAAAGTCCTCCATTCTGCCCTATAAAACTTCCAAAATCGACAAATATGACTATTAAATACGATAAAGAAGCAGATGCCATGTATCTGAAATTTTCTGATGCTGAAGTCGCTGAAAGTGACGAGGATAAACCGGGTATTATTATTATTGACTATGATAAGAAAGGGAAAATTGCAGGAATTGAGCTGCTTGATGCGTCCCAAAAAAACCGATAAATCCGGCGAGTATCGTGTATGAGGTTGCTTAATCAACACTAACCGATGTGCTTCGAAAGGATCTGCCCGGCCGGCTTCTGCCGTGAAAAGTATCCGAGTAAAATTTGATGATACAATTAGTGAAGAAGGCAAATCTCTGTTAGCTGATAAGATTCGCTTGATTGAAATTTTTACAATCTCTATTTCCAAAGAAAGTTATTCACCATCGTGATGCCATAACATCCGGCAGCTATCAGGATGACCGCATGAAACCCAATCGACATGGAAAGCATCACGGCCAGCGGGGCCGACATCACGGACGCAAACCCGTTAATGCCCCACGCCCACGGCACCAGCTCGGGTGATCGATTTTCGAGGACACCAATCCCGGATACAAACATCCAGCCCAGCATAAATGTTAGAGGAAAGAGCAGTAACAGGGTGACCAAAAAACGGCCCCAAAGCGGGAAATTGATAAAAAGAGCCAGCAGAGGATCGAGCGTGAGCAAAAACAGGATGGCGATTCCCATAATAAGTACCGCGGCAATGTTGATGCGGGTTACAGGAGGCCACGGCAGTTTCTTTTGTATACTGCTGCCAAACCCGGAGAAAACCAGGATTGCCGTCATGGCTACCGCCACGCTGTAGATGGGATCACCCATAAAGTTTGTGAACTGCTGGATAAACACCATTTCCAGGAACATGAATCCTATGCCGATGAAGCCAAAATGGATGAAAGTCGGCAGCTTGTTATTGAGCCTGCCCAGACGCTGACGCAGGAAAAACAGCGGCAACAAAATGAGGAGAAATGCAGCCAGGGTTACCTCAGCAAACGTTACGACCAGCACCACATATCCTAGTTCGAGGTGCTGAAACCAGTGCCTTCCATACGCCTCCATAATTTCATCGACTGACGACCATTTGAAAAAATCATAAAAATAGGGCCGGTTGTCGGTGGGTGGCTCCACATCATACGCCCACGCATCGTAGAAAGACTGCGGCTGATCGCCGAGTATTTGTGTGGCGGCATGATGAAAATAGGAGTAGTTTTCCCCCTCAGGACCATCAATCTGGTTGGTTTGGGTGAGTGAGTCGGATTGGATGCCGGGATAGTGCTCGAAGTCCATCAACTGGTCTTTGGCTTCTGCAATGTATTTACTCAGGCGGAATTCACCTACCGGACTTTTACTGAGCATCGTGTTCATCGCCAGGTAGTTTCGGCCCTGTAACAGGTGATTACCCGGATTCTCAATGCCTTCATGCCGGAGAGCTTCTGCGAACAGGCCGAACAGCTTGATGTTGTCCCGCGGCGGCGATTGCAGGCCTCTTGTGATGGTAACCACACCATCGGGCGTAAGATCCTGCATGGCGTCTCCGATTCCCTGGACTGTGAGCAGATAGTTCTCGCTCAGCGATTGCAGTCCCTGAGTGCCGGCAGTCATCGCTTCGCCGCTTACCAGCTGGATGATGTCAAACTGCTCTTCATTGCGCTTAAGGAAAAGACGCGGCTTCAGATCTACGACTTCTACATTTGGCTGAAGAAAAATACGCCCGCTTGAATCGGCCAGTTCATTTTTCATCAACCCGATAATCTGTGGGTTATTTTGTACAACCGTGATTTGCCGGGCACCGAATCGTTTGGCGAGCCAAATATTATTCCCGGTGATTTCACCCAGCAGCAACACTTTAGGTCTTTCGACAAGCCGGTACGGAATAGATTGTGGAGTAAAATCCATGATGGACGTTTCTTCCAGGCTGTCTACGTTAAAAATGCCCCCAGCCGACTCCCCATCAAGCAACAGCGATAATTGCGGCGGCGGATTGGTGGTAGATTGTAGTCCCGCAAAGAGCGTTTGATGAACTCTTTCAGATTGGAAGACATCAATTTGGGCCCGGGGGCCGAAGCGTGTCAGGACTTTTTCGGCGTCACCCTGAGCACTCAACCGCGCCATATGAGCATAGGTTTTGTATTGATCCACGTTAATTTCAGGCTGAAAAAGAAAGGCACCAACGCCAACTGTAAGACTCAATACTATAGCTGTGATACTTAACACCCTTTGTTTACTGAAATAGAAGCTGATGTTTGAACAGAGTTGCGCTAACACGGCAAAGGCGGCAACTACGGTGATTTTAACCGGCAGTTCATAGGCCGGGAACCAGAACATGAAGAGAAGCGCAACCAGGGCACCGGCCCCGCTTCCAAATAAATTGGAGCCGTAAATGGAAGGTGTAAATTCCTGGAAATAGCTCAGGTAAAACCCGATCACCACGGCTCCCAGGAAAAACGGGATAAACATGAGCAGGTTGTACAGCAGCAGCCAGAGTTGCTGCTCATGGCTGTACAGGATGTACTGAATATCGACGGGAAGTGCCTGGGCCGACAAGTACGTGACGGGAACACTAATCAAAAAAAGGACCATGAACACCAACGCCCAGGCAGAGAAGTTTTTTGCCATCTTTTCGTAGAAGAAACTGAGGAACGTGCCACTCACCCCAAACCCCAGCAGCGCCGTGCTGATGACCAGGTAGGTAAAGTGGTAATACATGCTCACCGAAAGTGCCCGCATAATCAGCAGCTGATGGGCGATCAGCACGATGGAAAGCAGAAAGACCGTCAGAAGATGAAAGACATTTGTTTTCTTCGGCATGGTGATCGTCTTGATTGGAAACAATCGTATTTATCATGCAAGTTACTTCAATTCTGCGCCTCACCCATCATAGGGACGAACCGGACGGCCATCAGGCTTTTGGTACTCAAGTCTCCCTCTTCCGATTTGGTGACCTCCATTAGATTCTGGGTTTGGTAGATGCCCCCAATGGGAATCACCATTTTGCCTCCGGGTTTAAGCTGATCTACTAACGGAGGCGGCACGTGACCGGATGCGGCTGTGACGATGATGGCATCGAAAGGTGCATGTTCTTCCCATCCGAAATAGCCATCGGCAATTTTAACGGTTACGGAGTCATAACCCAAGTCCTGCAAATCATTTCTCGCCCTCTCCCCCAATTCCTCGATAATTTCTATGGAGTAAACGTTCGGTGTGATGTGAGCAAGTACAGCCGCCTGGTAGCCGCTTCCGGTTCCTATTTCCAGAACCTTATCACCGGCTTCGATGTCAAGAATCTGCGTCATGTAGGCCACAATGTAAGGCTGAGAAATGGTTTGCCCGTGGCCGATGGGTAAGGGAGTATCGGCGTAAGCCTGTGCCCGGTTTTCCTCCGGGACCAGCAGATGACGGGGCGCACTGCGCATTGCGTCCAGCACGTTTTCATCGGTAATATTACGGCCTTCCAGTTGATTTCTGACCATTTCATTTCGGTCAGATTGCCGTTCGGAGAAGTCAGGCGGGGACCAGCCGGCCTCTTGTGGAAATGCCAAAAAAGGCGTCAAATAAATGATCAGAAATAAAGCAGCCCATGCGTTTTTCATATCAATCCGCTCTTTTCTAACTAAAAATAGATCTCACGGTAAATACGTTCATTTGATGGGTTTAGATGAATTAAAAGTGATTCTCAAGGCAATCATTTTGGGTACCTTATAAGGCATATAATTACTTTCATTCTAAGATTCCTCTTCAATTCCTCCCCTCTCCAGTTTGGGCGTTTACATCATCATACTCGTCTGGATCTTATTGGAAATTAATGTCAATAAAACCTGGAATTTATATTGGTCACCAAATTTTGAATCAATAAACAGTGGTTCAATCCGATTTGAAACCGTTGATGTAGCACGGATCTACTAAGTTGAATCTGCCTTTTTCTTTGGCTGAAATTTTTTGACTATCCCGTTGGAATGTTTCTGCTCTTTTTTTGAAATAGTCGAAAAGCTTATCCAAATCATTGTCAAATCGAGCGAATAAGTCCTCCGGGGTTTTTTACCCCGAACTTAGAATCCGGTACATACGTTTTCCTGTGTAGATTTAGTCACAGATTAACAGCTAATCCATCCCAGAAAAATGTCTTATCAAACATCCATCAAACAGCAGCTCGAAAAACATCTCACCGGCGGGCAAGCATTCTCTCCCATCGACACCGTGCTTGATAAAATACCTTACGAGAAAATTGGGATCGTGCCAGATGGCCTGCCCTACTCGTTTTACCAGCTCTTTGCGCACATCCGAATCGCCCAGCTTGATATCCTCGAATATTGCACACGGGACGACTACAGCGCCGGAAACTGGCCGGATGACTACTGGCCAGACAACCCCGCACCAGAATCCCGCGAGGCATGGAATGAACTCACCGAGGCCTACCTCTCAGAACGAAAAGAGTTCTGCGACCTGATCCTCGACCCTGACTCAGACCTGATAAGGCCGTTCAAAGCAAATCCGGACCACAACCTGCTCCGTCAGGCCGAACTCATCATCGAACACACCGCCTATCACATTGGACAGCTGTATGTGGTTTATCGATTGCTAAATAATTGACAAGTAATTTTTCTCTATCCAACCCATGGAGGGTTTTTAATTCAAAGCTCAATCGGCTCAGCTTCCAAACCAATATTTATATTCCGGTTCGCCTGTTCATTGGAGAAATTCAGGCTATCGCCAAGAGGCTCATGCGGCTGATACAGCGTTGACTTATACACTTTAAACGGTTCTCCATTTGATTTTTTCAACACCGCTCCTTGTTCTTCTGCCTGCCGGACGAGCTCATTAATCCGAATAAACTCCTGGAGATCTTTCATGAAAATTTCTTCGAGAAGTATATTGAGGGTCTGAGTGGCAACATCAACGATATCGTCAACTTTTTTAGGTTTGTTCGGCTCATCAAACTTACGGGTGGTAATAAATATGATCTCATCAGGATTGTGCTCCAGTAAAATCTTACCAATCGGATTCATATGCCGAACGCCGCCATCCACGTGCAGTTCGCCATCCAGATTGACCGGATCAAACACGACCGGAATTGCTGTGCTTGCAATAACGGCGTCAAGATAGTTCCAGGGCACCATCATGGGCCGGGCAATATGCTCTTGATAAGCGCCCGTTTCGATGTTGACCGTGCCGCAGTAGTAGTGCTTGGTAAACTGTCGGCCCACCGATTCCTTCAGTTTTTTCTTGAGTGGTGAGTTGTCAAAAAATCCGAGTGTCGCTTTTTCTACACCGATCTTATGGAGAAGATAATTTTTCGCTTTCCGGTCGATCCTGCGTTTTTTCAGCACCTGTTCTTCCCGTAAATTCTGCCATATCTGAATCAGTTTATCCGATTGGCCGGTGGCCACCATCACGCCGTTTAACGCACCAACGCTGATACCCGCTACGGCATCCGGCTCCCACTCTTTTCGGTTAAGCTGTTCAATAACCCCGGCCTGGAAGGCCCCTTTTGATCCGCCCCCGCTCATGATCAACACTCGCTTTGTCATACTCTGTTCCTCTGTTTTGTTATGGTTTCATCAGACGATATCTCTCTGCATTTCTTTTGATATCAATCGGAATGTAATAAAATTGGATCTCAATTTCCGAGTGGCTCTTTTGGATGCATAAAAGTCATAAAATCAGGAGCATAAGAAATAAAAAAACCCATCACATTTCTCAACATGACGGGTTTTTGAGGAAAAACAAATCGGTAGTTCTTATCGCCAGCCGGCACGGTCCATCAGGCGGATTGCCTCGGGATTATTTTCACCGTATGCAGTCACATTCACCGCATCACTTTCAAATGTACCAAACTGCTCAAGGACCGGGGGCAGCTCCATTCCGCCAATAATCGGGAATTCATTATTCGCGACGGCGTAGAGCCGCTGTGCTTCTTCGGTGACCAAGTACTCCAGAAACCGCGTTGCATTTGCCTCGTTTGGAGCATTTGCTGCAATGCCTGCTCCGCTTATATTAACGTGACTTCCGCCATTCTCTTCAGACGGAAAATGCATCGCCACTTGGTTTGCAACCTCCTGGTCTTCCTGATCCTCAGATTCCATCAGCCGCGCCAGGTAATAGTGGTTCACAACAGCCACATCACAAACTCCGGCTGCAACCGCTCTGATCTGATCTGTATCTCCGCCCTGTGGATCTCGTGCAAAATTCTCAACAAAATTGGTTGCCCACTCTTCTGTATCCGCAACTCCGTGGGTTTCGATGAGTGATGCTACCAGCGATTGGTTATAAATATTGTTTGATGAGCGTATGCAAACACGTCCTTCCCAATTATCATCGGCAAGGTCCCAGTAGCCGGCAAGTTCATCAGGTGACACGCGTTCGGTGTGATACACTATCCCGCGAACACGCCGGGACAGTCCCACCCATTCACCGTCACGATCGCGCAGTTCTTGTGGTACAGCTTCATTGAGCTGCTCCGAATCGTACGGCTGCAGAACACCTGCCTCCTTTGCACGCCAGAGTCGTCCTGCATCAACAGTAATCAGCAGATCAGCCGGGCTGTTCAAGCCTTCGCTGTCGATACGTTCAATAAGTTCATCACTTCCGCCCTCAATCAGGTTAACGGTAATACCGGTCTCCTCCGTAAAATTATCGTAAAGCTCGAGGTCTGTGTCATAATGACGGGCAGAGTATAGATTCACCTCTTCTTGCGATGTGCATGAGATGGCGACTGCCGACATAAGCAGCAAAATTGCCAGGTTCTTTAAATGTATCATTGAGTAATAACAGTTAATTAAGGTTACGTTTTAATTTAGATTAATTCTAAATAGATTGCGTCCAAAAATCAACATTTAATTTAATAATAGAGGGCTTTGCAAATCCTGCGGATTTCAGCGTTCTTACAGTTCTTAATTTTTAGCATAAAGTCATATTCACTTTTTGAATCACCCACTAACAACATCACAATCAGATGAAAAGCTGCCCCGAAAATTAACCGTCTGGGCACTCTGGCTCCTTGTTGTTAACGGGTTTATAGGGGCTGGAATTTTTGGCCTGCCGGGAGGCGCTGCTGATCTTGCAGGCGAGTACAGCGTCTGGATTTACCTGGCATGCGCCCTGCTAATGTTTCCCGTGATTCTCTGTTTTGCAGAACTGGGAAGCTATTTCCGAGGCACAGGCGGACCGGTTCGATATGGAACCGAGGCATTCGGGCCTTTTATCGGTTTTCAGGCGGGATGGCTGTTTTATGTTGCCCGGCTCATCTCTTTTTCAGCCAATTCCGTACTTCTGACTGACAGTATTGGCTACTTTTTTGAACCTGTTTTGCAGGGTGGCGGTCGTTTAATTACCCTTGCCCTGATTATCGGACTTCTCACGCTCATCAATATACTCGGATCGATGGAGTCAATCCGGTCACTCGCTCTATTCACGATCATTAAATTCTCGGTACTGATACTGCTTGTCTTTGGCGGACTCCTTTATATGGGAGGCGATGTATTTCCATCCTTCAGCGCCCCTGTTCCGCCCGTGGGAGATCTTGGTGCCGCTACACTTCTGCTTATCTATGCATTTGTAGGGTTTGAGGGCGCCGTTGTACCGGCGGGAGAGGCAAAAAATCCCGAACGCGATATGCCCGTCGCCCTGCTTTTAGGCCTTGGGAGCGTGGTGTTGCTCTACATGTTGATTCAGCTGGTATCACAGGCTGCTGTACCCGACCTGGCATCATCTGTGTCACCCCTGTTGGATGCTTCCGCTGCACTTTTTGGAGGAATCGGGGCTATCATTCTTATGATCGGGGTCGTCACATCCGTCACGGGTAATCTTGTTGGCACCATTTTCTCTACGCCGCGTCTCACGTATGCCTTGTCGATCGAGGGATCTCTTCCGGCCTGGTTTGGAAAAGTACATCCCAAGCTGCTGACCCCGGCCAACTCAATTCTCTTTTTCGGCGTTTTCGCATTTGCCGCAGCCGCTGCGGGAACTTTCACTTTCCTGGCGGCCATGACGGTGCTGTCACGAGTTTTTCTGTTCATCATTACATGTGCTGCAGTCCCCGTTCTGCGTCCCACTCTTGGCAGCAAAGCCAAATTCAAACTACCCGGCAAACTGCTCATTCCCGGACTGGGAATTTTAGCCTGTCTCTGGCTCATGTTTCAGGTCAGTTTTACATCTATTTGGTTGACCATCGTCTTTATCGCAGCAGGCACTCTCCTCTACTATTTCAGCAAACGACAGCAAGGTTCAAGGCGCAAGATACAGGGCACAGGGTGTAAGGTGTCAAACCCAGGACCTCCAAGCGTGCGAACGGAGTGAGCTCCTTGAAGCGTCCGATTCCAGGTTCACATCTCACATATCACATCTAATGTCTCAAATCTAGCCCCCACATTTGTCGGCCCGTCCTGTTATATTCAGCCAAATTTAAGACGCATCCTGATGAAAAAAATTCAACTTATTCAAACCGGCGGAACCATCGCCATGCATTCGGGCAACGGAAAACCGGAGCTCGACATCGACAGGTTCACCAATCTCCTGCATAAAGAGATGCCGGAACTTTCCAGCATAGCGGAGATATCCACGCACCAGATCTTCTTTGAAGACAGCTCCGATGTAACACCCGATCACTGGCAGAAGCTGGCGCGGCATATCCACAAAGACTATGAAACCTATGACGGATTTGTGATCCTGCACGGCACTGACACGATGGCCTACACTGCATCAGCCCTCTCTTTTTCTCTCATCAACATTGGCAAACCGGTTATTTTTACCGGCAGCCAGGTTCCCATGAGCAATATCCGCAGTGATGCCCACCGTAATGTCATCAACGCAGTAGAGCTCGCCACGCTTCCTATTTTTGATGTGGCCATCTGTTTCAATGACAAACTCTACAGGGGCAATCGCGCCTCAAAAATGAGTATCGGTGAGTTTGATGCATTCGCGTCGCCCAACTACCCGGTTCTTGCCGAGGTTGGAATCGACATCAGCCTAAAACAAACCTACTCCCGGCCCTCCAGCGATCTTCGATGCAACCCTGTTTTCAACGATCAGCTGCATGTTATTAAACTCTATCCCGGCCTGAATCCTGAAATGCTCAACTGCATTGATCTAGTCAAGACGCAGGCCGTCATTTTCGAAGCATTTGGCAGCGGAAACTTTCCCATGGCAGGAACGAACAGCCTGCTGCCGTTTATGGAATCTTGCAGGGAAGCCGACTGCCACCTGATCATCACATCGCAGGCAGCCTACGATTCGGTTGACCTCAACCAGTATAAAAGCGGACGGGAAGCCAAGAATATCGGAGCGTTAAGCGCCGGTGAAATGACAATGGAAGCAACCGTCACAAAAACAATGTATCTTTTGGGGTGCGGATTAAGTGAAGAAATGTTCAAATCTCAGTTTGAACTCAATTTAGCTGGAGAACGGAGCCAATAGCCATGTTTTTTGTATTTGATGTAGAGACGATACCCGATTTTTCATTTTTACGGCGCGTGCTGGACGACACCGAGTCATCAGATGATGATCTCCTCATCGCGGCCAGCGAAGCATTAACGCGCAATAACAGCGGGTTTTTACCCCCGATGTACCATCGCATGGTATCTTGGGTAGGGCTTTGGGTGGAAAACTTCGGCAAACCTGTCAGGAAAGTGAGTTGGAACGGAACAGATGAAAACGAGGGCCTTGTTCAGCTGTTTGATGCGCTTGGAACCTACAAAGATTTTGGGCTGATTCACCACAATGGCCGGGGGTTTGATCTTCCCTTGATCACTTACCGCGCCATGCACCATAACATGCAGATGCCGGTGCGGCTCAGCCACTACGACATTCGATACCGTTTTAGTAGCGCCAATGTTGATTTGATGGACGAGTTCAGCAACTATGGGGCAAGTTCATATCCCAAGCTAAAACATCTTGGGCATCTCATCGGCGTGCCGTTCAAACAGACCGGTGAAGGAAATGAAGTTTTAAAAATGTATCGAGACGGTGAGCTTGCACAAATTGAGCACTACTGCTACGAAGATGTGATGGCGACCTATGTAGTTTGGCTGCGCATGAAATACACCACGGGTGATATCGCTGAGGATGTATTCGAAAATTTAAACGAACGCGCTATCAGCAAACTGAAAGAGATACAGTCCGGTAGCTGATTAGGTTTACGAAAGCAGCCGGTTCAAAACGTTTATAGATTTTCTTCGCTTTGATATCTACCTTCTAACTGAAATCATTCAACTTATATACAGACCCTGGTACATATTTATGATACGATCCATGACGGGCTTTGGACGCGGTGAAGCCACAAAAAATGACATACGGGTAACAGTAGAAGTAAAGACTCTGAATAGCAGATATCTCGATATTTCGCCCCGCATGCCCGGATCCATTCAAGACAAAGAACTGGACCTTAAAGAGATCGTTCAAGAAAATCTCTCCCGCGGAAAAGTGCTTCTGAACGTATACGTGGATAAATCAAAAATGGGTCTCACCGATACTACCTTTAACGCGGATAAACTCAGAAGCTACAGTAAGATGCTCGAGGAGATGCGTTCGCTGGCCCATATCGATGAACCACTGAAGCTGAGCGATCTGCTGGAATTTAACGACCTGTTTGAATCCCGAAAGGAAGATGAGAAAAATCTCGAGATCATCTGGGAGTGCACCAAAGAAGCGCTCGAATCGGGCCTTGAACTGCTCAACACGATGCGTGAAAAAGAAGGGAAAGAACTTGAAGATGATCTGAAGAAGCAGATAACCGATATTTCCGACCTTCTTGAAAACATCAAGGAAAAATCAAGCCAGAGAGCACCGGAAACCCGGGAAAAGCTTACCGAGCGGATCCAAAAAATGGTGTCTGATGAGCACTTCGATCCCGACCGTATGGAGATGGAAATTGCGATACTGGTTGATAAAATGGACATTAACGAAGAAGCCGTTCGCCTGCAGAGTCATCTGAAATTTTTCCTCGAGGCCCTCGAGGGTGAACAGCCCGTGGGACGCCGCCTGAACTTTTTATGCCAGGAGATCAACCGGGAACTCAATACCATTGGCTCCAAAGCAAACGATTCGACCATAGCCCATGATGTGGTTATTGGTAAAGAAAAACTCGAACAGATAAGAGAGCAGGTTCAGAATATTGAGTAGCACACACGGAAAGATTGTCATTCTTGCCTCGCCCAGCGGAGGCGGAAAATCTACCATGGCAAAAAAATTACTGAACGACTTCGACAGGCTTAAATTTTCTGTCAGCGCCACTACCCGCCCGCCAAGAGAAGGTGAAGTGAACGGCAGAGATTATTATTTTATGTCTGAAAAAGAATTCCAAAAACGGGTTCTGGATCAGCAGTTTCTTGAGTGGGAAAAATTTTATAATGGTACGATGTACGGAACTCTGAAAGCTCACGTTGAATCTGAACTTAAGAAAGGCTATTTTATTATGCTTGACGTTGATGTACTTGGTGCACTTAACGTGAAGAAAATTTTTGGTGAAGATGCGTTAACGATTTTCATCAAACCGCCCTCTATGGATATTCTTGAACAGCGTTTACGTAACCGGGGAACAGAGTCCGAAAAGTCGCTTTCCGTACGGCTTGAGCGGGCGGAAAAAGAAATTAAATACGCAGATAAATTTGATCTCGTTGTAGTTAATGACAAAATGGAGACGGCATATTCGGAAATTAAAAAGGCCGTCCGGAAATTTATATCAAACCAGTAGTAGACCAATATGCCTGTAAAGACATTAGATTTAGATAAGATGGGAGAAGAAGGTGGCAATAAGTACGAAAAGATTGTCATAATCTCAAAACGTGCCCGTCAGATTGCCGCCCAGGAAAAACTTGAACTGGACGAAAAGCTCAAGTATTTCGAAGGATTCGAAGATGAAGACGAATTTACCTTCAATGAAGAGCAGGAGCAGATTTCAAAATCATTTGAAAAACTCCCTCATGCTACTCAGCGGGCTGTAGACGAGATGATGGAAGGTAAAACAACCTACCGTTACCCAGAGAAAGAACTTTAATGCTAACCGGTAAACGCATTTTACTCGGCGTTACCGGAGGCATTGCCGCCTACAAAGCGGTTTATTTATTACGCGAATTTCAAAAAGCGGGAGCAGATGTTCGGGTCACAATGACCCCATCGGCTACCCGCTTTGTTGGTTCTGAAACATTCTCAGCCCTCAGTCGAACCCCTGTTGCCGTAGATGTATTCAGTGAAGATGAAGACGACAGCTGGACCCGGCACATCCACTGGGGTGAATGGGCCGACTTGTTTGTAATTGCTCCCTGTACGGCCAACACTCTCTCCAAAATTGTACACGGCACCTCCGATAACATGCTCACCGCCACCGTTCTGGCGGCACGATGTCCCGTTCTGATCTGCCCGACAATGGATGGTGAAATGTATGAGAGTCCGGCGGTTTCGAAAAATCTTGAATCTGCACGTTCTATGGGATTTCACATCCTGGAACCTGAAACAGGCTACCTGGCCAGCGGCTTGGAAGCTCAGGGACGCCTTCCAGATCCCGACGTTATTCTTGAAGAATCTGATCGGATCATACAGAACTATCTGACAAAGGGACCTCTCTCAGGAAAAAAGGTTCTCGTGACTGCAGGCCCTACACGCGAGTATATCGATCCGGTTCGATTTATATCGAATCCAAGTTCAGGTAAGATGGGGATTTCCATGGCTGATGCTGCAGCACGACTTGGTGCTGATGTCACATTGCTAAAAGGCCCGGTGTCTGTGAAAGAGTCCGAGCGGATGAACACGGAATCGTTTGTATCTGCCGATGACCTGTTTGAACTCGCAAAAAAACATTCGGATGCCGATGTAATTATCATGGCTGCAGCTGTTGCAGATCTGAAGCCGGCCGAAATTCATCAAAATAAAGTCAAAAAAGAGAATGCGTCGGAAGAACTGAAGCTCACACGAACTCCCGATATTCTGAAATGGCTTGGCGATCAAAAAAGAGAGAATCAAACACTAATCGGCTTTGCCATGGAGACAGAAGATCTCGAAAAGAATGCGCAAGGCAAACTTGAGAAGAAGAATCTAGATTGGATTTGTGCGAATTCCGTTTCCGGTCCAGACTCAGGATTTGAAGCCGATACGAATAACATAACCCTGATGGGCAAAGAGAGAAGAAAAGAGTACAGTGGCCCCAAACAGGAGATTGCCGTCAGGATACTTCGCGATATATTTGATTCCAAGGAGTGATTGGATTATTCCCTCCCCCGTCTGCATGCTGCTTCTGCAGGCTGACGGGTTGTACTCACTGTTTTGTATCGCAGGTACCCCTAAGGACAGAAGGGTTTACACGCCTTTTCAAAACTCCTTCCCATTACAGGGAGATCTCTCCGTGCACTCACTCCGTTCGCTCAGTCGAGATGGCAGAAGCTTGGGTTGGGTTAAGCGCAGCGCATCAGACACTGCTATTGGACTAAATTTCTTTTCGCGCCGCGAAATTTGTTCCTATTGGCGGCGTAATGATGAATGTTTTGGTGAATCTCTGTGCCGGGAACGCCGCCCGACACAACTATCAAGCCCTGTCATTTCGAGTGAGCCCATCTTTTTCGGGCGAATCGAGCTCATCTTTTCCCCATGAAGCGTAGCGGAATGAAATCTCCAGGTTCAAAGAGCATTCTTAAACAACGCACAATTGAACTCTTCAAAAGAACAGGGAATCCATCTTAAACAAAGCATTTTTGGCAATTCAATCCAATAACTAAGACGGCCACACTTGCCATGGAATTCTAAGCAGAATCACTACCAGACCGAGTGTATAAAACAAGATAATATTCCTATAGCGCCGTACATCATCACCGGGTTTCTTAGCTTTAATGTAGCCTATAGAAATCAGTATAATTCCGATGATCATCGTCAGCGGATGTTCGAGGATGTAGAGCCGAGAGAGGGTGTCTCCCATCGCTTCGCTGCTGAAATTAGACAGGCCAACCGGCGATATCACATAAAGTATAAGCCCAATAAGCAGTTGCAAGTGGGTGGCTATAAATCCCACGAGAGCCACTTTTCTCACTTTTTCAGTAAAAGGTTTTTTCCTCACAAACATTACAACAGCATAAATAAGTGAAAATGCGAGAACGGCTAATAGCAAGTAGGCAAGATAGGAGTGGAGATGTTGTAGTCCGGTGTACATAGATAGCAGTTTTTTTATCGGCTTGAATCCGGTGATTAATTAATGATGCCTGAATATCACGTAAAAATTTCACCCTTACAAGTTCGCTACCCAATATTAACAGAATTGTTACTGAAAGTTCTTACTCAACTGAACACGATACAGCACTGATTAAACAATTCGGTCCGGATCACTATAATCCGGAATCTCGCCTCTGTAGCCAAAAAATCGTTTAATCCATTTGACCAACGTCTCGGATTGATTGCGGATATACCATTGATCAGCCGCTCGTCGGGCTCCAAGCCCATAGCTTGGATAGGGATGAATAGTATCCGCAAAATCACGGAGTGACACGCCATTCCTCATGGCAAGTGCATATTGCGAAATCATCTCTCCTGCATGCGCTCCAAGTATTGAAGCGCCCAGAATTTTTCCGCTCCATTTTTTGGCGTACACTTTTATGAGCCCCGTTGTGTTGCCGTCCGTTATGGCCCTGTCTATTTTTGAAAACGGGAATTTATATACTTCAAACGTTTCTCCTGCTTTCCGAAGCTCCTTTTCGGTTGCGCCTACATGTCCAAGTTCTGGCTCTGTGTATGTTACCCACGGCACGTGCTTTTTATCGATTTTCATAGGTATTTTTATGAGTGCATTCGATGTAGCCACTTTGGCCATGTGCTCACACATGTGCGTAAACTGGTACCGCCCAGTAACATCCCCTACCGCGTAGATATGCTTAATATTTGTCCGGCATTTATCGTCTACCGTAATGCCGGCACGCTCTGTTTTAATTCCCGCAGCATCAGTCTGGAGTGAATCGATATTTGCCTTGCGCCCGGTGGCCATCAGAATTTTATCGGCTTCCAATTTTAACTCTTCTCCATCCCGAGTGATGGTAACCATAACTCCGCTTCCTGATCTTGATACGTTTTTGAGAGATGAGTTAAAATGATAGGTAACACCCTCCTCTTCAAGTCTGTCTTTAAGTATGGATGTCAGCTCAGGATCATCATTACTCAGAATGCCGGGCATCATATCAATAACAACTACCTCAGAACCAAGCCTCACAAACGCCTGCGACATTTCTGTACCAATTGGTCCGCCTCCTACGATAATCAGCTTATCAGGTAGATCTTCAATTTCAAACAGTGATTCATTGGTTAGGTAATCAATGGTATCAATGCCATCTACCGGAGGCACAAACGCTCGGGCACCGGTACAAATAAAAATATACTTGGACGACACCTCACGCTGAAGACCTTTGCTGTCAGTAATTCTGACCGAATGATCATCTATAAAGCTTGCCGTTCCTTCCACGACATCAATACCCATCTCCTGAAATATTTTAGGATCATCAGCTTCTTCATAAACGTCCAATCGAACCCTGTCCACATGTTCCATGACCGATGCTGCGTCAAGTTCAACCGTTTCCGCTGTTAGCCCGTACTTCTCGGCCTGTTTGGCATTATGCATCACAGAGGCGGCTTTCAATAATGTTTTACTTGGCACACAGCCGGTCCATGTACAATCTCCGCCCAGTTTGTCTTTTTCAATTATCATTGTTTTGGCGCCGAAGTTCGCTGCTATTCCTGCCGTAGTTAAACCGGCAGCCCCACCCCCGATGACCAGTGCATCATACTCAAATTTTGCCATTGTCCAGCTCCACGTCTTCTTTAATTTGAACTTTTACTTTTTTATAGGTCGACCATGCGCCATACGCAAGCATTGCCACAACCACAGCGTAAATCCACCAGGGCACATTTTGGCCGGCAATCATCAGGTAGAGATAAGCCGAGATAAAGAAAAATGACGCGCTAAGAACAGGCATTACAATTGAAATTCCCCTCCTGTAATTTCTGATGAGCCAGGCAATAGACAGCGTAAAAAACGGGATTGCTCCTACGTAAATGACTCCAAAAATAATAGGGTTAACACCGTATTGCTTCCCCAGGCTCATAAACCAGATGTACGCTTCTTCAAACAATTCCATACATGTTGTTTCAGTTAATTCGTATTAGCACCTAATTTCGTATATCTCACAATCTTTTTTGTAACAGATTCGTTACATATGCATCGCAGAAGAGCAAAATGACAAATTTTTGAACGCTATTTACAATTTTTTGTTTGTGATGCTTACGAACTATGAAGTATATTCACTTTTATTTCCATAAACTATCAGCTTGATTAAACAGAATCGCAACATATCACTGATCATTTCCATTTGGGTTGCTCTTGGGATGTTTTTATCTCTGGCGCATAACCATATCATCGACACTATTGTTGATAATGGAATTGAAGTTCAGGTCACAAAAGACACCAATGAGTGTGTCATATGTGCATCACACTTCAAGATATCTGTCGCATCTGATAAGGAATCCAGCCCGCTTACTCTGCTATGGGAACGTGTTGAATTAAGCACACTTCCTGCCGCAAAATCTCCACGAGTAGGCATTCATAATAATCGTGCTCCCCCTCTTGTTGTACACGGATAAACATCCGGCTTTTCTTTTCTTAAATTACTACATCATAGCATCAATGCATATATCGGTTAAACACCGCTATATCATCAATATTGTACAACATACATCATTTTCTATTATGGATATTCTAAAAAATAAATTAACTGTATTATCACTAGCGCTTTTCACACTTTTTGCATTTACATCGTGCAGTAACCCGGCCTCATCAGATGACGATGAAGAACATTTAACACCTTTCGGTGTTGCCCTGATTTTAAACGGTGTTGAAGTTGCCGTTCAGGAAAATGGCGAGGTTACTTACGCAGATGGCGATCACCTTGAACTTGAGATTGGTGAAGAAACAAATCTCATTACACTTCGATGGATCGCAGAAGATGGTGACCGGTTCGTCCCAAACACGGATGAAGGATATTCCCTCAGTTGGATAGTGGATAATGAAAACGTAGTGGAGGTTGAACAGCACGAAGAAGATGGTGCATGGGCATTTCATATTGTAGGTTTGAGCGCTGGTGAAAGTGATATTCAGTTTCAACTATTCCACAACGATCATGCTGATTTCACCTCGTCACCGTTTGAAGTTCATGTTGAGCAGGCTGTCAGCGGTATGGCAGTTCGCGACCAAGCCGGAAACGCTGTACTTTCTATTGATGAAAGCGGCACCATTACCGGTTCCTTAGAATTGACCACAGATGAAACCACCGAAGAGCTCACAGCCGTGTTTCTGGATGAAGAAGGAACTGAAATTGATACCGGATCAGATTATGAGCTGGAATGGCATGTTGAATCAGGCTCCGAGTTTGTAACCATTGAACGATCCACTAGCAATCCATTTGCTTTCACCTTCACAGGTACGGCACAAGGCCAGGCTACATTGCACTTTGAGCTATTGGTTGAGCATGGGGACCACGAAGACGAAGGCGAGGAGCATGGAATCGCTGCTTACGAATCTCCCGACATTACAATCACAGTAAACTAACTCTCTAAACATCGGGATTGCTTTGAACGGCGTCCCGTTTTCTTTATGATCAAACCTTTGCCTAAACTTTTCCTGATTTTTCTTGTGTCGCTCACGCCGGCTGTTCTCTTGGGACAGCTTCGCGGCGAAATTCGCGATGCATCTACAGATGAACCGATATCTTTCGCATACGTTCACCTTGAAGAAATTAACCGCACAACCACGGCCGATCGCGACGGTACGTTCCGGTTTCAAAATGTACCCGCGGGCACGTATGTAATCTCTGTTCACAGAATTGGCTACGATACATATTCCCGTCAAATAGACTATGAAGGTGCTGACGAGGATCCGATTCAGATTCAAATGCAGCCTCAAAATATCAGCGGTGATGAAGTAACCGTTACAGGCACACAGGATCAAACCGGAGGTGCCCGTCTCGAACACGCCTCAACCAAAATTATCGGAGAAGAGCTGCGCCGTAATCTTGGCACCACACTATCGGAAACACTCACCAACCAGGCCGGATTCAGTGAACGGTCATCAGGCCCTGCGCCCGGCCGGCCAGTTATTCGCGGCCTGGGTGACGAACGCGTTCTCATTCTTCGCGATGGAGAACGAACCGGCGATGTCTCAGCTCAGTCAGCTGATCATGGAGTAAGTATCGACCCTATGGGAGCTGAAGAGATCGAAATTGCCCGGGGGCCTGCAGCTCTCGCTTACGGTGCCAACGCCATTGGCGGCGTGATCAACGTGGTGAAAAATCAGATTCCCAATACTGTTCCCAACCAATTTACAGGCTCGGCATCACTCAATGGAAAATCTGTAAATAGTGAAGCGTCCGCTGCGCTTGATATGATTGTACCATGGAATAACTGGGCGGCCACTCTCGATTTAAACGGCCGAACCGGACAGAATTTTTCAACACCTGATGGATCCATTGAAAATTCATACCTCAGAAATACGCACAACACTGCCGGCCTCAGCTACGTGGGCAGCAAGGGATACATAGGCGGCTCATTTTCTGCTTACCTTTCCGATTATGGTATTCCGCCGGACCCCAATGGCGGCCACCCGAGCGGTGTGGATATCGAAATGCGAAAATACCAAGCCGATATTCGTGGCGAACGTATTCTTGATCACTCGTTTTTCAAAACTCTCGAAGCGCGATATTCTTTCGTCAATTATAATCATGTAGAGCTGGAGTCTAACGGTAGTTTGGGAACTGAATTTGGCAAGCTGACAACAAATGCCTCCGTTAAGACAAATACAAACGGCTGGGCAATTTTTGATGGGGGTTCAATGGGAATCTGGGGCGAGCTACAGGATTATGCGGCACGAGGAGCAAGAACGCCCGACTCAGATCTCTATAGTGCCGCTGCATACGTCATTCAGGAAGGTGACGCCGGAGATCTTCATTACGAAGTCGGTGCCCGGCTTGAAGCCGTTCAATCACGCCCCGCAGTAGAACGTACATCCTCAATCATCGGAGACATTGAAAATCGCTCATTCCTCGGACTGGCCTCTTCGGCATCTTTGATCTATGGACTCACAGATCACTTGTTTGCAGGAACAACGGTAATGCATTCGTTTCGGGCCCCTACTCTTGAGGAACTCTATTCTGAGGGACCACACCTGGCAGCCTATAGTTTTGAAATTGGCAACCCTCAGCTTGATCCGGAACGTGGCCTCGGTACAGAACTTTTTCTCCGATATCGCTCTGGCCGCTTGAATGCTGAACTTGCCGGGTATCGAAATAAATTTCAGAATTACCTGTTTCCGCGAGATACAGGTGAGCAAAGCGTCTCGGACCCGGCCCTCAATAGATTCGAATATAACGGGACAGAAGCTGAATTTCTCGGCTTCGAACTTTCAGCAGATCTTCAGCTGCATCCACGGGTAACTGTTGGCGGAAATCTCTCCTACACACGCGCAGATCGCACTGTCAGTGAAGAAGAGCAGGATGTAACGGGATATACAGAAGACACGCGTCCCTTGCCAATGATACCGCCTCTCAAAGGATCTGTTTTCGCTCGCTATAACCGCGGCAATTTTATCGCTACAAGCCGAGTGGAATTGGCCGATGAACAGACACGCCTTGCTCAGTTCGAAACCAAAACGAATGGCTACACTCTGCTAAATACATCACTTCAATACAGATTTGATCAATTTGAAATGCTTCATACCGTCACTCTGTCGGGCAAAAATCTGCTGAATACCACCTATCGCAACCATCTCTCCAGAATAAAAGAAGTATTTCCTGAACCGGGGCGGAGCGTCAGCCTGCTCTACAGGCTCTATTTTTAATTTCAATTTATCTGTAGTCGGAACGATTTTCCAACTTGGTTCTTTACCGTACACTCTCTATCATGGCTTCGTCTGATGAATCGTAATAGAAAACATTTTTTTGGAACCAAGTAATCCTCAACCACCGGTACTTAAGGATAAAAATTTACACATCATTTTCGGCATTACCCTTAGTGCTGTTATGGGCGTTTCGAGTATTGCACCCGCCCTGCCTGTTATTTCCCGTGCGCTTGATGTATCCACTTCTCAGATTGGCTATCTCATTACGGTGTTTGCCCTGCCCGGAATTTTACTCACGCCATTTTTGGGCGTGCTCGCTGACCGGTTTGGCCGCAAACGGATCCTGATTCCATCTTTATTTCTGTACGGTATTGCCGGATTCATGTGCGCATTCACCACATCTTTCTCAGAATTACTTTGGCTTCGGTTTTTCCAGGGAGCAGGAAGTGCTGCCCTCGGTGTATTAAATGTAACGCTCATTGGTGATTTGTTTGAAGGCAATCGGCGCGCTACCGCGATGGGCTACAACGGCAGTGTTCTGAGCGTAGGAACCGCCATTTATCCCGCTATCGGGGGTGTTCTTGCCTCCATCGCATGGAACTATCCCTTTTTTCTCAGCGCCATTGCCATACCCGTTGCTATCTACGCCATGATCTTTCTTGATCCGGTTCCAATATCATTGAACCTGGACTTAAAAGAGTACTTCCAAAAAATAAAAGACAGGATTTTCACAAAAAAAGTCCTGGGCCTGTTCAGCTGTGTCTTCCTAACTTTTCTGATTCTCTACGGCGGCTACATTACGTATCTGCCTATTTTACTGGATGAAGATTTTGCTGTCACCTCCACCGTTATCGGGCTCATGCTCTCTGGTTCGTCTCTGATTACAGCCTTCACATCATCTAAGCTGGGCGATCTCACAAAACGATTTTCAGAACAGCAGCTCATTCTTACAGCAGCCTTTTTGTATACCTTTATTTTTCTCTGCTTTCCGTTTATAGAAAATATTTGGTTTATGGCAATTCCCATATCCATTTTTGGCGTGGCACAGGGCATTAACATTCCAAGCCTGTTAAATCTGTTAACCAGTGAAGTGCCCTCTGAATTCCGCGCCGCTTTCCTTGCAATAAATTGGGTGGTTATCAGGGCATCACAAACCGTTGCGCCTGTTATTCTTGGGCTGATGTATCTTTGGTTCGGCATTAACGGAACACTTTATTTCACAGCGGGTGTGGGTATTCTGTTTATTCTGATCGCCTACCTGGCCGTAAAAAGGTGAGGAAAAAATAAAGCCCGGGAGTATCAGTCCCGAGCTTTCTGCTTTAGGTTCAGCATAGGAGTGACTAAACTAATCGTTAGAGATAGATTAGCTGATGCTGTACTATAAAGAGATTCTCGGCGGTGCTTTGTTACAAATTATTTCAAATAATTTTGAGATTTCTTTTTTAAACCCTTTTTGACGTTATTTTATCCGTCGCTTTAACCGTAAAAAAGTTCTTCTTTCATGAAAAAACGTCTCTTTTTACCTGTTTGTCTTATTTTCTTATTTACCTGTTTAACCTCTCCTCTGCTTGCCCAAATGGCCGATGCACCGGATCGTACAAAAGGTGAGGGCCCATATGAAAGACTTATCATTCGCGGCGGTACCATGATCGACGGTACCGGCTCTCCAGCCCTTGGCCCCGTGGATATCGTGATCGAAAGCAACAGAATAGCGCTGATCCAGAATGTGGGCTACCCCGGTGTTCCCATCAGCGAAAACCGCCGGCCAGAGGTTGATGATCAGACTAAAGTGATTGAAGCGGAAGGGATGTATATCCTGCCCGGCTTTTTTGATATGCATGCCCACACCGGCGGAAGTTCACAGGGAACCGCGCCTGAATATGTGTATAAGCTCTGGCTTGCACACGGCATCACATCTATTCGTGAACCTGGATCATTTAACGGCCTCGACTGGACCCTTCGTCATGCCGAACGAAGCAGAAATAACAGTATCACAGCGCCGCGGATCTTTCCGTACATAGGATTTGGCAGTGGTGCGGAATCGCCCATCCGAACCCCGGAAAAAGCGCGGGAATGGGTGCAGATGATTCACGAACGTGGTGCAGATGGCATAAAATTCTTTGGAGCTCAGCCTGATATTTATGAAGCCGCTCTTGATGAAGCTAACAAAATGGGACTTGGATCGATGGCGCATCATGCACAAACAGGCGTGGTCTACGCAAACGTGGCTAAAACAGCCGAAATGGGACTCAAAGGCATGACCCACTGGTACGGCCTGCCCGAAGCCTTGTTTACGGACCGCATCATACAGGACTACCCGCTCGACTATAACTACAGCGACGAGCAGCACCGGTTTGAAGAGGCCGGACGACTTTGGAAACAGGCTGCAGAACCCGGAAGCGAGACTTGGAATTCGCTGATGGACAGCCTGCTCGAAAACGATTTTGAGATGAACCCGACCTTCACCATTTACGAAGCGAGCCGCGATTTGATGGCCCAGCGCCGGGCAGAATGGCACGAGCGGTACACGCTGCCATCGCTGTGGGAATTCTACAAGCCGGACCGCAGAGCACACGGTTCCTACTGGTTTAACTGGGGAACTGAGCAAGAAGTAAACTGGAAAGAGAACTACCGCCTCTGGATGCAGTTTATCAACGAGTATAAAAACCGCGGAGGGCGTGTCACGCTTGGGTCCGACGCCGGCTACATCTATAAGCTCTATGGGTTCGCATACATCCAGGAAATGGAACTGATGCGTGAAGCCGGGTTTCACCCGCTCGAAATTTTTCAGTCAGCCTCCATCAAAGCAGCCGAAGTGCTGGGTGTTGATGATGAACTCGGAACCATTGAAGTGGGCAAACTGGCTGATCTCGTGATTGTTGATGAAAATCCGCAAATGAATCTGAAAGTACTCTACGGCACCGGTGCTATACGAGTGAATGAAAACAACGAAGTAGAGCGGGCCGGCGGCATAAAATACACCATCAAAGATGGCATTGTTTACGATGCTCAGCAGCTTCTTGAGGACGTCAGGGAAATGGTTGATAAAGCCAAAGCAGAACAGGATTACGAGATTACACAGCCGGGGCTGGATTATTAGAGTTGTATCTTATGTCAATTTTAAGAAAACTGGTGTATTTCGGTTTTCATATACAAGGACCTCTTGGAAGCTCTCTTTGTTGTATTTAATATACTAACTCAACTTCCGCAAAATGGGGATGTAGTGGCTACAAAATAAGTTTCATTAAACCTTTAGACCACAGACAAAAAGAATGGAATTCACCTATTCAGGGATGAAACCAGCCCCGTTTCGGGGTGGCATAGCCGTAGCCCTACGGGAATGCGCAGCATTTCCGTGGGGTATAAAGAAGGCAGAATGAAAAGAAGCGCCATAGTTGCGTCATCATTCGTAATCTGAATTCAACCTCAGTTATAAAATTCGAACAGATCGTCTGAATCGGATTCAATAAAATAATATATGGGTAAAGATGGGTTGGTAATTTCGCAAGGGCGCGGATATACCGCACCTACGGCGCTCTCAAATTTAATGCCTGCTCTTAACCCAAAGCCCCCGCTGCGCAGTGACTTTCGGCACACCGGATATGTCGCACCTCTGGTGCTTTGGTTATCTGTGGTATTTGGTATAATTGCTTTTTAGTATCCTTATGAACCTAAATGCCTTCAGATGCGGTTTGGGATGGAAAGCTGAACGGGAAGCTTATCCAGATGGATGTAGCACTACAGAGCGTTGTTTAAAGGTAATTGAGACTGATTTTTAAGATTTTGCGGAAGTTGAGCTAATGTTTAAGTGTATGAGACAAACCATGATTTAACCAAAAATAGTTGCCTGATCATAAGTAAAAGCAGGATAAGCATTTATAGTCAATCAATCTTTTAGCCACCAAGCCACAAGGGCCCAAAGGTACACCAAGTAATTCTTATTTGTAATTTCCTTTGTGTCGCCGTGTCTTCGTGGCAATATTTTAAGGCCTCGGTTTCCCACAAGAGTAAATAGTCGGAAAAGCACCTATGAACTACCACGTCCATCGGTATAACCGCGGACTCTTCTGAACCCAGTGCACCTTACCAGGATATTGAATTCGCATGTTCACAAGCGGGCGAAATAGCTTCATGTGAATCCTGCCGGGACAAATATATTCACTGATTCCCTTCGCCTGATGCAACTCTCCATTAAGGTTCAGCATCATCCGGCTCCTAAATCGCTGATAAAACGGACCGTCATCAAGTGTTTTTTCCTGCTGAATGAGAAAACTGTCGTCAACTGCGTTCATTTCAATTTTCCTTGCAGATTTTAGCCCGAACATATTCAAACCAACATCTGACAACTCGCACTCACCATTCATCTCGGTTACTAAATTGTTAGAATCGATGAGCCAGGCACGATTATCAACCCCCTTTTCTTCATTCATCAGGTAATAAATGAGCGTACTGCCATTAAAATGAACCCGCCCCCAGTACCAGTCTACAAAGCTCTCCTTCATCGGTTCCATACCTGTATTGTGGTCGTGATACCCGGTTCCTGCTATTTTTATTGTTTCGGGATGCAGTCCTTCAATGCTGAGCTGACCATTTACGCTCGCTCTCGCCTGAACAAGATTCCATTTATGTAACGACTCGTTATTTTGATCATCATTTTTAGTTACATCTGAAAATGGTCCTTTATCACTGCTTTCAAATCGTAAATTTCCAACCAGACGATCGCCATTGGGTATGATTTGATCCAAATTAAGCCGGTACGCCAGCGCTCCGTTTTCTGATGGCACCTGCTTGAAACTGTTTCCTTTTACCCGTCCAAACGGAGTATCCGAAGAAAATTCCGCGTTACCGGGCATCACTTCTTCAAATGAATAAAAGATCGGTTCATCTTCTTTATATATAGAAATACTTATCGCAGGATAGTCATCAGCCCGATCATTTTGTCCATCTTGGATGGCATCAATATATCGCCGGGAAAATGGATTTCCTTCATAAAAAATAATAACCAGGCTGTATTGATTATCGATTGATATTGCATCAAAATACCACCACTCATAACTTCCGGGGGTAGGCTTTGGCGTAGATACATCTCTGTTTGGATTTGAAAAAATCTGCATATTCGGTGTATGAATGCTAACTAATATAAAATCGTTGCGCGGGAACAAATTACAATAATAAACTGCATAATCACATAATCAGAACGTCGTTTGACTGATCCGTTAACCCTTTTTTGGCTGACATCATTTTCTCTGATATTTCTTCTTTTAACCTCTGTGGTTCTATTGCGAAACAGAATTGAATTCACTCCTCTTGCCTCAGAAACAGATCGGCCGATTGATGACCCGCGTGTCTCCATTTGCGTACCTGCACGAAACGAACAGAATAATATTGAGCGTTTGCTTTCATCCATCGTCAATCAATCATACTCAAACATTGAACTCTTGGTGCTGGACGATTTTTCAACCGATGCAACTCCAGAAATCATATCCCGTTTTAAAAAGGAATACGACGGCACGTTTATCTCAGTACCTGCAGTTGAAGCGCCTCGTGGATGGCTCGGAAAACCATGGGCGTGTCAGCAGCTGGCTAATCATGCCAGCGGTAAAATTATTCTATTTCTTGATGCTGATACTGCCCCCTATCCCGGCTTGGTGCAACACACAGTCAATGCCTTTTCAACCTATGCGCTCGACATGATAACCGTCTGGCCGGAACAGGAGCTCAAGAGCTTCTGGGAGAAAACGGTAGTACCTCTGATCTACTATGCACTTGTCACCCTTCTTCCGGCAGTTTATGTCTACCGGCCGCCCCGATGGCTGCCGAAGTTTCTCAGAAAACACATCGCACCGAAATTTGCGGCTGCTTGCGGTCAGTGTATTGGTTTCACAAAAGAGGCCTATAATACAATCGGCGGTCACAAATCGGTAAGAAATGAGGTGGTAGAAGACGTGGCGCTTGCCAAGCACGCAAAATCAAAGGGACTTACACTTCGAATGTTTACCGGAATTAATTCCATTCGCTGCAGAATGTACCGCTCGGAACAGGAGATATTTAAAGGGTTGAGAAAAAACTTCTTTGCCGGTTTCGACCGATTTATGCCGGTTTTTATCTTGATGGGATTGATTCACATAATCGTGTTTGTACTTCCTTTTTTTACTTTACCCTACTCCATCTATATGCAAAGCCACGCGCTTACGTTTGTATCTATTGGCTCGATAACTCTGATACTTTTGCATCGATTCATATTAGCCATTTGGTTTCGATGGAATCCATTATATGGATTTTTTCATCCCTTAGGCGTGTTATGGTTTCAAAGGCTGGCATTTAATTCAATTGTTGATCACCTTTTGGGGCGCAAAGCCATATGGAAAGATCGCGAGGTTTAAATGTTGCAAAAATTTACGGTTGGTTCTTAATAAGTTGGTATCTTTATTACAATAGCTTAACATTTTCAGATGGAACAAATTGTCGAGAAATTTTTGCGATATCTAAAGATCGAACGAAACAGTTCTGAACATACGCGTACTTCCTACAAAACAGATATAAACCAGTTTGTTGACTTCCTGAATTCATCAGATGAAACAAGAAGTGCTGCAGCAGATATAAATGCCATTACCCGACTTGATATTCGGCTATGGCTTGGGGAACTCTCGGAGATGGGATTAGCCCGAAATACGATTGCCCGGAAAGTCGCTTCGCTTCGTTCGTTCTTTAAATACTGCTACAAACGAGGCCATATCGAAAAGAATCCGGCCCATTTATTGCTCGTTCCTAAAAAAGAAAGTCGCCTGCCTAAGACCGTAAACCCGGAGGGTATTGAACGTATGATGGAGCTTGCAGATGGCGAGGAGCCAAGTGATCATCAAAACCTTGCAGTCCTGGAGTTGTTATTTGGAACAGGTATCCGGCTCAGCGAATTAGTACAGCTCAGTTTAAAGGATCTGAATTTCAAACAAAAACAGATACTCATACAGGGAAAAGGCAATAAACAACGAATTGTTCCATTAGGAAAACAATCGTTTAATACATTAAAAAGACATTTAAACACGCGATATTTACTTTTTGGGATTAAAACGGATGCAGATGCAAAAAAAGCTGTCTTTATTGCACCTGGCGGGCAGCGTATCTATCCGAGATTTGTTCAGCGACTGGTAAAATCGTTTATTGAAAAAGTAAGTGAAATATCACAAAAAAGTCCCCACGTACTCAGGCATAGTTTTGCGACCCACCTGCTCGACGCCGGTGCCGACATTCGGGTTATTAAAGAGTTATTGGGGCATACCAATTTATCATCAACTCAGATTTATACGCATACCAGCGTTGAACATCTGAAGAACGTATATAATCAAGCCCATCCACGGGCGGAACAATAAGTACAGGAGTTATCTATGAAGACCACTTTCACTGCACGACATTTTGATGCAAGTCCGGACCTTAAACAGTACAGCCTCGATGCTGTCGAGAAACTGGAGCAATTCATTGACAAAATTATTGTTTGTGATGTCATTCTCCAGCCTAGTCAAAATGACGAAAATCCGTATATAGCTGAACTTAACGTGAAAGTCCCCCAGAAATTAATAAACGTATCTGAGGAGGCTCCCTCCTATGAGCAGGCAATAAATGGTGCTGTAGACACCGCGGTCCGGCAAATCCGTAAATATAAAGCAAAACATTTCGATCGACAGTAAACAGGCCATCCATGCCCCTAGAAAACCAAAAGCCAATTCCCGGTAAAGAAAAAATATCGGTTGATAATCTCATAAGCCGTCTGAATTCAAAATTAAACATTGATATTCAGCTCGTAGAAGGAGATGAATTCGCGGATCAGCGATTCGTGACAGGTGCCGATCTTCATCGGCCGGGACTGGCTTTGGCGGGCTACCTGGAGCTTTTTACATTTGAAAAAGTACAGGTCATTGGGAACACCGAATCCCAGTATCTTGAGCACCTTTCCGCAGAAGAACGTTCTGAAGCGTTTAAAAAACTGGCAGAATTCGATATTCCCGTCATAATCTGTACGGCAGGGAACACTCTGGATGATGATCTTTTGGAAATTGCCCGTAATCACAAGATTCCAGTAGCCTACACATCAGCAAATTCCACCAAATTTATGATGTTGCTGCGGGATTTTTTGCAGGATTACTTTGCTGTTCAAACCATGATACACGGCACTATGGTCGATGTGTACGGAATAGGTATTCTCATTTCGGGTAAATCAGGTATTGGGAAAAGTGAGGTAGCACTCGACCTGGTTGAACGAGGACACCGGCTTGTATCAGATGATATTGTGATGCTCACGAAAAAGAGCAACATCCTTATCGCCTCTGCCACCGAAATGAACAAGCACTTTATGGAAATCCGCGGGCTGGGTATCATCAACGTTATGTCCATGTTTGGTATCCGGTCTATAAGATACCAAAAGCGGCTTGAAGTAATTCTTGAACTCTCCCTTTGGGAAGAGACCGCAGATGTTGAACGCACCGGCCTTGACAACGAAACAATTGATATTCTCGACACATCCATTCCACTGATTAAACTCCCCATCACACCCGGAAAAAACATCACTGTTATTGCAGAAGTTATTGCCATGAACTACCTGCTCAAACATTACGGGTATGACGCCGCAGAGGAGTTTCAAAATAAAATCCATTCCCACATTTCTAAGAAAAAATTCAGCCCTGAGATGCCTGAACGGGCAGTTGAGTATTTTGAAGGAGATTTTGAGTAACAAATAAGCTCCGAGATACTCTTGTATATAGAAGGTTAGAAAATTTTAATATATCACCGAGAATCTCTATCTTTCTATTGGCTTTTATCTTTAGGTAAGGAATGTACAATGGCTACACACGAACATTTTATTTACGATGATGATCAGTGCAAATTTGTACCGGTTGCTTACGGCAAGAGTGAACGGTACTTACACACATTTTCAATCTGGCTAGTTAGCAGCGTTATTTTTGCATGCATTGGTCTTGCGGTTCTATCTCAAAACGTTGGTACTCCAGCCGAACTCGCTTTAAAAGCTGAAAATCAGATCCTGACCAGTCATCTCGAAAACACCAAAACATCTATCCTCACTCTAGAAGAACAGCTTGATGGAATAGCCGAAATGGATAGCAAAATGTATCGGTCTGTTCTGGGAATGGAATCTATCCCCGAAGAAAAACGTGAGCCAGGTATTGGCGGCGCTGATATCTATTCCGAGTTTGAGCTCTACAGTGAAGACGCATCTGAAATTTTAAAGTGGACGGCATCCCGAATCGACAATTTAGAACGGCGGATTAATGTGCAAAAGATGTCGTTCGATGAAATTCAAAACTTTTACAATGACAACCAGGAACGTTTGAAGCACGTGCCCGCCATTCGTCCGCTTGAAGGTATTCTGCTTAGCGGATTTGGGATGCGTGTGCACCCGGTGTTCAAATATAAAAGAATGCATTCCGGAATCGATTTCAGAGCTGATATTGGCACTCACCTTTTTGCAACCGGTGATGGCGTTGTGAAGTATGCAAAGCGTAATGGAAACTACGGAAATCTGTTAATTATTGATCACGGATTTGGATTTGAGACCCGTTATGCTCACCTCTCGGGCTATGCAGATGGCGTTCGCGTCGGAAGTGAAGTAAAACGAGGCGACCTGGTTGCTTTCTCCGGGAATACCGGCCTCACCAACGGTCCTCATTTGCACTATGAAGTATACCTGAATGGCGATGCGATTGATCCTCTCAACTATCTTTTCGCAGACGTCACACCAGAAGAATACCTGATGTACCAGGAGATCGCCAAAAACAATCCAGCTTCGATGGACTAAATCCCGGATAGCGTAAACAGAAATTTTAGTTCGATATGAAGGCATGATATCTGAAATGAATCATGCCTTTTTTGTTGGGTTAATATCCGGAGTATTCGATGTTGATGGGGCCGATTTCCCGGTCGCTTGACAGTTCTTTTTCTCGACTGCAGAAGACAAGTTTTACCCGGATTATTCACCAAGAAATTTTGTCGGGGGCTTCGTTGTATGGAAAAAAGCGTACTCTGAGTACGTCAGGTACTCTTCCGCCGCTTTTATCCTTACGCCTTGCTCCCGACAAAATTTCGCCGCAATACATGTAGCCCAAATTTGGACTACTATCCATTTTATATATGTGTAATATTTTTAGTGCATTACATTGGGTTACGCTTATCATCGTGAATAATCCGGGTTTACTAAGACTACCTCCCTCCCAATTACACCTCCCGTCATTCTGCCTGTCCCCAAAAAGGCTAGGTATCGGAAGCGTGCTTTTCGCCAGAGCAGAAAGATCTCCCAGTCATCGGCATGAGGGAGTATTGAAGAGACTTTGTATCTCGGTGCGCTCACAATCCGCTGAGGATTCTCTTAATCGAGATTACAAGGCGTTCTAATTATAATGGGCTTGAACAGAACAACTGAGTTATTTGCAAAGGTCGGTTCATTGCCGGATTTGCTTACTCCTGAACTTATTCAACGTCCTCCCTCTCTATCCGTTAGAGAAGGAGACAGAGGGTGAGTACCCGCGGTATTCCGGTTTCTGGAAGGAGCTTGAAAAAGAGTTTTGTTCAAGATGGATTCCCGGCACGAGGAGATATCTCGGCTACTCACCGGCGCCGAAGGCATCCCTTGGGAAAAATCACCAGTGCTTCGCTCTTTTATGACAAGGTTTTTGGATGGAAGTGGGCAGCATATCACACTTCTATTCTTGCAAAAATTTGGACCTCGCCGCCAATATAGTTTGTCACACGGCGCGGCAAAAAACTTAGTTCGTCTTCTGTGTCTTGCGCGCCGGGCATCCCCCTCATCGCGAACTTGTCATCTCGACCAAACGAACGGAGAGAGTGCGTGGAGTTCATCTTTTCCCCATGTAGCGTAGCGAAATGAAATCTCCAGGTTATCGGAAGTCGTTATGAAAACCCGTTGTTAAAATGGATACCAGCACGGGGAAATCCCTCGATGCGTTCACAGTCGGTTGTCGGTTGACGGTTCTCTTACTACCAGTGACAGTTTTTTAAAACCTCGACTAACTTACTGGACACCCCTCCCTCCGCCAGCTGGCGGACTACTCCCCTCTTCAAGGGGAGAATCAATCCTGTCGCTTTTCAAATGGTGTTGCCCGGCTTTTGGACGAAATTAGGGCCTACAATGACAGTTTGTAAAAAGTATTGCTTTAGGCTTTAGACAACGATGTTATTTTTTTGAACACAAATCTAAACATTTGAAAATTTATAAACGGTTTCGCGCCTGTGCGAAACAAAAAGCCCCTGCAGGGGCGGCCCATATTATAGCCCCGTACAAGCGCCGTGGTTCTTCGGCGCATAGTGCGGGGTATGAGAAGGTAGGCGTTTCAAGTTCCCCGAGGCAGTTTATTTCGCAGAAGAAACCAATCCAGTCGAAGGGGGATCAGATGATCTAATCCGTGGATTTATCATGGCCTGAGTATGTGCGTTTTGAGCGTTAAGTCTACCCGGAAGACCGCATACTACTCACCACCGCAAATCGCATACTATCCCTGAATCAGGGTACGTACGCTGTCACTTCTTAAATGGTGTTGCCCGGCTTTTGGGCAAAATTAGGGGCTACCGGTGACAGTTTGTAAAAAAGTGTCGTTATTGATCAGATTTCAAGGATTCAAAAGCTCGGCTTCATCTACGACACCTCCACTTGTTCTGTCACCTCTGAAATCAGTGTTGCCCCGTTTTTGGGCAAAATTAGGCGCTCGATATGACAAGGTTTTTGGATGGAAGTGGGCGGCATATCACACTTCTATTCTTGCAAAAATTTGGACCTCGCCGCCAAGATAGTTTGTCACACGGCGCGGCAAAAAACTTAGTTCGTGTTCTGTGTCTTGCGCGCCGGGCATCCCCCTCATCGCGAACTTGTCATCTCGACCAAACGAACGGAGAGAGTGCGCGGAGTTCATCTTTTCCCCATGTAGCGTAGCGGAATGAAATCTCCATGTTATCGGAAGTCGTTATTAGAACCCGTTGTTAAAATGGATACCAGCACGGGGAAATCTCTCAATGCGTTCACAGTCGGTTGTCGGTTCTCTTACCCGAAATGACAGAGCTTTTATAGTAGAAAGGGCGGCGTGAATAACTCAGTTATGTGTAGCAGCCTGTTCTACACCGCCAGAAAGAGTAGTCTCCCGCGGCGCCAAATAGTTCATTATTCAACTTACCGTTCTTGTGCACCGCATCTCAACTCAAACGTGGCACTGACTCGTTTCGTCTTGATCGAGTCTCAACTTATATTTTGGTGAGTGAACGGAAAGATTACCCTGCTACTGACTGGAGTTTTGAAGAGACACTTTTACAGATCTTTAATCACACAAATCCAATGATCTGGTGTAGATGTAGATCCATAGTCGTAGAGTAAACTGTTAGATAAATCAACAGTATTCATCATCAGGATAACGGTGGAGATGAGGATCTGAAAAGATGTAATCCTCAATTTATGGTTATCGGGGGCCAGACTTTGTTAAGACTTCTGCTTCTCGCTTTTTGAAGAGTGCGAATTGAAGAGAAATCCTTTTTTACGAATCGTCTCAATGTATTCGTATTCAGAATACTCACGAATTTTCTTACGCAGATAACTGATATACACATTGATGTAATTTGTCTGCGTATCAAAGTGAATATCCCAGACATTCTCAGCAAGTTCTTCCTGGGATATTACTTTATCCCTGTTTTTCATGAAATAAACGAGCAGGTTGAACTCATTATTCGTGAGAGGCACTTCATGACCTTTAATGGTCATCTGCCGGTTGATAAGGTCAACCTTCATATCGCCGCAGGAGAGCTCTTTTTCAAGCTCTTTTGAGCTGCGCCGGGCAATGGCGTCAATCCGGGCCATCAGCTCTTCACTATTGAACGGCTTGGTTAGATAATCATCAGCCCCAACGTTCAGAACTTTAATCTTTACGTCCGTTTCATGCTCGGCTGACAAGACAAGGACAGGAGTTACAATTCCCTGTTCCCTGATATTCGCGCAAACGTCGTATCCGTTGCCGTCGGGTAGTCTCAAATCAAGGACAATCATGTCAAATTCGTCTGAGAAAGCGAGTTTTTCACCCTTCTCAGCCGTTTCAGCAATCGACACGGTATTACCTTTATGTTCAAGTATAGCTTTAACCAGTGTGCGAACTGTTGGATCGTCCTCTACTACGAGGATACTCATTGCTTTTTTTTCGTCTGTTGATGCAGTCATAAGAATGATTCAAATGGTGGTCTTATTCAACCGTCTAAGTTAAAGAAATTTTAATAAAAAGCTATATTGGGTCACAAGTATAGCCTTTATCGTTAAGCCAATCCAATATTTTCTCTATAAATGCCTGAGAAAATTTGTGCGTATCAGCAAGTGCTACAAACGTAGCATCTATGCCATGCTGCTTCAAACCCTCTATTTCGTTTCTTTGCGGACTTGATTCAACTTTCTTATCGGCATTTCCGTGTAAAGCTAAAATGCTTTGGTGATTTATTTTCTCATATTCCCCTTCCAGCAGCTCTGATTTGTACCGGGCGCTGCAAATAATAAGATCCTGAACATGCTCCGGCCATTTAATAGCATGATAGCCGGCCAGGTAGCCACCCATAGAGTAGCCGAGAATGGCAGTGCGGGTTGCCGCTGTCGCATCTATCGTTTTTGTTATGATCTGGCCGATGAACCGGGATGCATGATCCATTGATCGAAGAAACTGGTCCTGACTTCCATCATATAAATACCACGATCTCCCCCACTCAGAAACCGGTTTTTCCCGGCTTCGGTCGTAAATAGGATATGGAGCCTGAATAAAGAGGTGATACGCGTGTACCTTAAGCAGATTCCTGCAATCTTTACGGAAACTCTTTTCGGTTTGATTAAATCCGTGAAGGTATACGATAAGAGGTTTAGGGGCCTGTTTCGTGCCGGATTCAATGAGTTTGTACGGCACCTCAATCTTAAATGATGCCTTACCGGACTGTATTATTTCATTATCTGTGTTTTTCATACATCTATTATAATGATAGCTCAAATATTTTAGTACGACACAGAATCCAGATATAGGCCGCGAGCCGGAGCTGAATGCCCTTTTCGGGTAAGTTGGTTACCATCAAGCAGTTCCTCAAATAATGCCATTGGTTTCCGACCTGAGGCAACCTGAACCATAGACCCAACCAGGCGCCTCACCATATGCCTTAAGAAGCGATTAGCGCTGATTGTGTATGTAAGTACATCGTTATTCATTTTCCAGCAACTCACGTTAATTGTGGACTCCGTTGTTAGAAGCTGATCCTCATCAGGAATACAAAAATTAATAAAGTCACGTGTGTGTTTTACCATCTCCGCCATACCCTCTAATTGATCCTGATCGAGCGAATATCCACAGCTCCATGCTCGTTTTCGCATCAGCGGACTGGGCCGGTTCAAGACTGAATAGCTGTAGCTTCTTTCGGTGGCACTGAATCGTGCATGAAAATCGTGCTGGGTTACCTCGGCTTCAAGGAGCGCAATATCTTTCGGCAGAAGGCCGCGCATTGCGTGAATAATTTTATTTGAGGTGAATTTAGAAGGGAGGTCAACATGAGCAACCTGGCCCCGGGCATGAACACCGGCATCGGTTCGCCCCTGGCCTATGATGTCTATATCGTTCTGATAAAGAGTTGAAAAAGCCTTTTCAATCTCCTGTTCAACCGTTCTTGCATTCGGCTGTCGCTGCCAGCCAGAAAAATCAGTGCCGTCATACTCAAACACGAGTTTCCAGCGATCCGCCATCAGAATTTAAATGATAGATTAGCGATAATTCCTGAATGTAACCTGTCATTAAATGCCGGCAGCAATGTAAGTTCAGGGCCGCTTGTCATATCCCGGGCTTGTCTATAGGCGCTGATGGCACTTAGAACGCGATTCACAACCATGAGGCCTGCAATGGCGGGAAGCTGATTTCTTGCCCGGTCACTGGTTTCACGAAGATCAGAATAGCGTTCACGATCTTCCTCTGATTCCCACTGCCAGCGATTTTCCCGGGTATCGTCAAGAAGCTGGTCCCAATTACGGCTTCTCAATTGAAAATCATTATACGCTTCAAGATTGTTATATTGGCTTATTGCCAGCTGAAATTTTCTGCTTCTGTCGGAAATGCTGACCCCTGCATTTAGCTGAGCAAACGTGTGGTATTGCCCTTCAAGGTTTGATGCCCTGGCATTAAGACCAAAATAAGAGCCAATCATAATGATATCTGCACCGAGATGCACTTTACCTCGAGTCCAGTTATTTGAATCGTTGTAATAGTGACCCCAGCCGGGAATAGCAAGCGATCTGAGAAAGGAACCACGGGGATCAGGCTGAGTTTGAGCATACAGCGGAGAGCTCACTAAAAGGATAATGAACCCTGCGATAAGCCCTGCTTTAAATTGAGATGCTGAACGTCCGAGTAATATTTTCATAAAAAAGTCTTTGGCTTGATTTGCCCGAGCAGAATTTTACGATTCATTCTCGTTAAAATCATCCTGCTTTTTCTTTTCCCGTGACCAGTGACGGAATATGGATACTGAAAAGCCGGCCATCAGTAAAAACGTACCCAGCCAAACAATCGACACAAACGGTTTGATTTCAGCTACTACCAACACCCAGTCTTCTTCAAAATCCTCAACTGATCCGGCAATACTAATTTCAATAGATTCACTTTCGGGAAGTAACCGGGTAAACTGCAAGTCCATATCCCACGCTTCGATTGACAGAGGCGGTGAGTACGTAAAACTCCTTTCATTTTCCGTGTAAACAGCAAACAGCGGCTCAACTTCATATGCACTGCCGGATGGCATGTGTTCAACCTTAATCAGCGCGCGAATACCCACCTGTGTATTCTCAGGAAGCTGATTTTCGGTTGCTGGTTTGAAATCAACAAACTGGAGTGAAAAATCACCTGCTTCAATGACCTCTCCGCGGGCAATTTCAATGGTCTGTGTTGTGTCTGACTCAGCAGTATCAGTTCCGGATACCGGCATCATTTGCTGACTCTGCTCGGTAATTCGTTCATTCTCTTTTTCAACATATTTACTGCCGGCTACATAAAAGTAGATATCTTCAAACATGCCGGTCCGAACATGCGGATCAACAGACCACTCAACATTTGCCCGGCTTGATGTGGTTAGCATCGGGTATACAACCGGATCAACATAAAATGAAGAACCTCCATTGACGGGCTCAAATTTGACTCGGTATGACTGCTGCCCCGGCCGTGGTGAATCATTTACTTCGTAGCCTTCATACGTTACCATCCAGCGATCATTCACCAGTTTTGGCTGATCTATATTAAGTTGGAACATCTCTATAGGCTGAGTGACCGGAAAACCTTCCTCATCAAAAACAGTTCCTGCTGCTACCCGCTCGTTATAATTTGTTGCCCGCTGATCAAGCAGTGGCTCCGTGTATACAGATGATGCGATAATCCCCAGCAGCAATACACCAAATCCAATATGATTGAGTGCACCTCCAATCAATTTCGGCTTTCTCTTCAGGAGATAGAATAAAATAGCCCCGTTTCCAATGACAGCAAACCATCCTGCAAAGATGAATATCATGTAGGAAATGTTGCTTACTTCCCCTAAAATTATAGATAAGATTGAGGCGATAGATGTGAGCAAAAGCGGAAATATCATCGCCCCTGCCAGAGTTTCCCAGGTGTGTTTGTTCCAAAACAGATGCTGGCCGATCACCGTGAATATTGCCATGATAATAGCAATGGGCATACTCCACTGGTTATAGAACGACAACTCGGGCGGTGTTGGATTATCAACAAAAAACTGTCCGATAAGAGGAGAACTTGTCCCGAAGATAATAACCAGTCCAAGAATTAACAGCAGCATCGAGCCGGTGAACGTCATAAACTCACGGCTTAATAGTTTCGATTCTTTCTCGGGACTTGGTATCTCTTTGTATCGATACAGGTAAAACCCAATTCCCATCAGCGTCATCACAAGAATAAACATCAATAGCTGAGCATACAGGCCGAGATCAACAAAACTGTGCACAGATTGCGCCCCGAGCACGCCCGATCGCGTTAAAAAGGTTTGATAGACAACGGCGATGTACGCGAGAATAGAGAGAAAAAGCGCCGCTTTATGAGCTCTGGAACTCTTTCGCTGGATAATCATGGCGTGTATGCCTGCGGTACCAATCAGCCAGGGTACGAGTGATGCGTTTTCAACCGGATCCCACGCCCAATATCCGCCAAATGAGAGTGTTTCATATGCCCAGTATCCGCCAAGAAAAATAGCGGTGAGCAGGCACAGGTTAGCGGAAAGCGTCCACGGTAGTGCAGGCCTGATCCATTCGTTATAAGTTTTGGTCCAGAGAGATGCGATCGCAAAAGCAAAAGGCACGGTCATCATCGAAAAACCGACAAAAATAATCGGCGGATGAATCATCATCCATGGACTCTTCAGAAGGTCGTTAAGGCCAGAGCCGTCAGCAGGTACAAAATCAGGGTTGGCCTGGATAAACGGTGCATTTGGCATCTCCTGGGCAATGGTTCGGAATGGAGAGGCTCCGAGTGTCATTCCAAAGAGGTCCCAGCCGGCCACCATCGAGAGAAGGAAAACCTGTGTAAGCGCCATGACAGCCATCACGGGAGCTTTGTATGGCGGGCGTGTCCAGCGAATGAGCCCTAACCCTACCATAAAAGAGCACAGAATCCAAAGCATAAAGCTTCCCTCCTGTCCTCCGTAAAATGCAGAAAACAGGTATTGGGGTTCCAGGTCAAGGCTTGTATAGTTCCATACATAATAGTATTGGAACTGATGGGTCATGATCAGATAGATTAATATTCCGCATGAAACAAGCAGCGTCGCACCTTTCAGACGCCACAGCCAATCAGAGATCTTTTCAATTGACTCATTATCCTTGTACGCTGATAGTGAGTATGCGATCAAAGCCGCAATTGACGCTACAAATGCAGCTGATAAGAAAATGTGCCCAAACGTCCCGGTCATAAATATTATCCTTGTTCAGCTTGTGTAAATTCCGCTTCATCTGCGTCGTTATACTTCGACGGGCATTTCAACAACATATCGTTGGCGTAAAAAACATCGTTTTGCATCTCTCCAATAACGACTAATTGAGTAGCCTGCTCAAAATTATTGGGCTTTGGCTTTGGATAAATGACACGCCTTACATTCCCCTCCTGATCCTTCATATAAAAAGAGAAGCGCATGTTCTCACGTGAAAATCCCCATTCCTGGGAATCGTCCCACGTACCCACAACATGTGCCGACCCGCGATCATCGGCCTGTTCAAAATTCACGTAGCTATCGATGCTGTTGCCAAAATTATACATCAACAGCGATGTAAAAAGCACGATTGATGTAATACCAAGAATTAATTTTAGATTCATTTGCTGTCTTCGTCTACTGTTTTTTCAAGATTTGAAACTTTCCGGTCTACCCTGATGATAAAAAAGAGCAAAACAAACCAGATAATTAAGCTGACCCCAAGAACCACAAAAATCAGGTCGTTTGAACTCATAAACTGTATAAATTCTGATGACTGTTCCGGGTTATCCACACCGGCCCACTTATCAGAGTAGCTCGATGAGAGTGTATCAACGGTTGTTTGGCTGAAATCTTTTACAGATTCAATGTTCATTTTTCAGTACTGCTCAGATGTTTAACTTTCTTATACCTGTTTAAAATATCCATCAACCAAACAGCAAGCCCAATAAATCCAATTATGGCGGGATAAAAAATGTACCTGAGTTCAGGAGCGGTAATTTCACTAAATGCCGGGTTCCCTTCCGCTCCGGGATGCAGGCTCGGCAGCTGCCGCGGTATGATGTACAGTAAAAATGGAACTGTTGTGATGCCAAAAATATTGTAGACCGCTGAAATTTTTGCCCGTTTAACCTCATCATTAAAAGCAGATCGCAGAATAAAATAGGCAACAAATATCATCATGGAAAGTGCTGCAAGATTCATTCTGGGTTCGGCAAATGTCCACCACGCTCCCCAGGTGAATCGCGCCCAGAGCGAGCCGGTCAGAAGCCCGCAAATACCAAATAAAAGACCAACTGCCGTGGCTGTTTCCGCTTTACGATCAAGGCGTAAATCTTCACTGTTCAGGTAACGAACACTGTAGACAAACGCCGTACCGAATGCTACCATCATCGTGAACCACATCGGGACGTGTAAAAACAGGTTACGAGCCGACTGCTCGAGAATATCTATTTCCGGGATGGGAATTAGAAATCCAGAAACAATGACCAGTGTCATCCAAACAGCGACAATATATTTCCAGATTTGCAAATCAGAAGGTTTAAATTTAGCGGAAGTATATAGCTTCTTAAGATATCATAAAAAACTGAAAATTTATGAATTGGTTGTGAACCATATTAATTAAATCTATAGCTGTTTGAAAGGTTTTAAATTGATATCAATTCCTCCAAGAGGTAAGTTCCCGCGTGTTTAAATCAGATTTTCATAAGAATCTACCTGATAACTTTTAATTAAAAATGATCGTCATATGGCACTCATGATTTCAGTATCCGGAATCCGGGGAATTTTTGGAACGCACCTTACACCACAAAATATCGTTGAATTCACCGCTGCCTATGGCACATGGTTAAAGGGCGGTACCGTTGTGGTGGGCCGTGATTCGCGAGTGACCGGCCAGATTTGTGAGGATATTGTTTGTGCCACGCTGCAAAGTGTGGGTTGCGACGTTGTAAAGGCAGGTATTGTGCCAACACCGACCGTTGCAATGGGCGTGCTTAAACATAAGGCGAAAGGCGGATTGATTATAACCGCGAGCCATAACCCTGAGCAGTGGAATGCTCTTAAGATGCTAAATGAAAAAAGTGAATTTCTCGACCCCAAACAGGGTGAAAAAGTGCTTGAAATCGCTGATAAAAAAGAATTTGAATACAGCACATTTGATTCGATCGGGTCTGTATCATATGACGACGATATCATCAACTACCATATTCAGGAAATACTTAACCTGCCCTACATTGATGCTGAACTGATTAAAAAACAGAGTTTCACAGTAGCTGTTGATGCAGTGAACGGTGCCGGAACTAAAGCCTTGCCCGCCCTCCTTAAAGATCTTGGAGTTACCGTTCACGAATTGAACTGCGAGCCAAACGGTATTTTTCCACATAATCCCGAACCACTGCCCGCCCACCTCGAAGAGATTTGTGAGTTTGTAAAAAACAATGATTGTGATCTTGGTATTGTCACCGACCCGGATGCCGACCGTCTTGCACTGGTTGATGAAAGCGGCCGGCTGTTTGGAGAAGAATACACCCAGGTAGCTGCGTTCGACTTTATGCTTGACAATAAGGCCGGTGATACAACAACAAACCTGTCATCTTCTCGTGCAGCAGATGATGTATCACAAAAATACGGACAAGTCTGCCACCGGGCCTCTGTGGGTGAAATTAATGTTGTGAAAACCATGCAGGAACACGGTGCCGTCATCAGCGGGGAAGGAAATGGCGGCGTCATAAATCCCGATCTCCACGCCGGCCGAGACGCACTGGTTGGTACGGCTATGATCCTTCAACTTCTTGCACAACGCGGACTCAAAGCATCTGCCTACCGCGATTCCCTGCCGCAATATGAGATGGTCAAACAAAAAATTCAGCTTGCTGATCTTGGTATGGATGCAGATGATCTTTTGAAGAAAGTAGCTGATGAGTTTTCTGACGAACGTATCAACACGCTTGATGGTGTAAAGATCGATTTTGATGAAGGATGGGTACACTTCCGGAAATCAAATACTGAACCGATTGTTCGCGTCTATAGCGAAGGGAAAAACGAATCTGATGCACGAAAGCTGGCCGATAAAGTGCTGAATGTGATTCGGTAAACACGCACAATGGAATATATAACCGTCAGTCGCAGATAAAATCTAAAAGATAGAGTTTTAAAAATTCATCTATAATAATCAGAAAATTAGCCTTTAAAATACGAAGGACATATCGTCCGTTTCACGGACTTCTGGTCTTGGAGCCATACCTTGATTCCTCACGTTATCCAGTGGATGCCTTCGGCGAAACGTGAGGCTACTAAGCGCTTGTCCCTCACGGGACTGACATATTACGATGGATCTGTTTCCGTGGGGTATTGAGTTTATACTCATCTTCAAAACCGATTTTGTAATCATGGTTGCATTTGTTGGGGCATAGTAACCCAAGTCTCGAAGAGTCATTCGCTTCGTAGCCCGACAATTCATTGTCGGGTTGGGAAGTGCCAGCCCATCTCCATTAATCCGCGAAGCGGATGACACCTGAGTTTGATCCTGGGACACCCCAATGTTCAATGAATGAGCATCTAAATATTTTTTTTGATCGATAATATTTTCGACTGAAAAATGTCAAACTCAGGAAAAGCCCTCCTACACTTCAGCTACGCTAAATCGCTCCCTGATGTTTTTCTCAAACTCAGGATATATAATCCCTTTTTCAGTAATAATCGCGCTGATATTTTGATGGGGCGTGATATCAAATGCAGGGTTGTACGCTTTCGTGCCTGATGGAGTTGATGGCTGATGATTGAAGGCCAGCACTTCTTCCTCATCCCGCAGTTCAATTTCTATTTGCGATCCGTTGTCGATATTCATGTCGAGTGTTGAATATGGAGCGGCAATGTAGAATGGTATTCCGTGTTCTTTGGCGAGTACCGACAGCGTGTATGTCCCGATTTTATTGGCAGTATCTCCGTTTTTCGCAATTCGGTCAGCCCCGGTAACAATCATATCCACTTTGCCCCGGCTCATTAAAAAACCGGCTGCAGAATCTACAATCAGCGAGTGCGGTACGGATGCTTTTTGAAACTCCCATGTGGTCAGCCGCGCACCCTGCAGCAGCGGCCTAGTTTCATCAACCCACACCTGCTCCACTTTGCCCTGCAGATGCGCATGAAAAATCACCGAAAACGCTGTACCGTATTGCCCTGTGGCGAGTCCGCCTGTATTGCAGTGTGTCAAAATATTTGCGCCGTCGGGTACGAGCTCTCTTCCGTTTTCCCCGATCTGCTTACAGAGCTGCCGGTCTTCATCGTGAATGGCGATGGCTGTATGAAGGATTAGCTTTTTTAAATTTGACAAAGATGTTGATCCGTCTTGACCAGATATTTTTTCCAAAATATGATTTAACGCCCAGGAAAGATTTACGGCCGTAGGGCGAGATGAATTCAGGTAGTCGGCCAGTCGCCGGGATTCCTGTATAAAGGATTCGTAAGACCCCTCTTCAAAATCACGGATTCCAAGATATAATCCATAGGCACCGGTAATTCCGATCGCCGGGGCGCCGCGTACTTTTAGCTGACGAATGGCCTCCCACACCTGTTCGGCGGTCTCGAGTTGGATAATCAATTCCTCAGCCGGTAATTGGGTTTGATCAATAATGTAAAGTCCGCCGTCTCTCCACTCAATGGATTGATAAAGCTCGTCTTTCATGGTCATAACTATTTAAATCTTCTTTTCTGTTTTAAACTCAAAGATATCGCTGACGGCGTGATATTAAAACCGTATTCAGGCCAATTCACAGGTTTAAGGCTCAATGAATTTTGTGATAGAAACCAATCTACCCTCTTTTTTCCAAACGCTTTAATGTTTCAGAAATTTCAAGAAGAATAGGTTTGAGTGGATGATCTTCATCGGCTGCTCCCTGTTCACTGCGGCCGCCTCGATTGTAGGTAATCTCGTCCCGCTGTTCAATAACCATTTGACGAAACTTTGGAGCATCCACTATTCCAATGAGTTTCATATCGGTCATATTTGCCGCGCTGTTTCCGGCTGTTTCGATCATTAATGAGCTGAGGCCAAAATAGCGGAGCAGCGGTCCTTCTTTAAATGTAAGATCCTGGATCTTATCAAGTGGAATGGTTCGTTCAGTTGTAAAAAGAACGCCTTTTTTGAAATGAAGTGCGCGCGTTGTGAGTTCACAATAGAGATTGTCGAAATAGCGGTTCAGGTAGTACGACCCGGCGACCAGCCAAACAGGAATCAAAATAATGCCAAAAATAGATACAGCCATCGTTATAATGACGCTTGCATGAACATATGTTTTAATCCTTGGCTCAAACGACGCTTCAAACAACTGCTTGGATTTTGATGATCTTTGTGGATCCATTTATTTAGAATTGATGAAAATTAGGTGTATCAAATTGGTGTATTCATACTTAAAAATTTTCCAGTTGTTACACAATATTTGAACTTTCACCGGTTTATTTGTGATATGGTCTGTCCCTGATTTTTAAGCTCAAAACTCATATTCAACCAACCCAATTTTCCAGATGAAACAACACATAGAACGCCTTATCGAAAATTTGAACCTTTCCCCCCATCCCGAAGGAGGATATTACAAAGAGACGTACAGAAGCGAGGGTGTGATTCAGCCTGAAAGTGATGAGAGCTTTTACCCGGTTGACCGCCATTTTTCAACGGCCATCTACTATTTGCTTGAAGGAGCCGACACTTCCTCCTTTCACAGAATCAGGTCAGATGAAACGTGGCATTTCTACAGCGGCTCACCCGCAACTATTCACATCATCCATCCCGACTCACTATACCAGGCACTTCATCTCGGACCAGACATCGAGCAGGGCCAGGCGTTTCAGCACACTGTTCCCGGCGAAAGCTGGTTTGGTGTATCGGTAGACAAACCGGATTCCTATTTGCTTGCTGGATGTACCGTAGCGCCCGGATTCGATTTCGATGATTTTGAGATGGGCGATCCGTACAAGCTCAAGCAAGCTTTCCCGGAACATGCGGCCATTATTGAAAAGCTTAGCTAGTGCGGTTTAATGTCAATCATTCCACATCTGATGAGCCGTTTAGCTCATCCAGCGCCTCCAGGAGAGGTTTTATACGTACATCGCCATGAGAAGCATGCCAGTATGGATCTCCTTTATACATAATTATTATTTGAGGGGACTCATGCCGGATACCTGTTTTCGACGCTATCTCACCCGATAGCTGACGATTTGCAATCACATCAACCAGGTGAATATCAGCTTTTTCAGCAATTGAAACCAAATCGCTCTCGAGACTGCTTTTGGAAAACAGTGAAACAGCGCAGCTGTAGCTGTGCTTGTAGATGACCTGGGGTGTCGGAGATCTCTTCAGAATTTCATTGATCTGATCAACAGTCTGTGGCTGATTCCACAGACTGTTTTCCTCTGCCCGGTTACTAACCATGTTTCTTAGTGACCCGAATATACTCATACACTTCACCTGTGATTTAATCATAAGTGGTTTAATTCCCCGACCCTCTGGGTCGGAAAAGATAATAGTCCCCCTTTGAAGGGGGAAGCGAACGGAGTGAGCTGGGGGATGACTTTCTGAGTGTCGTGGTGCCCTGAATTTCGTTCAGAAACATAACTGATCATCCCCCATTGCCCCCTTCAAAGGGGGACACTCCAGAATAAACTCTATTTTGGACAAAAAGTTATAGGTTCTAAGTTGATACCTCGTGGGCTCTGCCCCGAGGTAGTTTATTGTCAGTTTTAGAACCATAACTCCCTATACTGGATGCGACTCTTTAAAAGTAAGCCCCTGAAGTGCAACTGCCTCCCGAAGAGTTTCCATTCCGAGCCCTTCACGGATAACTTCCGGTGAGGGGCCGGTCAAGTCTACGATGGTTGTCTCCTGCCCTGACAGCTCCTGCTGGTGATCGACCACCAAATCAACAATCTGATCAAAACGGCTCAGATAAAGCTCCCTGTCTCCGCTATCGGGCTGTCCATTCTCTACGTTAGGCAGCTTTGCGGTAATTGCCATGATCGGCCGGCCCAGTTCCTGGATCGTTTCCAGACAAATTGGATAGTCGGGTATTCGTATGCCAACCGTTCTCTTTTTGGGATGAGTGAGCAATCTTGGGACTTCACGCGTTGCCGGGAGTATAAATGTATAAGGTCCTGGTATAAGTCGTTTAATGAGTTTAAAGTTATCATCAGACAGATTGGCAAACGTGGATGCATGCTCAAGGCTGTGGCACATCACTGAGAGATGATCCTTTTTTCCCATCTGCCGAATTTTTCTGATTCTATCCATTCCGCTTTTATTTTGATAATCACATACAAGCGCATATTGACTATCGGTAGGAAGCAAGAGGACACCTTCGTCTAAAAGAATATCTACCAGGTCAAAAATTTGTTTCCGTTTGGGATTATCAGGATTGATCTTAATTCGTTCTGACATATAATTTTAGGTTAGTTGAGCTTAGGTTTAAATTTCAATGTGTAGGGTTGCTCGGCAAATAGTTCTAACGTGTTAACATAACTACTTATTAATACTACAGATTTTTTTGTTTGTCAACGATAAGTTTTCGATCTGTGTTATTTTTACACTAAACACTTACTAAATAAAAAAGGAGATAAATGAATACAAATATCAAAGCATGGTGGCTTGGCCATTCAGCATTCAAACTAGAATCACAGAATGGTACAATCATTTACATCGACCCATTTCTGTCACAAAATCCCACAACACCTGATGAATTTAAAGATCCGGATGACGCAGATATTATATTACTGACACACGGACACGAGGATCATGTTGGGGACACGCTTGATATTGCTAAAAAAACGGGATGCGACGTTGTTGCCCAGGTTGAACTTTCTCAACTACTTAAAAAGCATGGCCTTGCTGAAGAACAGGCTATAGAATTCAACAAAGGTGGTACTGTTGATTTTGATGACTTTTCAGTCACTCTTGTAAATGCCAACCATAGTTCATCATTCAAAGGCGAATATGCCGGTGAAGCAGCAGGCCTGGTACTCTCGTTTGACGATGATATAGCATTTTATCATCTCGGCGATACAAATATTTTCAGCGATCTCGAGATTTATCGCGAAATCTATCAGCCTCACGTGGTGGCTGTACCGATGGGCGACCATTATACGATGGGTCCTCAGGAAGCTGCCATTTGCTGCGAAATGCTCAATCCAAAATTGGCTATTCCTATTCATTATGGAACATTTCCCGTGCTTACAGGTGATCCGGAAGAATTTAAAGAGTTCACCGAAGATTATTGTGATGCCGACGTTGCTATTCCAGAAGCCGGTGAACAGTTCTTAGGAAACTGAATCCACTATATATATTATTTGATTTACGATGTGCCGATCGCAGCTAAAGCGGTCGGCTTTTTTTATGCAATTCTACCTGAAACTTATCAAACGTACGAATTCAGAATAAAGAAAATTACGACACCGGTAACCGATACATACAGCCAGATCGGTAACGTCCACTTCGATACTTTTCTGTGGGTTTTAAATTTTCCAGAAAATGCGAAATAGTAGCTGGTAAGCACGAGGGGCACTACAAAAGCAGATAAAATAATGTGAGAGATAAGTATTGAAAAGTACACCGGCCGAATCCATCCTTCTCCCGGAAATATCGTATGCCCAACAAAGTTGTGATACAGTAAATAGCTAATCAGAAATAACGATGAGGTTACAAAAGCCGTCAGCATCAGTTTCATGTGTGTGACATACTTTTTCTTTTTAATCGCAATAAACCCTGATATGATAAGAACAGTACTTGCACTGTTGAGCAAAGCATTCAATGCCGGAAGCTGATTTACCCATGCCGCAGTTGTAGCGGCAGTATCTTTATAATAAATCAGCCAAATCAAAAAAAGGAAAGCAAGTGTACTAATGAGAATAATAACACTAATTGCTTTTGTAATGCTTACTTCTTTAAGAAAGCGAACGGTAAGTTTATCGTTAGTATTTGGATCCATTCCTAAATTTTTGGGATGTTGTCAGATGATATTGGTGCTCACTAAATCGTTATAAACGTCGGCCGAAAGTAACAATTATATAGTAAAATATCGTTTCGTATGGCAGAATATAATCGATTGGCTTCTGCTCTGTATAAATCCTGATCTGCTAAATTCAACTCTTTCAGCATCTTTAGATAGTCGTTAAATATTAAACATTCTAAAGCGATTAATCTTCAGACACCCTATAAATATGTATGTATTTTTTTACACATTTGATGAATCTGTCCCCTATATTTAGGCCTTTAGGTCAACCCTTGATCAAGCCGTAAATCGTATTATTTAGAATGATTTTAAATACGGTTGCCGGCATCTATTAGGTATGTTCGTTAAGAATTTTTCGGTACTTTCTTTCCAACATAAAATTGGCCCACTACTACTAATAACTGGTAATATTTATCACCTTTTATGGCTCAGATTTTTCCTAAGTGGACAAATGAAGCTCCACGCAGAATACTCATAGGCGCTATTATCATACTAAATGCTATTGTTTTTGGTGTTTGGTACTTCTTTTCTCCGGAATTTACCAATGTAGGCTATGCTCCGGAACAGCCTGTTCCTTATAGTCACCAGTTGCATGTTGGCCAACTTGGCATGGACTGCCAGTATTGCCACACTCAAGTTGAGGAATCGCAATATGCAAATATTCCTGCAACTCAAACGTGTATGAACTGCCACAATCAAATTGCTACTAATAGCGAGAAGCTTGCGCCCGTTCGCGAAAGCTGGGATACGAATGAACCTATTGAATGGGTACGGGTGCACATGCTTCCCGACTATGCTTACTTCAATCACTCGGCTCACGTTAATGTTGGCGTCGGTTGTGAATCTTGTCACGGCCGGGTCGATCGCATGGAAGTTGTTTACCAGGCAGAACCCTTAAGTATGGGCTGGTGCCTCGATTGCCACAGAGAACCTGAAAAGCATGTTCGTCCCGTTGATGAAGTAACTACAATGGGATATCAAGTAGAAAACCAACTGGAAGTAGGCCGCGAGCTTGTAGCGAAGCACAATATTAAAGCACCTACCTATTGCCAGGCCTGCCATTACTAATCTTTCTGATTCGAACCGAATTTCGAAATCGTTTCAATTAAATAGTTTTCCATAAAGAATGAGTGATCAAAAGACCAACGATACCACTTACTGGAAAAGCCTTAACGAGCTCGCCAAGAATAAAGAGTATCAAAAATATGCGGAGCGCGAGTTTCCCGAAGACGCTTCTGAATTAACCGACCAGGTTTCACGCCGAAGTTTTCTCCGTGTGATGGGTGCATCTATTGCACTTGCCGGATTTGCTTCATGCCGAAAACCCATGCAGAAAATACTGCCGTATTCCAGGCAGCCTGAAGAACAGGTGCTCGGAGTTCCCAACTTTTACGCCACAAGTATGCCGTTTCAGGATACGGTGGCAGGCCTTCTTATCGAAAACAGTGAGGGGCGCCCTTCAAAAGTAGAAGGAAATGAGCAGCACCCATCAACCCGTGGAAAAACAAGTATTTACCACCAAGCCGCAATTTTAGGGATGTATGATCCCGATCGATCGCGCAATCCACAACTCGCTGGTGAGCAAGTCTCTTATAGCGACTTTGCCGAATTTGCGGCATCCCACTTTGCCGAGACCGACCGAAATATTTTATTTATCAGTGATGCAAGCTCATCACCAACCCGTCATCGGCTTAAAACCGATATTCAGTCCCGATTCCCAAACTCGCAATGGGTTACTCACGAACCTTTTAGTGACGACAACCGGGTTGAAGGAACTAATCTCGCATTTGGTCAGCGCCTCAGAACAGTTAATCATTTTGATGAAGCCAATATCGTTGTTTCGTTTGATGACGACTTTATGACTCCGTCAGGCCATAAAAACAGTGTTGAAGCTGCATGGCAATTTTCAATGGCCCGCAATGTGAATGCCGTGGAAGACACCATGAGCCGTCTTTACTCTATTGAGAACTCCTATTCTATTACCGGCTCAATGGCAGATCACAGGCTTCGGCTGAAGTCTTCGGAGATTGAGGCAATGATATTTGCCCTGGCTGCCCGATTGTCCCAAGATCTTAACGGTCTTGATGCATATACCGACTACTCAAACAGTATGAGTGGGCACGAAATGGTTGAAACGCTTGCCGGTGAACTCATCGCTAATCGATCAAACACCATTTTAACAGCTGGCACCGGCTACAGCCCGGCTGTCCACGCTACCATTTCTGCACTAAACAGCGCACTTGGAAATATTGGAACAACAGTAACGCTGCATAATCTGCCATTCCGGGATAACGTCGATAATACGACCGCTTTCGCCGAAGCCGTATCTCAGGCGCAAGCGGGTGCTTTCGACACCGTGGTGATACTTGGAACCAATCCGGTATTTACTGCGGCGGCCGATCTGCAGTTCGCAGACGCTATCTCTAATGTAGAGACTAAAATTCATCTCTCAGAATATGTCGATGAAACATCAAGAGCGTGCGACTGGCACGTGAATCAGGCCCATTTTATGGAAGCCTGGGGTGATGGGTATGCATATACAGGCCAGCGATCGATTATACAGCCACAGATTGCACCTCTATTTGAAGGAGTCAGCGATATTGAACTTCTTCACACTATTTTAACGGGTGAATCCGGCAGCGGATATGACCTGGTTCAGAACACCTGGCGCAATGTGCTTTCCGGCAATTTTGAGCGGGAATGGGAACGTGTACTCCATGATGGAATTGATGACAACAGCGATGGTTTCTCAAACGCGTCTGTTAGCATTCAATCTGGATTTGCCTCTCAAATCATCCCTATGCTGGAAACAAGCATTACGGATAGAATAGAAATTACGATTAAACCTGACCCCACTCTATTTGATGGCCGCTATGCCAATAATGGCTGGCTACAGGAGCTTCCTGACCCCATGACCAAAATTACATGGGATAATGTTGCGCTGATGAGCCCTTCAACAGCCCGGTCACTCGGCCTGCCGGCGGAACGCGATTTTGCCAGCGATGAAGTTCCCATGGTTCGGATTGATACCGGAGATGGTGCTATTGAAATTGCCGCCTGGGTTCAGCCCGGTCATGCAGATGATTCAATCACACTCTATGCAGGCTATGGCCGAAATACAATTGGCCGGGTAGCCGATGGCGTTGGCGTGAATATCTACCCGCTGCGCACAACCGGTGCACCTTATTACAGAACAGCCGACATATCTGCCGTCGACCGCATGTACGAAATTGCGTGCACGCAGGATCACAACAGCATTGAAGGCCGCGACATGGTTCGTGCCGCAACGCTTGATGAGTATCGAGAAAATCCAAATTTCTCTACTTATGAAAGTGTCCACGGATATGAAGTTCCAGGAATAGATGCAGCCGAGCGTGAAAGTGATGACTATCTTGCAAAAGGCGGACCTATTTCTCTGTTTGATGAGCAGTATGGCCCTGATTACCAGCCACAATGGGGAATGGCTATTGACCTGAATACCTGTTTTGGTTGTGGCGTCTGTACCATTGCCTGTCAGGCCGAAAACAATATTCCTGTGGTTGGTAAACGGGAAGTGAGTCGTCGGCGGATCATGCACTGGATACGAACGGACCGCTATTACGAAGGTGATGAAGATAATCCCGGTGTATACCATCAACCGGTACCCTGTATGCACTGTGAACTGGCTCCCTGCGAACAGGTTTGCCCGGTTGCGGCAACCGTTCACAGCGAAGACGGCATGAATCAAATGACGTACAATCGTTGTATCGGAACCCGGTACTGCGCAAACAACTGTCCATTTAAGGTTCGCCGGTTTAACTTTTTCAACTATTCTGATGAATATCTGACCACCGGCGATGATCCTGAAATTATCCAGATGGCAATGAATCCGGAAGTAACGATTCGTTTCCGCGGTGTTATGGAGAAGTGCAGCTATTGTGTGCAGCGTGTCAACCGTGCAAAAATTGAAACCCGAAAAGCGACAGGATCCAGAAAACCTGAAGATGGCACCGTGAAAACCGCATGCCAGCAGGCATGCCCGGCTAATGCCATCAGTTTTGGAGATCTGACGGACAGAAACAGTGTTGTATCACAACATAAGATGAATGAGCGTAACTACGTGATGCTTGAAGAGATTAACGTAAGACCTCGCACATCTTATCTGGCTAAATTACGAAACCCGAATCCTGAATTGTCATAATTCAACCAAGATATTTAATCGCAACAACTACAACATGAGCAAAACGTACGAATACGTTCCTGAACCAGCACTGGTAAAGGGGAATCACGATTTTAGCAGTATCAACTCCCTGATCACGGATATCAACCTGAGGCCTACGCCTAAAGGTTGGTATATTGCGTTTGGTCTGTCTAACTTGCTACTTTTTGTACTCCTGGGATCAATTGCATACCTGATTTGGGAAGGAACAGGAATCTGGGGTCTTAATCAGCCCGTTGGATGGGGTTGGGCAATTATCAACTTTGTATGGTGGGTTGGTATTGGTCACGCCGGTACACTTATTTCAGCGATTTTATTCCTCTTCAGACAGGATTGGCGGACAGCCATTAACCGTTTTGCGGAGGCAATGACCATTTTCGCGGTGATGTGTGCGGGTATTTTCCCCGCTATTCACGTCGGTCGTATCTGGGTTATCTATTGGGTGTTCCCCATTCCAAATTCCATGGTCATGTGGCCGAACTTCAACAGTCCCCTCCTTTGGGATGTTTTTGCCGTATCAACTTATTTTACGGTTTCATTGCTTTTCTGGTATGTAGGCCTTGTTCCCGATTTTGCGACTCTCAGAGACCGCATTAAAAGCAAAGTTGGAAAAATGGTTTACGGAGTTGCAGCACTCGGATGGAGAGGCAGTAACCGGCACTGGTGGAACTACGAAAAGGCCTATATGATTTTGGCCGGCCTTGCCACGCCTCTTGTACTTTCGGTTCACACGATTGTATCGTTTGACTTTGCCGTTTCCATTATTCCAGGATGGCACACCACTATTTTCCCACCCTATTTTGTTGCAGGAGCGGTGTTCTCAGGATTTGCAATGGTACTTACGTTGATGATCATCTGCCGAAAGATTTATGGCCTGGAGGACATTATGACGGTTGACCATATTGAGAAAATGAACCTCATAATTCTTGTGACCGGCTCAATGGTTGGTTTTGCCTACCTGATGGAATTTTTCATCGCCTGGTATAGTCAGGTAGAATATGAAAAAGCGATATTTATTATTCGTGCAACCGGTCCCTACGCCTGGGCTTACTGGATTATGATTAGCTGTAACGTGATATCGCCCCAATTTTTCTGGTCCAAGAAGCTCCGCCGAAATGTTACATTCACTTTTATTATTTCCATTGTAGTTAATATTGGGATGTGGTTTGAGCGGTTTGTGATTACCGTTACCTCCCTGTCGACAGATTACCTGCCGTCATCCTGGGGTTATTTCTCCCCTACGATTTGGGATGTCCTGACCTATGTGGGTACCTTCGGACTGTTTTTTACATTCTTCCTCCTGTTCCTCCGGTTCATGCCAATGGTAGCAGTAGCTGAAATTAAAGGAGCAATGCCACAGGCCGATCCTCACAATTATGATCCCGAAACGGGTGACTATTCTCCCCAAGAGATAGAGATTCCTGAACCTAACAAAGAATCTGTATAACCATGAGTACTGAAACTTCAGATAAAAAGATATACGGGATTCTGGCTGAAGTCAGAAACCCTAAGGAACTTATTGATATTGCCCGGACCGTTAACAAGAACGGCTACAAAAAATACGACACATTCAGCCCGTTCCCGATTCACGGTATTGACAAGGCGATGAGCCTTCAAAAATCTAAACTTGGCTGGATTGTGCTAAGCCATGGTTTGATCGGGTTAACAGGTGCCCTGGCGATGATCTATTTCATGATGGTGGTTGACTACCCCCTAAACATCAGCGGGAAATCGTTGATGAATATCCCCGCATGGATACCGGTTACGTTTGAACTTACGATTTTACTCTCAGCTTTTGGTGCAGTTTTTGGCATGTTTTTCCTCAATGGGCTGCCGAAACTAAACCATCCACTGTTTACATCAGAAAATTTCAAAAAAGCGACCAATGACGGCTTTTTTATCTGTATTGAAGCTGAAGATCCGCAATTTGAACCAGAAAAAGTTCATCACCTGCTGTCTGATGCCGGTGCAACCAATATCGAAGAAATTCGCGACGACACCTGAAATTATTGATTACCTTTTAAGTAGAACGACAGAATTATGAGATTGTCAACTTCACATATAGCTTCCCTGCTTTTATTATCCCTGCTGCTAATGTCATGCCGCGGCCAGCTGTCCGAAAAACCGCCCATCAGCCCGCAACAAAATATGCAGTTCCAGAACAGGTTTAATGCACAGGAACAGAATGAATTTTTCGCCAATAATATGGCCATGCGCCCACCGGTTGAAGGCACCATTGCACGGGGGAAGCTTCGTCAGAACAGTGAACTTTATCAGGGTCGTGATGAAAACGGGAATTTTGTCACCGAGATTCCATTTGAGCTCACCCAATCCTTTCTTTATAGAGGAAAAGAGAGGTATGATATCTACTGCACACCGTGTCACGGAAAAACAGGAGATGGACAAGGAATTATTATGACAGGCCAGTATGGCTATGTACCGGCTCCAAGTTACCACCGCCAGGCCAGCTACGATATGCCCGACGGACAGTTTTATTCCGCAATAACTGAAGGAATCCGAAGTATGCCGGCTTACAACACCCAAATTAAGGTAGAAGACCGCTGGGCTATTGTTGCCTATATCAGGGCGCTGCAAGAAAGTCGGAATGTCCCCCGGGAAGAGCTTGAAGAATACAATGTTGATATCGCACAGCTTGAAACTGAATACCAGGCCCTGAAGGAGCGGCAGGAAGCTCTCGCCGAAGAACGTGCGGCCGGTGCCGGTGAAGAAGAAATTTCTGCAGAACGCGGCCAGCAGCTTTATACCGCAAACGCTTGTCAGACATGTCACTCTCTGGACGGCACACGGCTTGTAGGCCCGAGTTTTGCAGGGCTTTACGGCAGTGAACGTCAATTTGCGGATGGCTCTTCTGCAGTGGCAGATGAGGATTACATAAGTAACTCTATTATAAATCCCGGCAGTAATGTTGTTGAAGGTTATAACAATGTTATGCCTCCATATAATTATTTGTCAGATGGCGAGATTCAATCGCTTGTCGAATTTATTAAAGCACAATCAGATAACTAACGAACAGCGAAAGACCTTAATCAATGGCTTCACATAGTCCACAACTTACAGATTCTGTTCAACTTCCATCACAGGTTGATCTCACCAAGACATTCTTTGGTGTAGGTATCGCTGGGTTAATTGCCAGCGGTGTTGGATATTTTTTAAACCCGTATCAGTTTTTCTTCTCATATCTGACAAGCTTTACGTTTTTTACAAGTTTTGCTCTCGCATCCATGATTATGGTAATGATCCACCATATCACGAAGTCGTCATGGGGCACTGTACTTAGACGTATACCAGAAACTGCGTCATCCTATCTTTGGATATGGGGGTTGTTTTTTATCCCGCTTTTATTTGGGATGAGCAACCTTTATTCGTGGACAAGCACTGAGTATGTGATGAATGACCCTATTCTGCTGGGCAAAGTGCCTTATTTGAATGAGCCATTCTTCATCATTCGCCAGTTCATTTACTTTGGTATCTGGGGTTTTCTGGGCTATAAACTTCATAAAGTATCCATTGATATGGATCGCACCAACGATTGGGGTTTAACAGCCCTTCTCAGAAAAGTAAGTGCCCCCGGTATTCTCATATTTGCTTTAACGGTAGCATTTGCAAGTTTTGACTGGCTGATGTCGCTCGACGCGCACTGGTTTTCCACCATGTTTGGTGTTTATTTCTTTGCCATGAGTTTCCAGGCCCTCTTCCCTGCCCTGATTCTTATAACATTTTGGCTGCATAAGAACGGGCTTCTTAAAAATACAATTACCAAGTCGCACATTTATGATCTTGGCGCCTGGTTCTTTGGATTTACAGTGTTTTATGCCTATATCGCATTTAGCCAGTTCTTGCTCATTTATTACGCGAACATTCCTGAAGAAACACTTTGGTTTTACCACAGGCTTGAAGGAAGCTGGTCGATTGTTACTTACAGTCTTCTTGCCTGCCGGTTTATCATTCCGTTTGCGTTGCTTCTGAACAGAGATAAGAAGCACAATAAAACGTTGCTGATCATCGTATCTTCACTGATTATTATCATGCATCTGATTGAGCTTCACTGGATCGTTATGCCGGTACTGCATCACAGCGGAGTATCTCTGAGCTGGCTCGACGTTACAACTCTGATTGGGTTAGGCGGCATTTTTATGGGCCTGTTTTTCAGACGGTTAAGAAATCACAAAATTGTGCCGGTTAATGACCCAACATTAGCTGAATCACTTGACAAGCACTACCATCAATAACAGTTGAATTTTGAATGCTGATATGAGTAACGACTCTAAAAAATTTACACTCGATGAAAAAACCAAGATTGCACTTGAAGCTGCATCTGGAGATCGCGGTACAATCATCAATCTTGCAGAAAAGCACGATGTTACCGTTGAAGAAATCGAGGAATGGATACGCGAAACAGGCGTCACTAACGTTACATCACCAGACGCTGATGACCAGGAATCTGTGTCGATCCTTGCAACTGAAGAGTTCGCAAGCGATTATGAGTTTGGCGCAACGCCTGACAAGCTAAATTACAGTCGACTCTTCTTCTGGACAATTTTCGGTACAGCTGTGATTTTGTTGTTCATTGTCGCAGTTTTTAACGTTTACGATTATACCTATGATGGCGTAATACAACGAAATGCTGAAGAAAGCATGTACTACGAGATTGATCAACTTGAAGCATCAAGCACAGAAGAACTTAACTCATTTGGAGTGGTTAATTTAGAAGAAGGTATTTACAGGATTCCCATAGACAGCGCAATCACAAAAATTGCTCAAGAATCAGAATAGAGGTTAAAATCATATGAAAATCACACTGAATATCCTTGTGATTATTTCAGTGTTTCTTTTTGTTGAATCTGCATTTGGTCAGCTCAACAATAGAAAACCTGCTAAGCTTGATGAGGTAGGTGTTGAAGAAAAACTTGGCGAGACGATCCCTTTGGACCTGACTTTTGCCAACTCCAGCGGTGACTCTGTTTCTATTGGTGACCTTTTTGAAGAAGGAAAACCGATTTTACTAAATCCACTCTACTACGAGTGCCCTACCCTTTGCGGGCTGGTATTGGATGCCGTTTTTAATGTAGTTAATGAACTGAAATGGAATCCCGGTGACGATTATACGATAATTTCATTTAGTATAGATCCAGATGAAACGACATTTCATGCTGATTCAACAAAAAAAATCATCATGAATGATCTTAACCGGCCAAACGCCGCCGACGGCTGGCATTTTCTTACCGGAAATGAGGAGTCGGTTAAAACGTTGGCTAATGCTGTTGGATTTAACTACAGTTACGACGAAGACACCGATGAGTATATGCACATGGCCAGCATCATGCTCATCAGTCCCGAAGGTATAATAACAAGATACCTTTACGGACTGAATATGAGGGAGTTTGATCTCCGTAATGCGCTCTATGAAGCCGCAGATGGACAGATTGGATCGACCCTCGAAAAGGCCCTTTTATACTGCTATACCTACGATCCGTCCTCGCAAAGTTATGTGCCCGTTGCGAAAAACATAATGAAGCTTGGCGGCTTGGCTACGATGCTTATTCTGGGTATATTTCTAACTATTTTATGGAGACGCAGCAGCGGCACTTCAGAACCAAAAATTGAAATTCAGGAATGAATAGACTTACCGAATATATGCTCCCGCCGGCCCGTAGTACCCTGGCCGCCGAAACGGATGCATTGTTTCATTTCATAAATGTAACCAGCATCATCTTTCTTGCGGGAATTACAATTGCCATTATCTATTTCGCATGGAAATATCGCAGAAAATCAGACGATGACGTAACCCCTGTAATCACGCATAATAGCAAGCTTGAAATTGCCTGGTCCGTCATCCCACTCATTTTGGTAATGATTGTGTTTGGCTGGGGATTTACGGGGTATATGAATCTTGCAACACCGCCGGATGATGCTTACGAAATACATGTTGAGGGAGTAAGCTGGCGATGGGATTTTAAATACGAAAATGGAGCCACGAGTGTAAATGAACTTATTGTTCCTGTGGATCGACCCATTAAACTTATTATGAGCTCTGCCGATGTCATTCATTCATTTTATGTGCCCGACTTTCGTGTAAAACGTGATGTGTTGCCCAACCGGTACTCCTCTGTCTGGTTTGAAGCCACAGAAACCGGGGAATCAACTATTTTTTGCACTGAGTACTGCGGCACTCAGCATTCCAATATGGATGGCATCGTGAATGTGATGAGCCAGGATGAATTCGATACATGGCTTGAAACCGGTACAGAAGTTGACGAGTCTATCCCCCCGGCAGAACGCGGCGAAGCATTGGTTGCACAAAATGGCTGTAACGCATGCCACTCTGCAGACGGATCGAGTGGCGTTGGCCCCTCCTTTGCTGGACTCTGGGGAACCGAACGAACGTTTGAAAGCGCCGAGCCTGTTGTAGCAGACGAAAACTACATTCGCGAAAGTATCCTTGAATCTAACTCAAAAATTGTAGAAGGATATGATCCGGTTATGCCTTCTTACCAGGGCGTTATCGATGATCAGCAGATCAGCGATATCATAGAGTATATTAAAACATTAGAATAATAAGTACTATGGCTACCACAGACGCATCGAATATTAAAAGACTTCAAGTACGGCGGTTTAAACCCGATGAATCTCCCAAGGAACATTATCTGAATGCTGAAAAGGGGCTCTGGTCTTGGCTCACATCAGTTGATCATAAAAGAATCGGGTTGATGTATCTGGCCTCGATCGCTTTTTTCTTTCTGCTTGGAGGAATTCTCGCCCTTGTGCTCAGAACTGAACTGTTAAGCCCGGCTCGATCATTTATCGATGCTGATGTTTACAACCAGATCTTTACCCTGCACGGGGCTATTATGATCTTCTTTTTCCTGGTACCCTCCGTACCGGCTGCACTCGGTAACTTTGTTCTGCCACTGCAGCTGGGGGCAAAAGATGTTGCCTTCCCCAGGTTAAACCTTGCCAGTTTCTATATTTACACAATTGGTGCAATCTTTACTCTTATTGCCATTTTTACTGGCGGTATTGATACAGGCTGGACATTCTACACGCCATATAGTGCTGAAACAAGCACAAACGTGATGATGATGACGCTCGGAATATTTATTCTCGGTTTTTCATCGATCCTGACCGGTGTCAACTTTATTGTAACAATTCATAAGATGCGGGCTCCCGGACTCACCTGGAATAAGCTCCCACTTATGTTATGGGCTCTGTATGCAACCAGTATCATCCAGGTGCTTGCAACGCCCGTTCTTGCCATTACAGTGCTTCTTCTTGCGATGGAGCGTGCACTCGGAATTGGAATTTTTGATCCGGCACTCGGAGGTGACCCTGTACTCTACCAGCACTTTTTCTGGTTCTATTCCCATCCGGCTGTTTATATCATGATTGTACCCGGCTTTGGAGTAATCTCTGAGGTTATATCGACCTTTTCAAGAAAAACCGTTTTTGGTTACTGGGCTATCGCGCTCTCTTCTCTTGCAATTGCATTTATTGGTTTCCTCGTGTGGGGTCACCATATGTTTACTGCAGGTCAATCATCGCTTGCAAGTATGGTCTTTTCATTTCTGACGTTCCTCGTGGGAATTCCGACAGGAATTAAGATTTTCAACTGGCTGGCAACCATGTACAAGGGATCCATCGACATGAAAACACCGATGCTTTATGCCATGGTTTTTCTGTTTCTGTTTACGATTGGCGGTTTCACAGGCATCATGCTTGGCGCCCTGGTTGTCGATATTCACCTGCATGATACCTATTATGTTGTTGCTCACTTTCATTATGTAATGATGGGCGGTATGGTGATGGCATTCCTGGCAGGAATTCACTATTGGTGGCCAAAAATGTTTGGCAAGATGTACAATGAATTCTGGGCAAAAATTGCGTGCGGAATCATCTTTATCGGCTTTAATATGACATTTCTGCCACAGTTTATCATGGGTGCACAGGGAATGCCGCGACGTTATTACAACTATATCGACCAGTTTCAGCCGTTCCACCAATTTTCCACAGCGGGATCCTACGTTTTAGGCGTTGGATTTCTTATCATGGCTACTTATCTGATCCACTCGCTGCTGAGAGGCAAAAAGGCCGGATCTAATCCATGGGGAAGCCGTGCACTTGAGTGGCAAACATCGTCACCCGCACCGCACCATAATTTCGAGCATACACCGGTTATTGTTAATGGTCCTTATGACTATCATAAACCGATGTCGGAATTCCAGCTTGGTATTGCTCATTCACACAACGGCCACCACGAAGGTGAAAAAGTGGACGTAGAAACAGGAACTGCTCAGGAAAAAGCATAAACTACACGAAAACAGATGTCAGAAACTTCTGCAGTTAAAGAAAGACCGGAACACCTTAAACACTATTTTGTTGATTCCGATCAGCAATTTGATGCGGCCAAAATGGGAATGTGGGTGTTCCTTGTTACAGAAATCCTCTTTTTTGGCGGTCTTTTTGCCGCTTATATTGTGTACCGCTCTTGGTATCCCGAATTATATCTTCAGGCATCAACAGAACTCAACACGTTTTGGGGAACTGTGAATACCGCCGTCCTTATTGGTAGTTCTCTTACCGTTGCTATGGCCATTCGGTCTGCCCAGCTTAATCAGATCAAAGGGTTAATTATTAACCTTTGGATTACCATAAGTCTTGCATTTATCTTTATGGTGATTAAATTTTTCGAGTATACTCACAAGTTTGAGAAAGGAATCTTTCCCGGCGAGTATTACACATATGAAGGAATCGCTCACGAAAAAGCGAATATCTTTTTCAGCATCTATTATATGATGACTGGCCTTCATGGAGTTCACGTATTAATTGGGATCGGCCTTATGATTTTTCTTGTCGTAAAGGCAAAAAAAGGAGCGTTCAGTAGTGCGTATTACACACCGGTTGAGATCACAGGACTTTACTGGCACCTTGTTGACGTCATTTGGATTTTCCTTTTCCCCCTACTCTACCTAATCGATTAATAATTATTATTCTTCTGTTATGAGCGGACATCATATTTCTTCTGCCAAATTTTTGTGGAGCGTCGGATCGGCCCTCTTTTTCCTAACATTTATTACAGTTGCTGTTACATGGGTTCAGATTCCCGCGCCATGGAATATTGTAGTCGCAATTGGTATTGCAGCCGTTAAAGCAACGATTGTCGTAGCATTTTTCATGAATCTCTGGTGGGACAGCAAGTTCAATTCTATGTTATTTGTGATGTCAATTATATTCTTTTTGCTTCTCATTGGCATTACGCTTCTCGATACGCTCTACAGAGTTGATCCTACACCTGCGTTTTAACAGGGTTAAAAAATTGAACGACCCAAAGCCGCATCTTAACGATGTGGCTTTTTTTATATCTACCCGTTAAAGGTTATTTTGACTGAGTATCAATTAAGAATCTTATTTCGATTACTTAATTACTCTTGTTTGGAGTTCCTTTTAGAAAAGGGAATAGGGATGTCTATCAGATTTTGAGTAATATCCCTCTTGCCAAAATCAATCCGGTGCAAGCTCTCCGACAGCGTGCAGACTATTTTTTTACCGCCAATATTATTTAGAAAACAATGCCTGACAAATCCTCTGCAGCAAAGCCTCTCACTATTGGTAACCTGGAACTTTATACCATTGAAACCGGACGTTTTAAACTGGATGGCGGAGCCATGTTTGGCGTGGTTCCCAAAACTCTTTGGAACCGGAAAATTGACTGTGACGAGAAGAACAGAATTTTGATGGCTACCCGCTGTCTTTTGATCAAATCAAAAACCACGGGTCGGGTGTACCTCGTGGATAATGGATGCGGAGATAAATTTGATGAAAAAATGCAGAAGATTTATTCTCTCAATTTCAATCATAGCGAACTCGTACGTTCACTTGAAGCGGTTGGTGTAGCACCCTCGGATATTACTGATATGGTGTTCACACATCTCCACTTTGATCACTGCGGCGGAACCACAACATACGATGAAAACGGCGAGCTCGAGCACAGGTTCCAAAATGCCACCTATCACGTAAACAAACGCCACTGGTATACGGCAACGCACCCCAATGCCCGTGAAAAAGCAAGCTTTCTGCCCGAAAATATCAAACCGATTGAAGAGAGCGGCCGGCTTAACCTCGTAGATGATAACCACGCTTTCGAAGAAGGATTTAATACAATACCTATGAACGGACACACGATCGGCCAGCAGCTGCCGTTTCTTTACGACGATGATATTACCATTGTGTACGGGGCAGACTTGCTCCCGATGCATGCTCATGTTCCACTTCCATGGGTGATGGGCTACGATATGTTTCCACTGCAAACGCTGCAGGAAAAAGAACCGTTTTTAGAGGAAGCCGCCGGCAATCATTGGTATATTTTTCTTGAACATGATGCCCACAACGAAATTATTACCGTTAATCAAAAGAACGGTAATTTTACCATGGATCAATCTTTTACAATGAAAGAGCTTGTATAATTTAGGCCGGCTGGATTAGTTATCATGTCACATCATAATAATACCGTTTAAATTTTTGGACAGACCGGATGCCCCCCAATAGCTCACAACACATTACGAATAGGCTTGAACGTCTTGTTAAGCTATTTCACTCTGCCTACTCAAAAAGCAGCTTAAGCCGGCAAATTAGCGCGCTTTTATTTTTCGCTACATTGCTGCTTATTGGGTTTCTCAGTCTGGCGGTCGCAGAATCTCAGTTTTATCTGTCATCGACAGTTAAGATGTCTACAGCTGTAGGAATTCTTGTCGCTTCAGGTATGGCTGTGTACGCCATTAGTCGCAAACTAAGCCGAAGCTCACGCTCTGAGTTCATTAACAGCTTTTTAAAAACACAAGATGATAAAGGTGAACATATACAGAACGCTCTTGATCTGTATGGCGACAGCAATCAGAAAGAATCCATTTTTTACGAAGCCGCTCTTGAGTCGAACCTGAGAAATCTTGATCTGCCTGCGATCAAATCTGACCTCTCTCGGTATTTGAAAAAAAGACGTAGTGTAATCTATCTCCGGATATCAACAATCAGTCTTTTGTTATCAATAATTGCTCTTGTTTCTGCGCTCTCGTTCAGCCCAGACACCATCAGCCGAACAGCCCAAGCTTGGGAGTCTTTTGAAAAACCAAACCCGTTTACCTATACGGTAGAACCCGGCTCCGGCAATGTAGAGCAGGGACAGACAATTACCCCGACTATTCAGTTTATCGGTGATGAGATCCCGGAATCTGTAACTCTTGCCTTTAAAACCGATGTTGAAGACAGATATCGCAACCGACCTATGACGAGTTCGGAATCCCGGACTTTTGTCTCACGGGGAATTGATGTTACAAATTCTATCAGCTATTACATTCAGATGGATGACTTTCAATCTGAATCTTTCCGGCTTGATGTCGAGATTCTTCCGCGTTTTGAGTCGCTCATCGCTACCATTACGCCTCCATCCTACACACAAATTCCATCCAGGGAACTGGAATACCCATTTTCTAGCATCAGTGTCTATCCCGGCTCCGACATTGCATTCAAAGGTATGTTGAATAAACCGATAAAATCCCTGGAACTTCGCTCAATCAACGAATCCCGCACGTTACCCGATTCAGAGCCTGATTCCCTGCGGGAGTTCACCGGAAGTATTTCGCCCACATCTGCTGACACAATCACGTTTGCGATGGAAGATTTTGATGGGCTTTCGAATCAAAACCCATTTCGGACGATTGTCCGGATGAATGAAGATAAAGCCCCGACAGTAGTCATTCGTGAACCTGCCAGTGATGTGATGATGAACGAACCCGGAGAGCTCGCCATCATCTACCAGGCAACGGATGACTTTGGTATCAGGCGCGCAGAACTCTATTGGGAGCTTCATCGCGCCTATGTGGATGAGCCTGAACAATCCCGCACCCGTTTAAGCACACCGCAAAATGGTAGAAATACACTGCACACCTGGGATTTGTCCCAGATTGATTTGCGGCCAAGAGATGAAATCAGATTTACCATCCGAGCGATGGATAACGATGAGTTCCGGGGCGGTAAATGGGGAACCTCAAAAGAGATTGTGGTTCGGGTACCGTCGCTTGCTGAATTTTTCGATGAAATAGATTCCAAAGAGCGCGATGTGCAGAGCGACCTGGAAAATGTATCAGAGAGTTTCGATCAGATGGAACAAGAGTATGAACGTTTTATGGAACGCCTCAGAAATAACCCTGAAGGTGGATTTGAAGAACAGGAGATGCTTGAAAGCGTATCAGAAAAACAGCAGCAAATTGATGAGACCGTAAAGCAGCTTCAGGAACAGTTTGATGAGCTTCGGAAAGAAATGGAGAATAGTGAATCTATTTCTGAGGAGACCCGCGAGTCGTACCGGGAACTTCAGCAGCTGATGGAAGATCTTGATGATCCTGATCTGCAAAAAGCACTCCAAGAGCTCCGGGAGGCGATGGAGAATATGAATCCCAACCAGATGGAAGAAGCACTCGAAAATGTGAGCTTCAATGAAGAGCTCTACAAAGAACGCCTGGAAAGAACGAAGGAACTGTTCAAAAAGCTAAAAATGAACAGCGATCTAAACAAACTTGCCGAGCAGTATGAAGACCTTGCTGAACGCGTAAAAAGCCGGGATGATGAAACCCTGGAGCAAATGCGTCAGGAAATGGAAACGGCTGAACAGGATATGGATCAGCTGTCGGAACAACTCGAACGGCTGGATGATAACCCGCCCAAACGTGCCGAAGAACGCCTGAAAGAGCTCAAAAAACAGGCACAGAGCGAGCTGGATCAGATCAAAAAGCAGATGCAGGAGATGAGCGACAATGCTGATCAGGATATGCAGGAAGGGGAAAGTAAACCCTCTGAGCAGATGCAGCAACAGCAGGAACAGATGAGCCAGCAACTGCAGCAACAGGCCGATAAGATGCGACAGATGCAGGAGCAGATGAGCGGCGATCAGCTGCAGGTTAACATTCTGGCTTTGCAGCGCGCACTTTATACGCTGCTTGAACTATCCAATACTCAGGAGTTTCTTACACAGGATGCCCAGGAAACTGCCCACAGAAGTGCCGGGTATGTGAGCCTGGCCCGTGAACAAAACTATATTCATGATCAATTTTCAAGCGTTGCTGATTCGATCTTCCAGATTTCATCAGAAATTCCGGGCGTCCCAAACCGGATAAATCGTAAAAAAGAGGAAGTAGAACGCTCACTTAGAAATTCCGTGGAGCAGATGGCCGAACGTAACCAGCGGGGCGCAACTATTGCGTCACGCGAATCTCTGGGCGGTATTAACGAACTCTCCTCGTTAATCGCATCACTCATCGATCAGCTGATGAACCAGAGCGGAGGTGGCAGTGGCAGCGGAAGCATGTCGATGCAGCAGATGATGGAGCAAATGAAAAACATGTCGGGCGACCAGCAGCAGCTCAATCAGCAGCTTCAGGAGATGGTAAATGATATGCAGGGCGATCGCCTAAGCCGGGAACAGAGTGAACGGCTGGACCAGCTAGCAAGACAACAAAATGAAATTAGAAAACAGCTTCAGGAGCTTCAGAGAAGCGGTGCCCTCAATAACGGCGACCGAATAATGAGTGAGCTTCAGCGCATGATGGATGAAATGGAAGACAGTATTAATGATATGCGCGGCGGCGTTACAGATGATCTGATGATAGAGCGCCAGCAAAATATACTCTCCCGTATGCTGAGCGCTGAAAATGCCATGGAACAGCGCGGAGAAGATGAGGAACGCGAAGGCTCCGAGGCTGATCAGCTTAACTATGACCTCCCTCCTGACATGACGCTCGAAGAACTACAGCAGGAAATACGATCAAGGCTTCAGGATCCGGATTACACACGTTTCAGCGAGGAGTACCAGCGGCTCATTGAGCTCTACTTTGAGAGGATACGCCGTATGAACGAAGAGACGATCCCGTAACGCCCAACATTATAAATGATCTCGAATGAGCAACAAACAGCACTCTCTTTTAGACGAATTAATTAGTTTCCTGGAAAATGAACGGGAAATGTATGGCCCGTTTTCTGTCAATGTTGGTTTAAAAAATACACAAACCCTCTCTGAGCCTGACAGCCCCGACAACGGTCAACCTACTCAAGATTCGGCTGACGAATTGGATAATTTCACAAATCAGGAAAATGCCTCAGTTCACGAAACTGAACCATCTACGCTTGATCAAAAACTGAAGCAATGTTCTACTCTCGAGGAGTTAAAAGCTCTTTGCGAAACATCGGACGTACTTCGCACCGATTTAGAGAATACAAACCTTGTCTTTGGCGTGGGCAACCCCGCAGCCGACCTGATGATCATCGGTGAGGCGCCAGGTTACAACGAGGATCAGCAGGGAGAACCGTTTGTAGGTACGGCCGGTCAGCTACTGAACAAGATTCTGAAAGCGATAGAGTTTGATCGTGATGACGTATACATCGCTAATATTTTGAAGCATCGACCGCCTGATAATCGCAATCCGCTTCCCGAAGAACGCGACCGAAGCCTGCCGTTTCTTGAACGACAAATCGACCTGATTTCACCTAAAGTGATTCTCTGCGTTGGGAAAGTATCAGGCACTACCCTTCTTGATAAAGACGAGGCACTAAAGAACATGCGCGGACAATTTTATGATTACCGCGGTGCAAAACTGACAGTGACTTACCACCCGGCCGCCCTCCTTCGAAATCCAAAATGGAAGCGACCGGTCTGGGAAGATGTACAGCAGGTTCGGAAAAAGTATGATGAATTGGACGGCAAGCCGTAAACTGGATCTTAATAGATGTTCATGACAAAGACTGCTGAACTCAATCAGTTAAAAACTGATCTGCTTTAATCCCATTTTCAATTCTCCACCTGAAATAAGCCAACGGGGATTGAATTCACAGAAACGTAGGTTCAGGTGCATTTCCGATCAATTGGGATCTTTTTTCTGTCTCTTTATGGGTAATCGAAATTCTTTGGCATATCTCCCGTTGTTCTTTGCATAATTGTTTGCAAAATTTCTCGAACTCCAATCTATTGAAATAAAAATCGTTCGCCATACCGGCAATCTCTATTATTGCAAAGCGTGATAAATGCAGTGCCGTCTCTTTTTCGGATAGTTCATTTACAATTTGCTCATTTTTCACCTTTCTGGTTTCTCCTAACCTCTTTTTCATATTCATCATGATGTAATGATTTGATTAAGGTTTATTCCGCAATCCGTTATGTGCAGTTAGTGCACCCGGATTAATGAAATTATCTGGTCTAATAGGTAATGCGACTTTTTTATCAGAACTACTCCTAACAATTAACACATATTTAATATCCTTTAAAATCATTATGAAATTTCACAAATAAAGACTTGAACCATAACGATTACTCACTTCTCGGTTTTGTTTATTTTATCCGGTGTTGACACATCTTTACAAAAAACAGGCAAAAGACAGCAAGGTGACACCCAACAGTCGTAAGAATGTCCGGCTTTTCATCATAGATTTCCGGTGTTATCTTTAATGAAATCAAACCGGCATATGGAAAACAAGACTTTATCAAAGAACCTGGTTTATCAGCGTAAGCTAAAAGGACTCACACAGGAAGAGCTTGCCAATCAGACATCAGTTACTGTACGGACGATTCAACGAATTGAAAAGGGTGAGGTGAATCCGCACCTTCAAACCGTAAAGCTGCTGGCTGCTGCACTTAACATTGAAGTAGATGACCTGCTGCAGCTCGAGAATCCTAAAGAGGAGGACATTCAGAAAAAATGGCTGTTGCTTCTGCACGGGTCCCCGCTTTTGGGACTGGGAATTCCCTTATTCAATATTTTGATCCCGCTTTTCATCTGGATTCATAAACGTGAGGACAATTCGATGTATGAGCGACATGGACGGGCAGTTGTAAATTTTCAGATTACGGCGACACTTCTGTTCCTGATTTCATTCATCGCATTAGTTACCATCCAGGGGTACGGTTTTTTTCTCTTTATCTCCGTCATTCCGGTTGTCGTCATTGTGATTCTTGGAAATATCATTTCTGTTTTGAATACTCAAAAGTGCTACTACCCTCTTGCAATTCCTTTTTTAAGATCAAAAAAATCGACTGTCTCTAAAGCAGCTGCTTTACTATTTATTACCTGCTTGATCGGTTTGGCCAGTGAAGAGCCAGTACTGTCTCAATCAGGAACTCAGGCTGAGGAATCTTTCTCAGAGTTTGATGCATTCTCTGCTGAGTTAGATTCTCTGCGTAAATCGAACCACATTCCGGGGCTATCCGTCGCTATCGTAAAAGATCAGGAGCTTGCATGGTCGCACGGATTTGGAAACTCGCATTTCGATACCGGGGATGGTGCTTCTTTTAAAGCCGTTACTCCTGACACGCCGTTTTGGATTGCTTCAGTCACCAAAACGTTCATCGGGCTTCTGTTCCTACAGCTTGAAGAACAAGGTATCGTTGATCTCAGCGCCCCGATAAACGACTTGCCCGGCTGGAGTGATTTCTGTGTCTGGCTTGCTCAATCCACCATTATCTTCGGACAAGACCTTCAGTGTGATATGCCAATCACACTCCGAAACGTTCTGAACCACTCCGTAAACGGAGAGCCCGGAACCGAATTTATGTATAATCCGATCATGTATTCACGACTATCGCGTTACATTGAATATCTGAACGGCAACCCCATCTCAATGGCAGAAGGACGCCATAATACGGTGGCCCGCTTGATTCAGGAAAACATTCTGGGTCCGGCGGGGATGGATCGTACGATGTCGAGCATGTGGCAGCGGGACAAGGCGCTGGTTTTTTTTGATTTGGCGCAGGGATTTGAATACGATAACGGTAGATACAACCGAAAACGGCATATCGAACGACATCTTGCCGGCGGTGCGGGTATTGTCTCAACAGTAAATGATCTTGCCAAATACGACATTGCACTCGACACCGGGAGTCTTGCCTCGGAGCCGGTCATGGAAAAACTCTTCTCCCCTGCCATAACTCCTGAAGGAAATGCTCTGCCCTATGCCTTTGGCTGGTACGTACAGGAACACCGCGGGGAGACACTTATCTGGCACGGTGGATGGGATGAAGACGCCGGATTTTCAGCTCTTTATCTGAAAATACCCGATCGAAACCTCACACTGATTTTGCTGGCAAATAGCGAAGGGATATGGTGGGGTAATCCACTGGACAAGGCAGAAGTAGAAGGATCACTTTTTGCCAGGGCATTCCTTGATCATTTTGTTTTCAAATCTGAATAAATGGCTCTTTGATACAAGAGCTATTTTCACTTCTCAATCAGCTCAGAATCATACACTTTCACATCGGCCCAGAGAGAACTATAGGTATCGATAAACTGCAGGTGATCCGGGTGTTCATCATATGTTTTATAGTCGTCCATGTTTTCAAACCATGTGAAAATAGAGTAGGCAAACGAGTGGTCCGTCACATCTCTTGATTCGGTGTCACCAGGGACGCCAAGCTCAAATTTATAAATAGATTCAATCTCTAGAAGGTCTTTCAGACCTGATTCAAATTCATCGCGCTGCTGATCAGTGACATCATCATTAAGGTAAAAATATACTGTGTGTTGAAGCATACCTGTTGTGTTTTCTGTGGTTGAAATCATTGTTTCTGTAGTAGTGTCTTCCGGCTGTTGACATCCGGTAAAAATAGTGCCCAAAAGCATCAGTGAAAAGACGGTTTTCAGTGTTTTCATAGTTTATAACCCGTTGTGTTTTCATTTGTTAGAGTTTATAATATACATTTTGACACTTCTTTTCACCACGATTCATTCACATTTATTTCCGGTAACTGTTTTTATTCTCAAAGGATAGTTAAACACTGATGAAAGAAAATTGGGATGTCCGGTTCAATCATTAATTTCAAACTAAAGAAACTTTTCAAATTTGTATTTATCTGTTGAGCGCTGACATTTGTATCTTTATAAAATTATTAAAAAAGAAATCCACTAAATCTTTTATTACCAATGAGTGAAATCCAGCCAAGTGTCAGCTACAGTTTTACAATGCGTCTATACATTGAAAACAAACCCGGAATGCTTGCCCGGGTGCTGAATGTAATTGCAGAGCAGAAAGGTGACCCCGGAGCTGTTGATGTTGTTAAAGTAGAAGGAAAATATAAGGTTCGCGATATTACTGTCAGCGCAAGAGATGCTGAGCATTCAAAAGCCATAACCTCTGCCATCAAAAAAATTGATGGGATTAAAGTGCGCAATGTTTCCGACCGCGTGTTCCTGCTGCATCTCGGCGGTAAAATTAAGATCGAAAATAAAGTTCCTGTTGATACGCGCGACGCCCTCTCGATGGCATACACCCCGGGTGTAGCCCGTGTGTGCGAAGCCATTGCCGAAGATAAAGAGAAGGCCCACACGCTTACCATCAAGCAGAATTCTGTAGCCGTCGTGAGTGATGGGTCTGCCGTGCTTGGCCTTGGCAACATCGGCCCGGAAGCTGCCATGCCCGTTATGGAAGGCAAAGCGATGCTATTTAAGGAATTCGCCGATATTGATGCCTACCCTATTTGCCTTGATACACAGGAAACCGAGGATATCATTAAAGCTGTGAAATGGATGGCCCCTGGTTTTGGCGGCATCAACCTCGAAGATTTTTCGGCTCCGCGATGTTTTGAAATCGAAGAACGACTGAAAAAAGAACTGGATATTCCCGTTTTTCACGATGACCAGCACGGCACGGCCATCGTAACGCTCGCGGCTACTATCAATGCGCTGAAGGTTGTTAACAAAAAAATGAGTGACCTGCGTATTGTAATAGTAGGGGCAGGAGCTGCGGGTGTAGCCATCACACGAATTCTTCTGGAAGCCGGCGTAGATGAAATTCTCTGCTCAGACAGCACGGGCATCATCAGCAAAGGCAGACTGCCCGACCTTAACGACAGTAAAAAATGGCTGGCAGAAAACACAAACTCTAAAAACGAAAACGGCTCTCTTATTGACGCCTGTACCAATGCAGATATTCTCATTGGCGTAAGCGGCCCGGGTACGATTCCAAAAAAAGCGGTCGAGGCAATGGGGCGTGATCCGATTGTATTCGCCATGGCCAACCCAACTCCTGAAATCATGCCCGAAGAGATCCAGGATATTGCCCGAATTATTGCTACCGGACGAAGTGACTATCCCAATCAGATTAATAACGTACTGGCTTTCCCAGGAATTTTCCGGGGAGCGCTGGATGCCCGCGCCACCGACATCAACGAGGAGATGAAGCAGGCAGCTGCACAAGCTATCGCCAACTGCATTGATAAGAATGATGTCAGTGAGGAATACATCATTCCCAGTGTCTTCAACAAACAGGTGGTTCGCCAGGTAGCTAAAGCCGTGAAAGCTGCTGCCAAGGAGACAGGGGTCGCACGCAAATAAACCTGACTCTCCATTTCAGAAGTGTTTTCAATCTTAAAGCCCGTTGGATCAAATTAACTGCGGGCTTTTTTTATTTTTTTCAGCATTTCTTCGCTCTTGAATTAATCCTTCCGAAATGGCAACTATTTGAGTCGGCAATTGAATCAGGTTTCGCTCAACATTCTTTCTCCGTTTCCTTTAAGTTCTTGCGCGTATAGAGGGTGTAGCGTACGAATGCAAACCTTTATAAGAGCAGATTATGAATTCAAACCAGTGGGATAAAATCCAAACCTTGTTTAAGGAGATCGTGGACCTGGACCCGGAATCGCGGATCGAACGGCTGGAGTCGGTAAAGACGGATTCACCGCTGTTGTATGATGAACTGCAGTCCTTGCTGGCGGCTGACTCACAACATACCTCCATGCTGGATGGGTTTGCGATTGAGCAGGAAGACCTGTCGTATCTCGTGCCGATGGAAGAGCTGTTTGAGGAGTGAAAAGTTAAAATTTGCAGGTGCCTGAATATGGTTGACGTGAGTCTTACTTTTTAAATGTTTAATGATGCCCTTTGACAAGTATTAACGCAGTTTTTGTATGCTAAATACAATCTGAAATGTTACCTTATATTCAAAATCTCCAATTGAATTTAAGTGGATGGCGTTGTATTCCCGGTTAGCTATTATTACCAGTTTTGTCATTCTTCTCTCTGTCGCATGTACTCCCAATGATCAGCCCGATCCTTTATTCCGAGAACTATCTCCGGACGATACCGGCATCACATTTTCTAATACTATTGTATCCACCGACTCTCTAAACGTCCAGACCGATCATTTTCTCTACAACGGGGCGGGTGTGGCTGTGGGTGATATCAATAATGACGGGCTGTCGGACCTTTTTTTTTCCGGCAACTATGTTCCGAGCCAACTTTATCTGAATAAGGGCGATATGCAATTCCAGGATATTACGGATCTTTCCGGCATTAAAACAGACCGCAAAGTGACGGGGGTTTCTATGGTTGATATCAACGGAGATGGATATCTCGATATTTATCTTTCTATATCCGGTTCTCCATGGTCATCACCTGAGGATAGACGGAACTTGCTCTATCTCAATAACGGAGATAGTACTTTTGTTGAGGCCGCCAGTGAATTCTCCGTCGATGATCCCGGATTTACAACTCATGCCGCCTTTTTGGACTATGATAAAGATGGTTACCTCGATCTCTTTCTTCTTGGAAATTCACCCGGAGAATTTAGCCGTGGAGATACAGGGGAAAGTTTTACCGGAGCAACTGAACCGAATCCTTATGGACTTGATCAGCTTTACAGAAATAATGGAGACGGAACATTTACGAATATTTCGGAAGATGCCGGGCTCTCAAAACGACTTGGATACGGCTTAGGTGTTGCTGTCTCAGATTTGAACGGCGATGGCTGGCCGGATATTTATGTGTCTAATGATATCACACCCAACGATGTACTCTACATCAATAACAAGGATGGCACTTTTACGGATAGAGCCGCTGATTACCTGCGGCATACCAGCTTTGCCGGAATGGGGATTGACATAGCTGACTTTACAAATAATGGATGGCCCGATATTATGCAAACGGACATGATGCCGGAAGAGCTCTCAGTGCAGAAAAAGATGAGTGGATCTACTACCTACGGTGGGTTTATAGACTTGCGGCGCCAGGGTTTTTTTCCTCATTATAACATCAATACTCTTCAAATGAATCAAGGAGTAACTACCGATGGAGAGGTGATTTTTAGTGAGATAGGAAGAATGGCAGGTATAGCGACTACCCATTGGAGTTGGACGTCGCTTTTTGCGGATTTTGACAATAGTGGATTTAAAGATCTGCTAGTCACCAATGGGTATCCCAAAGCAGTAAATGATTTTGGTTATCGATCGGATCTGCATTTTGCCGGCGGCAGTGATAACCGAGATACTGTGGTGCAGCGCAAGAAACAAATTTTAGATGAATTGCATGATTATACTATTCCCAACTACCTGTTTCGTAACAATGGTGATTTAACGTTTACCGATCACAGCGAGGCGTGGGGGATGAATGACCCCGGCTTTTCGTACGGGGCGGTCTAC